>NZ_CP030117.1:2170000-2483571 GCF_001039275.2 Brevibacillus brevis
AGAGAAATGTTGGAAAAACAACACTACCTAAATTCAGATCAGACCCAATCTGGTTTAGGTCGAGGAGAAGAACCCATGAGTGTAATTAGAGAGATCATTGAGGGATTATTCATCGGATTTACTTCTGCGGTGGGTGTAATCGGCACATATCAAACATTAGTTTCATGTGCAGGCCTGTTCCGCAAAAAAGAGCAAGTAACAACTGAGCCGCAAAAGACGTTTGCTGTGCTCGTGGCAGCTCACAATGAGAGCGCCGTAATTGCTCCGCTAATTGAAAACCTGAAGAAACTCGACTATCCACGTGAAATGTACGACATCTTCGTCATTTGCGACAACTGTACAGATAACACGGCAGAAATTAGTCGGGCGCATGGTGCAATTGCATGTGAGCGTTTTGACACATCAAAGCGTGGGAAAGGCTACGGCATCGAATGGATGCTGGAGAACCTCTGGGCAAGACCTAAGCAGTACGACGCTGTCGTCATGTTTGATGCTGACAACTTGGTTGAGAAAAACTTCCTGAAAGTAATGAATGACCGTCTCTGCAAAGGGGCGCGTGTGATCCAAGGTTACCTCGACTCCAAGAACCCGTTTGATTCATGGATTACGCTGTCCTATGCGGTTACCTACTGGTTTACAAACCGTATGTGGCAACTGGCTCGTCACAATTTGGGACTGCCGAACACTTTGGGCGGAACCGGCTTGTGCATTGAGAGCAACCTGCTCAAAGAAATGGGTTGGGGAGCAACCAGTCTCACGGAAGACCTGGAATTTGCAACACGTTGTATTGAACGCGGTATTTACCCGACATGGGCACATGACACCAAGGTCTGGGATGAAAAACCGATTGACTTAAAATCGTCTATGCGCCAGCGTTTGCGTTGGATGCAAGGGCACTACGATGTGGCAGGACGCTACATTCGATCTGTCTTGTTTAATGGTATGAAGTCGAGAAAGCTGGGAATGCTTGATGCAGCCTTCTACCTCTTCCAACCGATGTACGTGCTAATGGTGACGATGATGTCGGTATTGTTCCTGGCAAGATTTTTTGATGTTGGTACCCTGACAACGGTATCCACGATCTTGCCTACGTGGCTGGTATACGGTTCTACTGCCGTGTTCTACCTGTTGCCGATCCTGGCCCTCTATTTGGATAAAGTTCCGTGGAAGGGGTACTTCGGGCTCCTCTTGCTACCATTCTTTTTCCTGACCTGGCTTCCGATTATGTTTTACGCGTTCTTTACGAAGAAAAACCAAGAGTGGAGTCATACCTCTCATACACGCGCGATTCGTATCGAGGAGATTCAGCAATAGTGACATAAACAAGCAAAAACCACAGGGGAATCTTCACCTGTGGTTTTCCTATTATCTTAAAGTAGCGAGACCGTTGCCGAATTTGGTATAATGACGTGATCAAGCAAGTAGCGTTCGCCAACGGGATTAAGGCACCAGCGCCAGACGTAGCGGTGCCCATAGGAGGAAAACAGCAATGAAGCTCGCGACAGATATTCACAACAACGACGTCCCATTGTTGTGGGGCGATAAACGATACCATACATGGAATTACCATTTAAGAGGGACTTTTCACGAAAAGATTTTCAAGGTTCCATTGGATGGCGGTTTTAGTTGTCCGAATCGGGATGGGAAAGTAGCGACAGGCGGTTGCACGTTTTGCAGTGCGAGAGGATCTGGAGATTTTGCTGGTGATCGCAGAATGGACCTGGAAAGACAGTTTCATGATGTGAAAAACCGGATGCACGAGAAATGGCCGCAAGCCAAGTATTTGGGCTTCTTCCAAGCGTACACGAATACGTATGCACCTGTAGAGGAGCTGCGGGAGATGTACGAAGTCATCCTCCAACAAGAAGGTGTAGTCGGACTCTCCATTGCTACGCGTCCTGACTGCCTGCCAGACGACGTTGTGGAGTATTTGGCTGAATTGAATGAGCGCACATATTTGTGGGTGGAGCTCGGTCTACAGACAGTCCATGAGCACACAGCCCAGTTAATTAATCGAGCGCACGATTATCAATGCTACGTGGATGCTGTTGAGAGATTGCGCAAGCACAACATCCGTGTATGCTCTCACATTATCTACGGATTGCCAGGAGAGAGCCACGAAGAAATGATGCAGACTGCAGAAGCTGTGGCACATCTGGATGTGCAGGGGATCAAGATACACCTATTGCACCTGCTGCGCAAAACGCCGATGGTGAAGCAATATGAAGCAGGACTCTTGGAATTCCTGTCACAGGAAGAGTACACGAAGCTCGTTGTGGATACATTGGAAATTTTACCTCCAGAAATGATCGTCCATCGAATCACAGGAGACGGACCACCTGATCTCTTGATTGGGCCGATGTGGAGTCGTAAAAAGTGGGAAGTTCTGAATGGTATTGATGCAGAACTAAAAGCCCGAAATAGCTGGCAAGGAAAATTTTTTGTACCACATACGTAATGATGCAATTACAAAAAGGGAGCCTTTTCTTGGCTCCCTTTCTTTTTTATAGATTGCGAATCAGATTTCTCGCACGCTTCGGGTAATTGGTGATCAGACCATCTACACCACAGTCAATGGCTCGCTGGATTTGCCGACCAGTATTTACCGTCCAGCTCAAAACTTCAAAATGATGCTCCTTTGCTTGTTTGACCAAGTCTTCCGTCAACTGATCAAATGGGACGTGCAATTGATCAGCTCGATAGTTGCGGGCTATTTCCCAAGGCTTGGCGAGTGGTCCAACGTATAAAAGTCCTGTCGTTTGTGTTGCATCCAATTGCTTGATTCGTAAAAGGCTGTCGAAGTTAAACGTTGAAATGATGGTTCGCCCTGTTAGCTGGTATCGCCTGATTTGTTCGATGACGAGCTCCTCTAAGTGGGGTTGATCCTGGAAAAAATTTTTCATCTCGATAATGAAGCGCAGAGGTGTGTCGACAAACGTCTGGAATACCTCCTGTAAGGTTGGGATGTGGGCTTTTGGTACTCGCATAGAGGAGTCTTTATCCGCACGTAGCTGACGCAGTTCGCGCAGTGAGTAATGGCGCACCAAACCTGAACCATTGGTCGTGCGCTCCAGGCTATGGTCATGAATAACAACCAGCTTATTGTCACTGCTGAGCTGGACGTCCAATTCGATCCCATTGGCTTTTCGCCGGACGGCTCCTTGAAACGATTCCATCGTATTTTCCGGAAACAGGCCGGAAGCTCCACGATGGGCATAGATGAGTGGGGGCACGAGGGCTTCCTCCCTTCTCGAGCGTGTCATGTAAAGGGCCCCTCGATACGACCTGACATGAGAGGCATCTCCAAAAGTCTATCCGATTACGACGAGTACGATGACCAAAAGGACAAAAAGGACAAGGATCAGGGCAAAATTGTTATTGCAGCTCACAAAAAACACCCTCCTTCTCGCACATGAAGCATCTACTTTCATGGTATGAAAAACGAGTGAATATGACCCAACAGAATGCCCACCTTGTGTTTTTTTGTGCATGAGGAAAGCTTTTTTATACAGATTGGCAGATGACGGTCTTATTTGTTTTGCTACAATGAGAGGAGGAGTACTGTAGGGGAGGATGAAGACCGTGATAAATGTTGGAGGTGCACAGGACGCTGGCGACCTGATCATTGATCGACAAAATCGCCGGGTAAAGCTGCACGTGTATGAACCATCACAAATCGAGCAGTGGGATCGGGTCTTGAAGGAGCTAGCCGAAAAGTCAGAGGCAACAAAAGTCATTGTGTACGGGAAAAAACAAGATATTACGCAATGGCAATCCCTGGGTTACGAGCTAGAGGGAACCATCGATGGTTTTTTTCAAGGGGAAAACGCACAGATGCTCACCTGCTATCTGACAAAAGAGCGGGCTACCTCTGGGGCAGCAAAACTTGCCGAGGAAATTCTTACGCTGAGCCTGTTACGAGCGGGGAGTACGATAGAGAAATCATTACCTGAGGGATACTACCTGCGTGAAGCAACGGATGCAGACACGAAGGAATTGGCGTGTTTGTATGGACTGGTATTCGCGACGTATCCTACACCGATGAACGATCCGTCCTACATTCGCAAAACCATGCAAGAGGGCACCATCTACTATGTCGTTGAATTTGAAGGCAAGATTGCATGTGCTGCGTCAGCTGAAGTCTCCGAACGATTTGGTTCAGCGGAGATGACAGATTGTGCAACCCATCCAGATCATGCGGGGAAAGGTCTCCTCCAACCGCTGTTTATCGCGCTGGAACAAAGGATGGAGGAGGCGGGGATTTACTTTTTGTACACCTTGACCCGGGCACAATCTGCAGGAATGAATGTGACGGCTGCCAAAATGGGCTATGCATACCGTGGACGGCTGATTAACAATTGTACGATCTTTTCAGGCTATGAAGACATGAATATATGGGTAAAGCCACTTCGCCCGACGAGGGAATAACGGGCTACCTGTTTGTAGGATACAACTGCTGTTGCAGACGACGGGCCATCAGGGCCAACTGAAGCTGCCAGCGTTGATGAGCATCCTCCAGGCGGTAGCCTGTTTTTTCTTCAATTTGGGTCAACCGGTACTTGAGCGTGTGTCGATGGATATACAAGGCTTGCGAGGTCTGTAGACCGTTTCCATTCTGGGCCAAATACACTTCAAGTGTTTCGAGAAGCTGTTGATTGTATTTCGTATCATAGCGAATTAATGGTTCCAGCAATGGGTTCCACAGGCGGAGCAAGCTTTCTTTTTCACGATGGTACGGAAACAAAAACTGATAGCCCTGCATATCCCGGTATCGCAAAATTTTCGGGGATTGGGCCAACAGTGGGTACGCTTGTAGAGCAAACATCGCTTCTTCGGAGGCACTGACGACGTTTGGCAATTGCTCACAGGGATTGCTCAAGGCGATTTGTAGGTCAAGTGAAGGATGAAGCCCTCTCCAGCGGGAAGTGAGCTGTTCTAATAAGCGCAGGCTCGTCTGATCATCCGGCAAAATAAACAAGAGGCAATGTGGCCGTTCACGCAGCAAATAAGAGCGCTGATGACGGTCGCTAAGCCTCCGCATCAACGTAATGACACTTTGATGCATGTCTCCGAGCATCGTCTGATCGGCTACATCTACGCGAACAGCGACACAGAGATGATGTCCAGCAAGGGGGTACCCCAGCATGCGGCAACGGCTCTCCAGCTCCGTATGGGTCATTTGCTGTCCGTTTAGGAGTTCCTCCACAAAATCCCCTTTTAACCGCCATTCCGTTGCGGCTACTGCCCTTTCCTTTACATATTCGAGAGCACATAAGGTAGAAGCATGCTGTAGTGCGACGTCATCGAGCTCTTTCCAGGCGTGCTCGGGTTTCGTTAATGTCAACGTGCCAAAATGCTCGCGATTGGCTCGAATCGGTACACGATGCGCGATTTCCTGGGACTGATCATGCGGCAGTGCTTCCGAGCTGCCATGCTGCGTGACTTCAAAGCCTAATGCATCGATGAGCGACACGGCGCCTCCGGTAAGTGCAGCGAGCTCGCCAGCGATGGCGGGAAGGCCTCCCTTGGACAGGGCAGCATCAATCATTCGGTTATGAATCGCTGAGGAATAAGCCAGTGTTTCAAATTGCCGATTCATGATCGGCTGCAAGATGGCTTTGGTTATGGTTGAAAAGTTTATCTCCGTGGGAATTTCAATCAATGGAAGTTGATAGTGATCTGCCAAAGTCAAAAACGTCTCGGGAATTTCCCGTAAATAAAAGCCCGTATGAATCGCAACACCACTCAGCTTTTGCTTCGCCAACGAAGGAATAAAAGAAGCGAGCTTTTCCGTATGTTCAGCAAGCCCAAAGCCGGTTGTAATCAAAAATTCGCCTTCCTGCAAGCGACTTGTATCCTCCAGCACCTCGACAATTGTCACCCAACGAATCGGATTGTCCAGTCCGCCTGCTCCTGCGATCAGCCTGGTGTGAACCATGTCCGGCAGTTGCAGCGCTTCTCTTATCGTGATGGTCATCAGGTATCTCCTCCAAAAGCCTCGGTAAAGGTTCTCTTATACAAAATGTACAAAAGATTTTGTCTCTTTACCATGTTTTTTTGCCAGCACGTAGGATGGCTCTTGCGTGCTGGTCAGCTAGGATAGAGGTAGAGAATAAGCGAGGTGGCGACGAAAATGACGAAAAGCTATGTAATCAAGCCTGAATTGGGCAAAGAGTATCCGGTTATTTCTCACGGCAAAGGGATCTATCTTTACGATCAAGAGGGGAATCGTTACATCGACGGTTCCAGTGGAGCGGTGACGGCAAGCATTGGTCACGGTGTAGAAGAAGTGGCTGAGGCGATGTATGCGCAAGCCAAGGAGGTTTCCTTCGTATACCGCTCGCATTTTAGCAGCGATGCTGTGGAGAAGCTGGCTACAAAGCTGGCTGAGTGGGCACCGGGCTCACTGAACTGGACGTTTTTTGTCAGTAGCGGTTCGGAAGCAACAGAGACGGCACAAAAAATCGCGATTCAATACTGGCAGGAAAAAGGAAGGCCAACGAAAAACCGGATCATCTCCCGCTGGATGAGCTATCACGGGATTACAATGGGTGCTCTTTCGATGTCTGGGCACGTCTTGCGCAGAAAGCGATTCACTCCATTATTGGCTGACTATCCGGCGATCACAGGACCATATCCGTATCGCAAACCAGAAGACATGTCCCTCGATTCGTATGCGCTTGCGTGTGCAAACGAGCTGGAGACGGCGATTTTGCGCGTCGGACCTGAGCAGGTAGCGGCATTCATCGCTGAGCCTGTCATCGGGGCTTCTGGTGGAGCGGTCGTGCCGCCAGATGGTTACTTCCAACGCATTCGCGAGATTTGCGACAAATATGAGGTTCTATTTATCGCAGACGAAGTGATGACAGGGGTAGGTCGCACGGGGAAAGCGTTTGGGATCGACCATTGGGGCGTCGTACCTGACCTGATGACATTGGGCAAAGGTATGAGTGCCGGTTACACACCTATGGCTGCTACGATTGTCTCGGACGAAATCATTGAGACCATTACAAAAGGCAGCGGCTCGATTATGGCAGGACATACGTATAGCGCCAATCCACAATCTGCTGCTGTTTCTCTGGCTGTCCTTGACTATGTGGAGAAGCATCAGCTAGTCGACAAAGCAAGAGAACAAGGTATGTATTTGCTTGCCCGCCTAAAAGAACTGGCTGACGAGCTCCCGTTGATCGGAGATGCACGCGGTCTTGGCATGCTGTGCGCGCTGGAATTTGTGAAAAACAAGCAGACAAAAGAGCCGTTTGCGCTTTCGCAAGGAGTAGGTGTGAAGGTCATTGAAAAAGCATTTGAAAAAGGCTTGCTTATTTATCCGGCAATGGGCGGAATCGAAGGAGTGGCAGGAGACGCTGTCATCATCTCGCCTCCACTGACCATTACTACAGAGCAAATCGATGAGCTGATATCTCTGCTGAAAGAAGCGGTGATAGCTGTTCAGCAAGAGCTCCAAGACAAGGCACTGATCGGATAGAGAAGGAGGAACGAGGATGACAAACCGATTTGAAAAGGTCGTCTCCCTGTCCGAAGCGCTCACCCATTTTCGTGATGGGATGACGCTGTTGGCAGGGGGCTTCGGTGGGGTAGGCAACCCGCCTACTTTGATTCAAGGGATTTTGGATAGGGGCGTGCGTGATCTGACGCTGATCAGTAACGATACTGCTTTTCCGCATATCGGAATTGGCAAGCTGGTGACCGAAAAGCGCGTCAAAAAAGTGATAGCTTCCCACATTGGCTCCAATCCGAACGCAGGGGCCCAAATGACGGCTGGAGAGCTGGAAGTAGAGTTCTGCCCGCAGGGGATACTTGCAGAGCGTGTACGGGCAGGTGGAGTCGGTCTGGGAGGCATCCTATCAGATGTCGGTATCGGGACGATCGCGGAAAAAGGGAAACAAAAGGTCGTTCTGGATGGAAAAGAATATCTATTGGAGACACCGCTCACTGCCGAAGTGGCTATCGTACATGCGAAAAAAGCGGATCGCTTCGGCAATTTGGTGTTTGATACAAGTGCACGCAATTTCAATCCATTAGTGGCGATGGCAGGCGACATTACCATCGTGGAAGCGGATGAGATAGTTGAGGTAGGCATGATCGACCCGGAAGAAATCGTCACCCCGGGCGTTTTCGTGAACTTTATCGTCCAAAGTGAAGGGGTGAACTGGCAATGGGCATGGGAGAAGTAAAAGAAACAGAGAGCTATCGTGAACGTATTGCCCGCCGCGCAGCATTGGAAGTAGAAGACGGCATGATTATTAATCTGGGAATCGGCATTCCAACGTTGGTTGCGGATTTTATCCCATCTGAAAAACGAGTCATGTTTCACGCGGAGAACGGTATTCTTGGTACAGGACCAAGCCCTGCGAAAGGCGAGGAGAATGCCATGCTTTGCAATGCGGGCGGTTTTCCTGTCACGCTTGCCACTGGGGCATCCTTTTTTGACAGTGCGACTGCTTTTGCCATCATCCGCCGTGGGCTATTGGACATGACGATTTTAGGAGTCCTGGAAGTCAGCCAAAATGGTGACATTGCCAACTGGATCGTTCCAGGCAAACGCGTCCCAGGCATGGGAGGAGCCATGGAGCTGGCACAAAAGGCCAAGAAGGTCATGGTTGTGACCACGCATCTGGATAAAAACGGACGTTCGAAAATCGTTCGAGAATGCTCACTGCCGTTAACCGCGACAAAAGCTGCGGATTTGATCATCACAGACATGGCAGTAATGGAGGTCATGCCAGATGGCTTGTATCTGCGAGAAGTCATGTATCCATACAGTGTCGCTGACGTAATTGGAGCAACGGAAGCCGAACTCAAGATGGACGGAGAGGTTGGCGTTTTCCGCTAAGCAAAGACAAAAACCATGGAACGGAGGAAAAACATGGCAAACTGGCAGGTGCTTATACGGGAGCAATTGGAAAAGGATCGCGAGGCTGCTGTTCAACTGCTGCAGCAATGGGTAAAAAGCCCGAGTGTACAAGGAGAAGAGCAATCTATCCAGCAAAGTATTGCAGAGCTTTTGGGGCAGATGGGGCTGGACGTTGACTTATGGGTCATGGAAGGCGAAGAGCTGGTGTCACATCCATATTTTGTCTCCCCGCGTACTACCTTTGAAGGCAGCCCGAATGTCGTCGGTGTGTGGAAGGGGCATGGGGATGGGCGTTCCATCATTCTAAACGGACACGTGGATGTAGTGCCCGCGGGCGATCTGGCACAGTGGAGCGATGATCCTTTTAGCGGGAAGATTGAGGACGGCAAGCTTTACGGACGCGGAGCAACCGACATGAAGGGTGGAAATTTATCATCGTTGTTGGCGATCCAGGTTCTACAGAAGTTGGGTGTGCAACTGAAAGGCGACGTCATTTTTCAGAGTGTCGTAGAAGAAGAAAGCGGCGGTGCAGGCACATTGGCGACGATCATTCGCGGGTACAAAGCGGATGCTGCCCTGATTCCAGAGCCGACCAATATGAAAATTTTCCCGAAGCAGCAAGGCTCCATGTGGTTCAGATTAACCGTCAAAGGGCGTTCTGCTCACGGAGGTACTCGCTACGAGGGAGTCAGCGCCATCGAAAAGAGCATGCTCGTCGTTCAAGCAATTGGCCAATTGGAAAAAGAGCGTAACGATCGACTCGACGATCCGCTCTACGCCAAGCTGCCCATTCCGATCCCGATTAATCTGGGGGTGATTGAGGGTGGCAAGTGGCCTTCGTCTGTAGCTGACCTCGTCAAGCTGGAAGGAAGGATGGGGGTTGCCCCAGGAGAGCAGATGGACGATGCCAAAGCCGAAATGGCAGCAGCACTCAAAAAGCTGGCAGAGGTCGACCCGTGGTTTGCAGAACAGCCTGTTGAGCTGGAGTGGTTCGGAGCTCGCTGGGTTCCGGGAGCAGTGGAGCTCGATCATCCGTTGATGGATATTTTGCAAGCGCAGTTTGAAGCTGTGACAGGAGAGCGTGCCACTGTGGAAGCATCGCCTTGGGGAACAGATGGCGGTTTGTTGACTGCTTTGGTCAATACCCCAGCGATTGTTGTTGGACCCGGAGTCACACAGGTTGCACACTACCCGAATGAATACATCGTTTTGGATGAGGTATTCCGTTGTGCTGAGATCTTTGCGCTTACGTTACTCGAATGGTGCGGTGTGGCTGAAAGTGTGAAAGAGTAAAAGAGATATCTAAATATTTCAAAATCGAGACAGGAAGGCACGCGTATGAGGGAGAATGATTGGAAGATGAACGCCAATCCATGAGAGTGGGGATATGCCGATGAAAAAAACGTGCTTTATCGGGGGAGAGTGGGTGCCAGCTACTGCTCATGCACCGCTATTGTCTCCATGTACGGGACATGAGATTGCACAAATTTCGCAAGCAGACTCATCATTGGTTGAAAAAGCAATTGCTGCGGCCCACGAAGCGACTGCCGTCATGCGTCGCCTTCCTGCCTATCAACGCGCCTTCCTGCTTGAAAAAATCTCGATCTTGATGAATGAACGTTTGGAGGAAGCGGCGCGGATCATCGCAATAGAAGCGGGAAAACCAATTAAAACAGCCCGCGGTGAAGTGATTCGAACGATTCAGACGTATAAGTTCGCAGCAGAGGAAGCCAAACGCCTTCACGGAGAAACTGTACCACTCGATGCAGCTATCGGGGGAGAGGGACGCTTGGCTTATACCGTGCGTGAACCATTGGGAGTCATTGGAGCAATTACGCCCTATAATTTTCCGATGAATCTCGTCGCCCATAAGGTCGGACCTGCTCTCGCTGCTGGCAATACCGTTGTTCTCAAGCCTGCATCACAGACACCGCTTAGTGCATTATTTCTTGCAGAGCTCGCAGAGCAAGCTGGGGTGCCAGCAGGAGCGCTCAATGTGATCACAGGCAGTGGTGCGAGTGTTGGCGATAAAATCGTGTCTGACCCGAGAGTCAGGGCGGTGACGTTTACAGGGAGCCCAAGTGTTGGGCTGGATATACGTAATCGAGCGGGTATGAAAAGAGTCACGCTCGAGCTGGGATCGAATTCGGCAGTGATCGTTGATCGTGATGTGCAACTGAATGAAGTAATTCCCCGATGCGTTTTTGGCGCCTTCGCCTACTCTGGGCAGGTATGTATCTCTGTGCAAAGAATTTATGTGGTCAAAGAGATCTATCAAGATTTCGTCCAACGTTTTGTTGAACAGACACGAGCACTTCGCGGTGGTGATTCGCTCTCTGAGGACGCGGACTATTCCGCCATGATCCATCCACGCGAAACAGAACGTGCGATGGAGTGGATTCATGAGGCGCTCCAGCAGGGGGCACGTTTGGAGTGTGGAGGACAGATCGTGGATCGGATGCTAGAACCTACGGTGTTGACGGGTGTTCCGGCAGATGCAAAAGTATCTTGTCAGGAAGTATTTGGTCCTGTCGTTCTGATTAATCCAGTGGAGTCCGTCCGGCAAGGCATTGCGTTGGTCAATGATTCACGGTATGGACTACAGGCTGGTGTCTATACCAACAATCTGTCATTGGCTCTGGAAGCCGCAGAAGAACTGCGCGTGGGTGGTGTGATGGTAAATGACATTCCGACTTTTCGCGTAGACCATATGCCCTACGGTGGCGTAAAGGAAAGCGGACTTGGTCGGGAAGGGGTCAAATACGCGATAGAACAAATGACGGAATTGAAACTCGTTGCGATCAAACGATAAAGGAAACAAATCCGGGCTCTTGCAAAAAATAGTAGAGCTGTGATATAGTAAGTATTGTTGAAATACGGAGGGATACCGAAGTGGTCATAACGGGGCGGTCTTGAAAACCGTTAGAGTGCAAGCTCACGCGGGTTCGAATCCTGCTCCCTCCGCCATAAATACAAATGAACCGACTCCAGTTGAGAAGCTGGGGTCTTTTTTATGGTTGAGAAAAAATATCAGAAAATAAAGAAAATTATTATATAATGGAGATGAGACTATAAGTGATGGGGGAATTTGCATGCTCGAAGCGCAAAGAGTTCGTAGAAATACACTTGGCGATATTTTGCGAAGAAGTCGTAGGCGAAATCCTGATAAGCCTGCCCTGTACTTTGAAGAAGAAGTATTGACCTACACGCAGCTTGATCAGCTTGCAAATAAGACGGCTCATACGCTTCTTTCAAAAGGCTTGCAAAAAGGGGAGCGGGTAGCAGTACTGTCACGCAACTCGATGGATTTTGCGATTCTGAACTTTGGGCTAGCGAAAGCAGGAGTCATCATGGTGCCGATCAACTTCATGTTGAATAAGGAAGATGTCGCCTATATTTTCGGTCATGCGGAAGTGAGTGCGTGCTTCGTAGCTCCCGAATTCCTGCAGCTCGCTCAAGACGGACTCCAATTAGCTGGAATTTCCCCCAATCTGCTTTGCCTCGTGTCCAAACCAGCAGTACAAGCAGGAGAATGGTTGCCTTTTCGCACGGTGATTGAAGCGGCAGACGACCATGAGCCTGAAATAGACATAGCGGATGAAGATGTTGTGCAAATTTTGTATACCAGTGGAACGGAATCAAAGCCAAAGGGCGTTATGCTCACTCATAAAAGCATCATCTCCGAATATGTCAGCGCGATTATCGAAGGCGGGATGACAAAGGATGATGTGGCTGTTCACGCACTTCCCTTGTTCCATAGTGCGCAGCTTCATTGCTTTTTGGGACCGTACGTGTACCTAGGTGGGAGCGGAATTATTTTGGAACAGGCAACCCCTGCGTTGATGTTGCAGACGGTAGAGGCGTACAAGGCTACTCAGTTGTTTTGCCCGCCAACCGTGTGGATTGCTTTGCTGCGTTCTCCTGATTTTGCCGCGCGTAATTTGAGTTCTTTGCAAAAGTGCTATTACGGTGCAGCAATCATGCCGGTAGAAGTGTTAAAAGAACTTGGTCAACGCCTCCCGAACGCCCAGTTTTACAATTTTTACGGGCAGACGGAAGTGGCGCCATTAGCAACTGTTTTGCCACCGAAGGATCAAATGAGAAAAGCAGGCTCTGCAGGCAAGCCTGCGTTAAATGTGGAAACGAAAATCGTCGATGATGATGGAAAAGAAGTCCCTCGTGGGAGTGTTGGTGAGATTGTTCACAGGACCAGCCATGCGATGCTGGGGTATTTCCGTGATGAGGAAAAGACACAGGCTGCCTTCCAGGGAGGGTGGTTTCACAGCGGGGATTTGGGCATCATGGATGACGAAGGCTATATCACCGTCGTTGATCGGAAAAAGGACATGATTAAATCGGGGGGAGAGAACGTTGCAAGCAGAGAGGTTGAGGAACTTATTTATCAACATCCGAAAGTGTCTGAGGTCGCAGTGATCGGAGTTCCCCATCCGTACTGGATCGAAGCAGTGACGGCTGTCGTTGTACCAAAAGCAGGTGAGTTACTGACTGTTGACGAGATGCTTGCTTTTTGCAAAGATCGTCTTTCCTCCTTCAAAACACCCAAATATGTAGTGATTGCTGACAATCTTCCAAGAAACCCGAGCGGCAAAATTTTGAAAAGAGAGCTGCGCCTCCGATACGAAACGCTGACGACTTAGCCAATTATAACAAGGTCAAAGTACAGCAAAACCCGCTCTGTTACTGAGCGGGTTTATTTGCTGCTGAGATTATTTTACGTTGGAAACAGTTGGACGATCAGCTTGAATGACTTCAAAACGATAGCCTTTTTGTTTCAAATACGAAATGATTTCTGGGAGAGCTTCAACTGTTGGCGACTTTGTGCTGGAATCATGCATCAAGACGACGATTTCTTTTTGTGACTTTACTTGCTGCTTTATATTTGCCAGTGCTTGAGCGGCTGTGTATTTGTTGCTTCTTGCATCGCCGTTTGTTACATTCCAGTCGATAAACGTATAGCCACGTTGTTGCGCCTCTGCTTTGATCGCCTGCATGACTGTGTGCTGCTTGTTATAGCGTTTGGGATCTTGATATTTCAAACTGACTGTATTCGTGCTGCCACCTGGATAGCGGAATACTGTTGGTTTTACGCCGGTTACTTTTTCAATCATTTGACTTCCTTTTTCTACGTCTGCAAAAAAGCTCTCCATGTTTTTGTAAACAAGCTGATAATTATGGGAATACGAATGTCCTCCCACCGCATGGCCTTCGGCTACAATCCTTTTGAGAATGGCCTCATGACCAGCTACCTCACGACCTACAATAAAGAAGGTGCCTTTGACCTGATGCGTTTTCAGCGTATCCAAAACGCGTGGAGTTACAGGGGAGGGTCCATCGTCAAAGGTTAAATAAGCGATCTTCTCAGAAGACTTCGGTGTCTGAGGGACCGGTTTTGTAGCTGGTTCAGGCTTCTTCGTCTGATTGGCTGTTCCATTATGCTTACCAGGCTGCGTTGGAGTCGGTGTTTCTGGCTTTCCTGGCTTGGATGGTTTCGGTTGTTCTGGTTGTTCTGGTTGCTTTGGTTGTTTCTGTTGAATCGGCTGCAGCGGGATTAACGGTTCATCGCCATAGATCAAATATTTTTGTCGGAGCTCTACAAATTTCTTAAGATCCGCTTCATAGGAAGAAACAATCTCCTGTGGGGATTTGCCTTGTTCGAGAAGCAGACCGATTTTGTTGGTACCCATCACCTTGTCGAACATGGAGATTTGCGTACTCGTACTTTTTGGTATAGGGAATGGCTTCAATTGCTTGGCATAAGCAAGCGCGTAAATACCTGTTTTTACCGGGTTAAACTGATGTGAATCATTGATTTGAAGGCGTACGCCCCCGGCCGTTCCTTTATTCTCAGGAATAAAGATGACACCAGGTAGAAGACTTCCATTTAACAGATCGGCGTACTTGTGCGAATCTAAACCCTCTGCCCCAATCCAGGTGAAATGGTCGCCTTGCCGAATAGGAGTACCCTCACCCAAACCAGTTGCCATATACCCGAAAACCGAGGTCAAGTTAGGGATATGCGGAGAACTCGGAATCCAGGCCAAACCTGTCTGTTGATAAATCATGTTGCGTGTATACCCTTGCATTGGAATGACGGTAAGATCTACACCGATGGTACGATTGAAAAACAATGCCAGCTCTCCGATTGTCATGCCATGTGCAAGCGGGAGGGTATCCACTCCGATAAAGGAGCGGTAAGGCAGTTCAACGACAGGACCCTCGACAATTGTTCCGCCGAGAGGATTCGGTCGATCCAGTACCATTACTTCTTTTCCTTGTTCCTTTGCAGCAGTCATGGCGTATTGCAAGGTAGATATGTATGTGTAGGTTCTCGATCCGATATCCTGTAAATCGACGAGAAGAACATCAATGTCTTTCAGCATTTCTGGTGTCGGCTTGCGAGTTGATCCAGACAAGCCGTAGACCGGTATAGCGTAGACAGGATGAACAAAGCTCGTTACTTGTTTTCCTGCGACCGTTTTTCCGTCGAGGCCATGCTCAGGTGCATACAGAGTGGTTAAATGGACCGAGCGATCACGTCGTAGTATGTCGATCGTGCTAACCATTTGACTGTTCAGACCTGTTTGATTCGTAATCAACCCGACTTTCTTGCCTTCAATGAGATGGTGGAACTGATTGAACAGTACATCACTTCCCAATTGAATGGCAGTCGTATTGGCGGAGCTTCCTACTGGAGGAATTAAAGTTAAGATAAGTGCCAGGATGAGGAAAGGGAGAAATTTGTTCATCATTCATTGCCTCTTTCAAGATAAAATACTGTCGCTTCTTGTCTATTGTAACGTTTTTGGAAAGCAAGATGGTTGCATTTTTGTAACAATTTGAAATTAGGTCAAAAGGAGGAGGAAAAAGTAACGTAAAAGAGGGAGCTACTAGGAAAGAACGATCTTTTAAAAGGAAGACTACAGGAAATTCTTGAAACAGCCCTCATCCTATAGTAGATTAAGAATCGTGTGAACCTTTTTGGAAATGGAGTGAATGTTTTGCTTAAAAAAGTAACCTCATTACTGCTAGCAATCGCCTTGGTACCGATGGCAGCATTTTCTGCAGCGGCAGCACCTGCATCTGTAGCGCCTAAAGCCGTACAGAATGCTGTTAAAGTGGAGTACAATAAAAAACAAATCGCGTTTCCTGACCAAGCACCTATTATCAGCCAGGGGCGTACACTGGTTCCGATTCGTCCGATTGCAGAAAGCCTTGGTTTTGAAGTGCAATGGAACGAAGCTACTCGTACCGTAACGATTAATAAAGGGAAAGATAACATCAGACTGGTCGTTACACAAAAAATTGCCAAGAAAAATGGACAAACGATCAACCTGGACGTGCCTGCACAGATTGTGAACAAGCGCACTGTAGTACCTGTTCGTTTTATTGCGGAAGCGCTGAGTTACAAAGTAGATTGGGATCCAAAAACGCAAACCGTTTTGATTGCGGATAATGTGAACCCTAATCAAGCCGGACAACAAGAAAAACCAAAAGATCCGACGAAACCAGCAACAGACGAGAAAAAGCCTGAGCAGGTTGCATTTATTGACAAGGAAAGTGTTGAAGGTAAGACCTTTTCTTTAGCCAATTTGGGAGTTTACCAAATCGTCGGTAAAGTAGAACCTGGAACAGATGTTACCGTAACGTTGGAAGACAAAACATACGAAGTTGAAGTAACTGCTGAAGGTACTTTTGAGTTTTACCAATCCACGAATGATGGAATCAGAAGTTACACGCTCAATGCTGAAAAAGGCGGCAAAAAGGATACGTTTGAAGGGGACTTCAAAAAGACGAATTAAGGCAGCTACTTCCTGAGTAAGAACACCTCCTGCACATCACACTAAGTGCAAGGAGGTGTTTTTGTTGTGAGACGAATGAGTGGGAGTATCATTGCTGTGCTCCTGTTTGCCGGCTTGCTGACAGGGTGTTCGCCTAACAAAGAACAGGGCACCGAAGATCAGAACGGAAATAAGGCCAAATTTGAATCTCTCGGGATTAACATCCAGAACGATAACGTCGCTAGGGACAAAGGACCGGCAGCCATGATTAGCCAAAAGATGGTTCATCAGCGAGAGCCGCAACTCGTGACGCGCTTGGAAGGACATGCGGAAAAGCTACCCGGTGTAACCGATATCAAGGTGTTGGCCTACAAGGATAACTTGATTGTAGGTGTGCTGCCAGTCGATACACCAAAGCCTGACGAAGTGAATCCGCGGCCGTCGATCCCGTATACGCCTGGGAAAATTGTGCGAGTCGATAATGGACATCCAGATTCGCTGCACAAACGTGTTGTGGATCGGATGAGATCACGCTTACAGGCAGAAACACGCTTCAACATTTTGTACGTGTCTACCAATCGCGCAGTTTACGACCGAATCGCAAATTTGCATTCACGAATTACGAACGGAGAGCACATCAGTGACGAAGAATTCCAAGTCCTGTTAAATGATATTGGCTATTCAGTCATTGGATATAATTTAGTGGATTGAAAGAGCACCACCTGGACTCCCGGGTGGGCTTTTTGTCGATTAAGGGCTAAATGGCAGGAGAATAGTTAGAAATGGGGAAATAGTCAAAGAAGAGCAGGAGAACGGCAAGGAGTGCACATTCTATGATTCCAATCCACATCCCTATATCCAAGATAACTCCTCCAGGACAGAAGCCATACGTCTTACGGCGACCTGCATTGGCAAAAAAAATGCGTCTGTTGAAATATACGCAGCTTTGTCTCATTCATGCAGGGACAGGCTATGGCAAAACGACATCTCTGGCTACATTTCTACATGATGAAGCACTGGCTGCGTCCTGGTATACCATCCAGGATGGAGACGATGCTCTTCTTGCGTTTGTCATCTGTCTCGTCGAAAGTGTTCGTCAGGTTCATTCTGATTTTGGTCAGGTATTGCGAGAGCAGCTTGTACGTATCACAGAGCAAAGTCCGGTGCCTTCCATAGACAGTAAGGTACTGGTCGACTGGTTCGTCGGGGAATGTGTACAGCTCCAGGTGGACCACATACTTGTTTTGGACCATTACCAACGAATGGATAGTGATAGTGACGTCGATCGATTTGTTCAACGGTTAGCCGAGGCTCTTCCACAAAAGGTCAAGCTGGTCATCTTAACGCGCGCTCGACCGAAATGGTCCAATCTCGACTTGTTGTCCGCAAGAGGAGAGTGTCTCGAACTTACAACAAATGACCTTTCTTTTACGTTGGAGGAGAGTGAAGCCTTTTATTCTGATCAATACGATATCACGCTATCCGAAGACGATTGGGGCCGAGTAGAAGAAGTGGCACAAGGCTGGGTGATGGCGCTTCGCACTTTTGGGGAAATGGTAACGAGGGGGCAGACGGTTTCTGACAGTCTGCGTGAGTTATCCCGATTGTTGCATTTGCTGGAAGTGGAAGTCTGGACACAGCTTGATGCAGGTATGCAGCGCTTCTTGATGGAGGCAGCGGTTCTCGAACAATTCGATCTGGAGGATTGTAAGCAAATACTCGGGGAAGGATGCATTGAGTATCTGCTGGAAGCACAGCGTTGTAATCTTTTTCTTCATGTCCATGCAGGATCTCATTATTCCTTTCATCCGCTTTTCCAGCGCCTCCTATCTAGCAAGCTGGCTGCGAACCAAGCGACATACGTGCATGTCAATCACAAGGCCGCAGGATGGTACAGACGTAAAGGGGACGAGGCAAAAGCTTTTGGGCGGTTGCGTCTCGTCGAGCAGTGGGAGGTGCTGGGTGAATGGTTGTGCCAAGCATCGGAAAGATTGCTGCAAGCAGGGAAGCTGGACTTTTTATACGAGTGGATAACACTGTTACCAGATAGCATCAAGTGCGAACAGCATTGGCTGTTGTTTTATCAAGGTGAAGTAGAACGCTATCGCTGTCTATATGCGAAGGCCTTTTCTTCTTATGAGCAATTTCTGAAACAATGTGAACAAAAGCAAGATCAAATCGGATTGTGTCGCGGGCTGGAAGGGCAAGCTCGCGTTCATCTCGACAGCGTACAAGGCGTCCGGGCAGAAGAACTGCTGAAGAGGGCGATTCAACTGTTGCCTCCATTTGAGCAAGAGAATGAAATGGCACCGAGACTATACCGCTTGCTGGCAGAAATTTATACGAATCGCGGAGATGCCAAACAGGCGGCAGCATGGTATGAACGGAGTCAGGAATTAGAGCAGCAGACGGAGGTGGAGCTGGAATCGCGCCTGTTGTTCCGTACCGGCCGATTGCAGTCCTCCATTCAGCTCTTGGAGAGTAAGTGGCAGGTAGAACAGAGGAAGCATCCTCCGCTGACGAGATCGTATCGCGAAACCTCTTTGCTGCTATCTTTCGTCTATGCATTGAATGGCGAATGGGAGCGAGGGTGGGAATCGGCAGAAACGGCCATACAACTCGGACGTGCAGCACATTCCCCTTTTGTAGAAGCGAATGGCTATGTTCGAAAAGCCCATGCAGCCCTCATCAGTCAAACATTGCCTACGGATGAGATTCGTCAGCTTTATGAAAAAGGCTTGCAAATCATGGAGGAGCTCCAGTCGACACGCGGCAAGTCAGAAACGCTTCTGGGACTAACCTTGCTTCACGCAAGAGAAAAGGCACTCGACCAAGCTCTTTTGTATGGCAACAGGGGGATACAAGAGACTGAGGCGATGCGCGACGACTGGTTAGGCAGTCTGGTACGGATGGCGATTGGGATTGCATACGCCAAATACGGTAAAGAAGAGGAAGCGTGGGCTACCTTTATCGATTGTGCCGATCGACTTAGTCACTGCGGGGATAGCTACAGTGTCGTCATTTGCCAATTATGGCTGAGCTTCTTGGCTTATCGTAAAAAGCAATGGGATTTGTTCATACCTGCGGTGACGCAAGCTCTGTCCTTGATGCAGTCTGGTGAATATCAATTCCTTCTGCAAAGGCCTACTCTGCTTACCCCCCATGATGTGCAGCAGCTTATGCCAATTCTGATTGAGGCAGAGCGTCGAAAGGTATCGCAGGATTACGTCTCTCAGCTGTTAAATGATTTGGGCTTGCAAAACGTGACATTCCACCCCGGCTATACCCTTCGCATTCAGACGTTGGGCGCGTTCCGTGTATGGCTGGGAGAGCGGGAACTGAGCGAAAAGGCATGGCAGCGAGGGACGGCAAAGCTGTTGTTTCAGCTTTTATTGACAAAGAGACATCATTTGTTAGCCCGGGAAGAAATCATGAACCGACTTTGGCCAGACAGTATCGAGGAAGCGGCAATCCGCGACTTTAAAGTGTCGCTGAATGCATTGAACAAAGCACTCGAGCCAGATCGTGCTGCAAGAACAGATACATTCTTCATTCAACGCCATGGCAGCTCTTACGGTTTTAACCTGGCATCGGGCTACCATATGGACGTCGAGGAGTTCGAGAAGCTCGTTACCCTGGGCCTGGCAGAATCAGACCGGCGTCAGAGCGCCATCCTTTTGGAAAAAGGGCTTGCGTATTACTTGGGCGATTACATGCCGGAATGCCGTTATGAGGATTGGTGTGTAGAAGAGCGTGAGAGAGTGCAGGCACTGTTTTTACGCGGAGCAGAGAGGGTAGCCAAAATCATGCTTGAGGATGGGCAATTGGAAAAAACGATCCGCTGGTGTGAAGCGATTCTGCGGGTGGACGATTGCTGGGAGGAGTCGTACCGCTTACTTATGACTGCGTATTATCAGCAAAATAATCGGACACAGGCCATTCGCTGGTACGAAAAATGTGTAGCAAAACTGAGGGAGAACCTCGGTGTCGCACCAATGCCTGCAACCATGGAGACATACCTTCAAATTATAGAGAAGTAAAAGATCGCCTACAAAGCGATCTTTTTTTGTACATAGAAGGAATGGCTGCTTGACAAAACTAGGAAGTATTCGTAATATAATCTTTGTACTGACCAGTCAGTTCAAAAGATCGAAAGGGGACAGGAGTGATGGCACCATCCAAAAAAGATCAAATTGCAAATGGAGCTTTAACCGCATTTGCCCAATTGGGATATAGCGAAACAACCATGGATGCAATCGCGGAAATGGCGCAGGTGGCAAAAGGAACACTCTATTATCACTTTTCCACAAAGGAAGAGCTGTTTTTGTACGTGATAGAAAAAGGCGTGAAGATGCTGATTTACCATGTAGATAATGTCATGCAAAATGAAGAGCTTTCCTTGGAGGATCGCATTCTGAATGTGCTGGATGAGCATCTTCGCTTCTTTTCCGAGAATCAAGATTTGTGTTTCCTGTTGCTGAGCGCCTTTTCAGGAGATGGACAGCGCGACAGGATGGTTGGCAATCTGTTAGGTGGCTATTTCAGCACAATGGAGTCACACATGCTGGAATTGCAGCAGCAAGGGTATATCCGGGCAGATATCGATATTCGTACACTTGCTTCCGCATTGTTTGGCATGGTTGGCTTTACCGTGCTTCGCAAGCAATTTCGCAAAGAGCCAGTGAATAGTGCCGCAGATAAACAGACGCTTCGTTATATGCTTTCAGGAATGTTTCAAACCAAATAACGTCTAGAGAAACGTAAAACAAGAGGAGAAGACAGATGAACAAACGTGCATGGATCGGTGTAGGTAGCTTTGTAGTTGGCATTGCAGTACTGGGAACCGTATTGTTTGGTTCAAATGTGAGTAGCATGGCTGGTCAGAATACAACGAAATTAGCAGGTGTAATCGAGGGAACAGAGGTAGACCTCTCTTTTAAAATGGGCGGTTCCATCGAACAGCTCTCACTAAAAGAAGGAGACGAAGTAAAAGCAGGGCAAGTAGTTGCCACGCTAAGCAGCGCGGAGATTCTCGCGAAAAAAGAGCAGGCTGAAGCTGCTTACAAGCTCTCTCTAGTCAAACTTGACCAGGCGAAAAAAGGAGTATCGGTGACGGATAACTCCAGCAATGCCCAAGTCGACCAAGCAAAAGCAGCAGTTAACTCGGCGCAAGCACAGCTTGACGCGAACAAAAATGGAGCGCGTTCAGAAGAAATTACGCAGCTCAAAGCGAAATTGCAAGCAGCACAAACATCGAATCAAATTGCCGCGACGAATTTGGAACGAATGAAAAAATTAATGGCGGAAGGTGCCGTTCCACAAGTGAAAGTGGAAGAGGCGCAGATGCAAGCAGAAAAGGCGCAAGCGGAGTTTAAAGCAGCAGAAGAGCAGTTGAAAATGGCTCAAACTGGATCGCGCAAAGAGCAGGTGGATGCTGCACAAGCACAGCTGGATCAAGCAAAAGCTGCATACAACCAAGCTGTCGCAGGGAGAGGTCAAGTAGGCTTGAAGGAGCTGGATGTTAAATCCGCAGAGGCGAACGTGATGCAGGCAAAAGGTGCACTGGCAGAAATGGAAGCCTATGTGAACAACACCAAGCTGACAGCTCCAGTAGACGGTATTGTAAAATCAGTTGCCGTTCAAAAGGGAGAGCTGGTTTCCCAAGGCTTCACCGTTTTGACGATCCAAACGAAATCAGACAACTATGTCAAATTTTATGTAAATGAATACATGCTCGCGAATGTGAAAACAGGCGATCAAGTGAAATTGTTTGTCCCAGCCCTGAGCAGAGAAGTAGACGCCAAAGTGGTTACTGTAGCTCCTGCTGCTGACTTTGCCGTAAAAAAAGCCACACAAGAACTCGGTGATCGTGACATTCGTTCCTTCCAGGTGAAGCTGCTGGTGTCCGATCCGGAATTACGTCCAGGCCTGACGGTTGAGTGGAAGCTTGAAGGAGCTGGTAATGGTGAATAGTTTCTATCACCTGTTCTGGAGCGAATGGAAAAATCTTTTTGCAAACAAAACCATTCGTAATATTCTCTTTCTTGTTCCGCTGATTTATCTGACGATGTTCGGATTTCTGTACAGTGAGAAAAAAGTGATGGAGATCCCTACTGTGATGGTGGATGCCGATCAAACCGAATTGAGTCGTGAGCTCTATCGCGCCTTTGAGGTCGATCACACATTTCGAATCACGTCTGTTGTAGGAACAGAAGAAGAAGCAATGAAATTGGTTGACAAGGGCGAAGCAAATATCGCCCTGATCATTCCTGCTGGATTAGAAAAGGATGTGAAGGCTGGGAGAGAGGCAGAGGTACTGACTGTTATCGACGGCAGTAACATCATGATTTCGAATACGGCAGTTCGAGCAGCGAATACAGCGATTAAGTCTGTTTCAGCAGGAACCACGCTGAAGAAGATGGAAGCACTTGGAGGCTGGGGAGAAGAAGGAAAAAACATGTTTACCGGTATCGACTATCGATACAGAGTGCTGTATAATCCGACCTTCAGCTATCTGTCTTTCATGGTATTCGGACTTGCAGGTACAGTACTTCAGCAAGTGCTGTTCCTCGGAATCGTATTGTCTGTAGCCCAACAAAAAGAAGAGGGTACCTGGAAGGATACACTCTCTCGCTATAGCTTCTTCGCAATCACAGCGAGCAAATTGCTGCCGTACTTTCTGGCAGGAACCCTCAACATGTTCCTGGCGTTTACACTTATGTTAAAAGGTTTTGATATCCCTTATTACGGAAGCACTGTCGACGTGATGCTACTGGCTACCATGTTTAACTTGGCGGTGTTGGCTATTGGTTATGCCATCTCCTTTGTGTCTAGCAGCCAGCTCCAAGCTACTCAGATCGGGATGATGATTGCCGTACCTTCGTTCATGTTATCTGGCTATACCTGGCCACTCATGTCGATGCCGACCGGAATTGTCGCGATTGCAAAATCTTTGCCACTGACGTATTTCTTGAATGGTGTCAGAGAAATATTGACGAAGGGACATGGTCTGTCAGCAGTGAGGAACGACTTTGTAGTTCTCGGCTTCATGACTCTCATCGGGTTGTTCGCAGCCTATGTCATTTATTTGTTGCAGATAAGGAAAATTAAGGGAAAAGTTAGTGAGCAAACAGCAGCATAAATAGCAATTGCATAGGATAACTGGGCTGCGCCAAAGCTTTGGCGTAGCCTTATTTGCGCTTATATGATGTTCCTTATCAACTTCCAAAGCAGCCTGGTTGTATAAAAATAACCCTTGTGTAATAAATAATCTTTCCTTTATACTTATTATAAAAAAGGCAGATTCTTCAACATTAGGGGGACTTTATGTCAGCGACTCATCTAAAGCAATTGTGCGAAGAGACGTACACCAAGTTGAAAAAGGTCAGCATGGAAGTGGAACGTTTTTTGAATCAGATTACCTTAGCTGGTCTTGTATCCGCGTCAGGTGATCCTGAAGAATTTGAAACGTATTACCGTAACTATCTTTCCGACTTGCGCCACCTTTTGGTTTACTGCGAAAATGCATACGAAAGGCTGGGAGTATCGCTCCGACGCGCACGATTTCATGAGGAGTTCGCCGAGGAAGTATTGTATCAGGTATACCATACCTGTATAAATAACTTCTACTATCCCAAAGGTGAGGTTTACGAAGAAGATGGGCGATTGGCCTATACGGGTCAGGACTGTATCATTTTTCGCAAGCAGGTGACCCCTGAGTTACAGCAGTTGACTTTGTCCCTGTCCAGAGTGTTCGAACAGATGCGTAATGATCTTCAATATTACGAGACAGACTATATCGCGAAAAAAAGTATGCAAATAGAAAAAGCACAGGCCTAATAAGCCTGTGTTTTTCTATGGCTTCCCGGTCGGGGGAGAACCCTGATGGAAGTCCTATTATTTATAAAAGTGTAGCGTAATGGATAATGGCTGTTTACATTATGCTTCGAAGGAATCACTTTTTTCCTCATCAAAAGAGAGAGAAGAGTTCACAAGAAAAAAACGAATTTCCTCAATGCTTAATCCCATTTTTCGTGCTGTAAGGATTAAATCGATCCATTCCTTATCCAGGAGATCTTTAGGAGACGGAGTGGTTTTCATGTTAGTTCCCCTTTTACCCTCCTTTTGTAAAAACAAATAAAATACCCAAAAAATGGTTGGAAAAAGATAGGTAAAAAGCTTATATCAGAAATGATACTTAATTCAGTTTCATATGTAAATCTAGTATTTGTGACTTTTATTTTAAATTCATGCAAAAAATAATAAGCCACCACTATATTAGTGCTGGCAAAAATGTTATTTATGTCGATTTAACCGCCATTTATTGTACTCCAAAAACTCCCGAAACTGTTCTTTACTTACCCCGGATTTCATAGCCTCTTCGATCAGCTTGTACCATTCTTCATCAACATTCTCGCTTGAAGGAATATCTTTTTCCTGAAGCAATGTGTCTACTGTCACATTTAATACTAGTGCGATTTTCTCAAGAAATTGAATAGAAGGATTTCGCTGAATGCCGCGCTCGATTGAGCTCAGATAAGACTTTGCGACACCAGCGCGTTCAGCTAAATCAGAAAGAGAAAGGCCTTTGTCTATTCTAAGCTGCTGTATACGCGAGCCGATCATGTAATAGCCACCCCTTTAAATCTCTTCGTTTATTATAACGTCAATATAGCTGAAACACAACTTTTTGTGGGACTAGTCCTGTGTCGTTTGGCTCATTTATTCGATTTGACTCTACTGACATTGCTAAAAAATTACCTTTCTACTAGATAAAATGAAGCGTCATTATGGCTAAGTATCTATAATTGTGTTCGTTCTTTATAAGAAACGAAGTGTTCGTTATTAAGGTTGAGAAAAAACGAGATATTCAGACGATATTCTACAAAATAGTCGATTTTCGCTGTTTTTAGTCTATTTTTAGAGAAAATTGATATTTTACATTCCATTGCCCGTACAGGATACTAATTTCAAATCGTTCTTTATAAAGAACAAAACGAACGAATTGTTCTCTATAAAGAAACGTTCGACTTTGAATGGTGCTAACCGCTGTCGACTTGAAATGGATAGGAATGCACAGAAAAACTTACAAAAACTGGAGAGGAGAGATCCATTCTGCATGCCAATTTGTCAGAAGCAGTAACGGTAATCTGCCTGCTAATTGTAATAATTATACTATTTTTTATGGGGATCTTGGTGATTAAATCAAGGAATTTGTTGATAGAAAGGAGAACGCGCATTTACCTGGGACAGTTTCAAGACTACTTCACGTATATCCAGTCTCATATGGACTCGCCTGAGAGGTTGAAACCGCCTTACTGGCAGTTAAATCGTTTGGAAATGAGCGTTCTGCAACAAAAACTCATTGATTGGATCGAATCTCTTACAGGCAGCCACCGAAAGAAAATGATCACACTATGTGAGGATACAGGGCTCGTCAAGCAAAACCTCCAAAGGCTGTATAGTCGCTTCCATTGGATAAGGATCGATGCGGCCTATCATGTAGGAGCAATGCGATCCGAGGAAGCCGTACCAAGACTTCTGCAATTGTTGCAGACAAAAAAACTCGATCCCACTCATTTTATCATCGCGAGATCTATCGCCAAGTGTGCGAGAAATCTGGACGATTTAAGGAACATGCTGATGCTCCTTGTAAAGCATCGAAAAAGCAATCATTACCTTGCTGTTGACATCATGAAAGAGACAGAGCTGGATTGTACACCATTATTGCTTGAATGCTTGCGAAGTACGGACAAGGATTTGATTAAAATCGCTTTGATTGGATGGTCTGCTCCATTAACTGCAGAGATTGCCGATTTGGTATATCGGCAGATCGATTCGGAAGACAAGGAAGTCCGCATCCAGTCAGTGAGGCTGCTTTTCGAATATGATGCTGTTTTGGCAACGGCATTATTCGAGTCGTTGATGAAGACGAACGATACGGAAGTCTGTCAGAATACTGAAATGATTGAGATGTATGCCAGTTGCAAAAAGCAAATCACTGAGGAGGAGCAAGAGGACAAGAAAAATCGATATGTTTATGCCGTGTAACTACACCTGA
The DNA here is from genome assembly GCF_001039275.2 of Brevibacillus brevis. Lineage (NCBI taxonomy): Bacteria > Bacillati > Bacillota > Bacilli > Caryophanales > Paenibacillaceae > Brevibacillus > Brevibacillus brevis. Next base: position 2,196,735 of record NZ_CP030117.1, read on the forward strand.
AAGGAGATTGACATGAGGGACTTTTTGCAAGCATACGGGATCTTTGCTGTTTATTACGTAATCGTAATTGAGACGCTCTATTTAACGATTCTAAGTCTGTCCATCAAAAATATTTTTTCCATCATAAAAAGCTCCATGTATTCTCGCTTTCAGTCACTCTCTGGGTCAGAGTACGTACCACAAATTTCGATTCTCGTTCCCGCTTACAATGAGGAATTGACCATCATTGAAAACGTTCGCTCGCTTCTCGCGCTAGATTATCCCAAGTATGAAGTTGTTGTTATTAATGACGGTTCAAAAGATGACACGTTGCAAGTTTTGTTACAGGAGTTCCAGTTAACCCGCACAGAGTATGCAGGGGGCTCCAGAGTATTGGAAACCTCCAACGTACGAGGCGTTTATTACAATTCGCAATATCCCAATTTATATCTCATTGATAAGGAAAACGGAGGAAAAGCCGACTCGCTAAACGCCGGGATTAATCTTTCCCATTACCCATTGATTGCTTCCATTGATGCTGATTCGTTATTGGAAAAGGACGCGTTGATCCGCATTGCCAAGGTGTACATGGAAAACCCTGAAGAAACGGTCGCGATCGGCGGTATCGTCCGAATCGCAAACGGCTGTGAGATCGAGGATGGAATGATAAAGAAAGTCAATCTTCCAACCAAAATCTTGCCTATGTTCCAGTGTGTCGAATACTTAAAGGCATTCCTAGGGGGAAGGATTGGGTGGAGTTCAATCAACGGGCTGATTATTGTGTCTGGTGCCTTTGGGGTATTTCGAAAAGATTTCGTTGTCAAAGCCGGCGGTTATCGAGGGGGATATCCCGGCGAGGACATGAACATCATCATCAAGCTTCATAAATATATGCTTGAAAATAAACTTCCGTATCGAGTGGCTTTTTGCCCCGATGCCGTTTGCTGGACCCAGGCTCCTGATACCCTGAAAATACTTGGCAGCCAGCGAAGAAGATGGGGACGCGGCAACCTCAAAAACATGCTGGAGTACGGCATTTATATAGTAGGCCGTCCCAAGTACAAAGTTATGGGGTTGATTACATTTCCCTATAACATCATTTTTGAAACACTGAATCCATATTTCAGATTTACCGGTTTTTTGGCTCTGCTGGGATATACATTGATGGACATGACTCAATGGAGAATACTAGCTATCTATGCGTTGCTGAATCTCTTGTTTGGCGTACTGCTCGGGATAGGCTCCCTGTTTATGGAAGAGTTGGCCTTCAAGCGTTACACAAGAGTTCGCGACAACCTTAAGATGTTGGCATTCCTCTTCTTCATGTTTCTTGGATATCAGCAGTTGGGAGTCATCTGGAGATTTTTGGGTCATATCGAGTTTCTGCGCAACAATAATACATGGGGAACCATGACGAGAACAAGCTGGAAAACATAGAGAACCAGGGCACAGGAGGGAGATACCATGAGTCAGATTGCAAAAGCGTATTCGTTTCCTTTATTTCAAGCCTTTGAACATGTGCTTACCTTCTATGAATCGAGTCAGTTGCCATGCGGGATTATTCTGGCTGTAACGAATGGAAGCAGTGAAGAAAAGATCCAAGATTTGAAAATATCTTTGGCAAAAGCAGAGGGGTTTACGGATATCCATTGTTTTTACGACAAACAAAGCAGCATTCTCGGTATTCTCCTCGGCGACCAAATGCTAGGTAATACTCATTTCCATTCTCTCTTCATCAAGGAACAGCTACAGACCCAACGTATGTTGGCAGGGCCAGTATTCATCGCGAGCTTCCCTGAACAGGGGGAATCAGCAGCACAAGTTCTCAGTGGTATGGTACAGGAGATTACTGCTGGAATGGGAAGTGCTGGTGATATTCACATATATAGCGGTAAAAGATCATCGGAAGTAAAGAGGAGTCTTTTGCTTGTTTCGCAAGATGAAACTGTGAATGAGTTTTTACGCATCTATTTACAAAGAAAAGGTTACTGCGTTTATTTGGCGGACAATGGGAGAGAGGCTTGGGAAAAATACAAGCGATTTTTACCGGACGCTGTTATCACCGATGTCAATTTGGCCATTGAAGACGGTTACCAGCTTATCAGCAAGATCAATGGAGTGGAGCATGGCACCAAAATTGTGGTATTAACCCACAAACGGTTGGAAGACGACAAGAAAAGATCATTCGAGCTGGGAGTCTCAGATTATATAGCGAAGCCATTTTCACCAGTAGACCTGGAAGCACGAGTGAGAAGTCTATTGTCTTAAAAACAGATAAAAGGGAGGAAGAAAAATGAGCTACTTCACAAAATTGAAGCAAAAAATGGAATCAAAAACCGTAAAAGTTGGGGTAATTGGACTTGGGTACGTTGGTCTGCCCCTCGCTATGGAAATGGCAAAAAGCGGTTTCTCTGTTTATGGGATCGATTTGGACCAGCGGAAGGTAGAAAGCTTGCTCGCAGGCAGATCATATATCCAGGACGTTCCTTGCGATGTGATCCAATCAAGTCTTTCTGCTCAGCGATTCTTCCCGACCACTGATTATCGGGTGCTCAAGGAGCTGGATGCGGTCAGCATATGTGTTCCAACGCCGCTCAGTGAAAATCAAGACCCGGATACGTCCTTTATTAAGGGGGTTGTCCGTGAAATTATCAAATACAAAAAGAAAAACCTTCTGATTACGCTTGAAAGCACAACGTACCCTGGTACGACAGAAGAATTGATCCAATGGGAGTTCGAAAAGCTGGGTCTGACTGTCGGAAAGGATTTCTTCCTTTGCTTCTCTCCTGAGCGTGTCGATCCAGGTAACTATTCCTTCAACACGCACAATACGCCAAAAGTAATCGGGGGAACCACGCCGAAGTGCTTGGAGTTGGGAGCTCTGCTCTATAGCAATCTGGTTACTAACGTAGTAACGGTTTCATCCCCGAAAGTCGCAGAAATGTCTAAATTATTGGAAAATACATTTCGGAGTGTAAACATTGCCTTTATCAATGAAATGGCTATGATGTGCGACAAAATGGGCATTGATGTGTGGGAAGTTATCAAAGCTGCGTCAACGAAACCGTTTGGATATATGCCGTTTTATCCAGGTCCTGGAATTGGGGGGCATTGCATTCCGCTTGATCCGATGTACCTCTCTTGGAAGGCAAAGGGCTTCCGTTTTCATAGCAAATTTATCGAACTGGCACAATCGATTAACGACAATATGCCAGACTATGTGATCAATAAAACCGCACAGGTACTGAATCTTTATGCCAAATCAATCAAAAACTCGCGGATTCTCATTTTGGGGATGGCCTACAAGCCTGACATTGATGATCTGCGTGAATCCCCTGGCTTGCATATATACGAACTATTCCAGGAAAACGGGGCACGTGTCGATTACTACGATCCTTATGCACAAAGCTTTGTAGACAAACGAGGGAACACAATTCGTTCCATTCCGTATGACTTGGAACAAATGAAAAATTACGATTGCATGGTACTCGTTACGAATCATAAGAGCTTTAACTACCAGATGTTTGCTGATCTGGGTGTAGCTATCATTGATACACGAAATGCTTTTGACAGCATAACGGGTCAACACATTTACAAGCTGGGGAATCCAGCAAGGATGCACGTCGGAGAAGAACGAGTCGTACTCCTGGCTTAACTAGAAAACTGGCTGATGATTACGGAACAGGGAGGCAATCGTATGTGCGGTATCGTGGGATATATTGGTGAGGGACAAGCGCAACAAATCCTGACAAATGGTTTGCAGAAGTTGGAGTATCGCGGCTATGACTCGGCAGGTGTCGCAATATTTAACGGTGAAAAAATAGAGATTTGCAAATCGAAAGGAAGGCTGGCCGTTTTGGAAGAACGGCTCGTCCAATCTCCTATTCGAGGTTGTTTAGGAATCGGACATACGCGTTGGGCCACTCACGGCCGTCCATCCGATGAGAACTCACATCCGCATACGGATGAATCAGGAAAGTTTTCTGTTGTCCACAACGGTATAATCGAAAACTATATGGAAATCAAACAGGAGCTATTGGACCATGGGGTTACGTTTACATCCGAGACCGATACAGAAGTCATTGCACATCTGATTGCTGTCCTATACGAAGGCGATCTCGTCGCCGCGGTTCGAAATGCAGTACTGCGTATGCGCGGCGCATATGCTCTCGGTGTTGTTTGCGAGTACGAGCCAGATAAAATGGTGGCAGTCCGATTGGCAAGTCCTTTAATTATCGGGGTAGGCAAAAGAGAAAATTTCATTGGCTCCGACATCTCTGCGGTTCTTGAGCACACACGAGACATTGTCATCTTAGAAGATGGGGAAATGGCGGTTCTCAAGAAAGACAGCGTTTCTCTTATGAAAGTGGAAACATGCGAACCGCTTCAGAGAGAGTTGTTCCGCGTAGATTGGAATGTGGAAGAGACGGAGAAGGACGGTTTTGAGCATTTCATGCTAAAAGAAATTTACGAGCAGCCAAATGCATTTCGTAACACATTGCTCAACCGGATTGACGAGGAAGGAAAGCAAATTGTTTTGAAGGATTTCCAATTACAACTAGAACAGATCAATCAATTTGAGAAAATATTCATCGTAGCGTGCGGAACAGCATTTCATGCAGGTTTGATCGGCAAGAATGTAATCGAAGAATTGGCGAGGATACCTGTAGAGGTCGATGTCGCTTCAGAATTCAGATATCGACGCCCTATTATATCTGAAAAAACACTGGTCATTGTCGTGAGTCAGTCGGGTGAAACAGCTGATACGCTGGCAGCGTTGCGGGAGAGCCAACGCCTGGGAGCCAAGGTCTTGGCCATTACAAATGTACAAGGCAGCTCGATTGCCCGTGAAGCCGATTATGTGCTTGCTACCTTTGCCGGACCTGAAATTGCTGTGGCTTCAACGAAGGCGTACACCTCTCAGGTAATCGTTTTTTATCTACTCGGATTGTATCTGGCTCAAGCGAAGGAGACGCTTGCGGAAACAGAACGGGAATTCATGATTGCCAATTTGAGACAGCTGCCTGAGCAGGCTGAAAAGGCACTCCAACATGCGGATGATATTCGCGTTTATGCCGAGTCGATAAAAAATCATACCAGCCTGTTCTTTATCGGTCGAGGCATTGATTATGCTGTGGCGCTGGAAGGGTCCTTGAAGTTGAAGGAAATTTCGTACCTTCACTCAGAGGCATACGCTGCAGGGGAATTGAAGCATGGAACACTGGCTTTGATCGAAGAGGGTACGCCTGTCATTGCCTTGGTGACACAAAAAGAGCTGGAAGAAAAAATGATTAGCAATATTACAGAAGTGAAGGCACGAGGTGGGAATGTGTTAGCGATCACATTGGATGGGAATGTTGAACTGCACAGAAATGTAGATGAAGTATGCTTTGTGCCTGCGACATTACCTGTGTTTACCCCTATCCTGTCCGTTATTCCACTGCAGTTGATCTCGTATTACACTTCTCTGGCATTGGGCAATGATGTAGACAAGCCCCGGAATCTTGCCAAAAGTGTAACCGTTGAATAAAAAATAAGATTTGGAAGAATCCCGGAACAGCCAGCTTATTGGAGAGAACGGGATTCTTTCCCCATTTTGACTTGTCGGATTTACATTATTTCCGTAAGGGGCTGAATTGTCCATGATGGATACCACTGACCAAACTCTTGATCAAAAAACATTGATAGAAATCATGCTTCAGGTTTACGAGAAGGGTCAACAGACAACGACAATGGGGACGAGAGATATTGTTGAGGATATTGTCAACAGAGTAAGGCCGTACTTCAAAGAAGCCAAATAAGTCGATCTGTTGGGAGGATCACATGAGTAGTCGTTATGCAATTGTATTGGCAGCGGGAAAAGGGACACGGATGAGGTCTACGCGTTGCAAAGTGCTCCATGAGGTTTGTGGAAAACCAATGATTCAGCATATTGTCGACCGATTACATGGTCTTGGCATCCATGAGATTATTTTGATTGTAGGGCATGGGGCCGAGCAAGTGAAAAAGCAGTTCGGTGCTTCTGTCCGCTATGCCTACCAGTCCGAGCAATTGGGAACTGCCCATGCAGTGATGATGGCAGCTGACCTCCTGCAAGACAAACAGGGAACAACGCTCGTGTTGAGTGGTGATACACCATTGGTGAGGGAGAAAACACTGGAGCAACTGCTCGAGCAGCATGAAACGCAACATGCAGCAGCAACTGTATTAACGGCACGAGTAGACGATCCTACAGGGTACGGGCGATTAATCCGCGACGCAAACGGTCTTGTAGAACGGATCGTGGAGCACAAGGATGCGACAGCCGAAGAACGGCTTGTATGCGAAATCAATACAGGAATGTATGGTTTCGACAACCAAAAGCTGTTTCAAGCCATATCCCGAGTGAAAAATAATAATGCTCAGAAAGAGTATTATTTGCCTGATGTTATGACTATTTTAAGCGAGCAAAACGAGCCCATTGCTGCTTTCATGACCGATGATGCGGAAGAGGGGGGCGGCGTGAATGACAGAATCCAGCTGGCTTGCGCCGAGAGATTGCTCCGTATGCGAATCAATGAGCAGCATATGCAAAACGGGGTCACGATCATTGATCCAACCGCCACCTATATTGATGCCGATGTGTGTATCGGATCTGATGCGGTTATTCATCCGGGAACGTATCTCCGCGGGAAAACAACAATAGGACCCGGTTGTGTCATCGGACCGAACGTAGATGTAAGTGATTGCATCGTAGGAAGTAACGTAGAAATTCGCTACTCAAATGTATGTAATAGCACGATTCGAGACGGAGCAGCTGTTGGTCCTTATGCCTATATTCGTCCAGGTTCAGATGTAGGTGAGGAGGCGAAGGTCGGAGATTTTGTCGAACTAAAAAATTCACGTCTCGGGAAAGGAGCAAAGGTTGCTCATCTCTCGTATATTGGTGATTCCGATATTGGTGAACAGGTAAACGTAGGCTGCGGTACAATCACTGTCAACTACGATGGCGTACACAAGCATAAAACGATCGTTGGTGATCACGCCTTTATTGGTTGCAATGCCAATTTGATAGCTCCAGTTACCATCGGAGAGGGCGCTTATGTAGCCGCAGGCTCTACGATCACAGAGGATGTTCCGAACGACGCTTTGGCCATCGCCAGAGAACGCCAAAGCATCAAAGAGCAGTATGCCAAACGATTGATGGTAACCCGCACATAATTGCAGTCAGTAGGAGGATGTCTTATTTTTACAGCTAACACAGAACCAGAACAGAATCGATCAAGCAAAAAAAAGCTGCTGCTTGGCTTTTTGATCATCATCATACCAGTCATCGCAATCATTGCTTATTTGTATAGGACTCCGCCGATGATTGCGACCTGGATTTGGAATACGCAGCTCATTGTCACTGAAAGAGAAGAAATCATCGCATTTGCCAAGCAACATGACGTCAATCTCATTTATTTGCATATTGACCAAGAAAATGTTTCCACTCAAGATTATCGTTCCTTTATGAAGGAAGCAAATGCTTCTGGTATTCGCGTGGATGCTCTTGCAGGAGATCCGGTCTGGTCTCTCGTTTCCAATCGAAAAAGTATTACCACCTTTTTAAACTGGGTTCAGACCTATAATCAATCAGCAGGAGAAGGTGAAAAATTTAGTGGCCTCCATCTCGATATTGAACCTCACGTACTACCCGAATGGAATGAGAACAAGGAAGTAATCAAAAACGAATGGGTAGCTAATATCGAGTATTTGTCCGCGGAAATCAAAAAGGACCCGGCTTTGGAGTTAAGTGTCGATATCCCGTTTTGGATGTACGAGCTGTCGCTGGCAGACAAATCGGAAACTGTCAGCAAATGGCTGGTCAGCACGCTAGATCATGTAACGTTAATGGCCTATCGCGACAGGGTAGAGGGACCGAACGGGGTATTGGAAATTGTAAACCCGATCATGAACGAAGCGGACGATCAAAAAAACAAAGTGGTCGTAGGCCTTAACCTGCTGCAAAGTGCAGAGGGAGAAAACACAACTTTTTATGAGGAAGGGCATGGCGGATTGGAGGAGCAACTGACCGTTCTCGAAGATAACCTCGAAGAATTTGCAGGCTACGCCGGATACGCCATCCATGACTACGAGAAGTGGAGGGAACTGGTCAAAAAAAGTGAAGCCCAGATGGAAGCAAGCAAAGCGTCAAAACCGATGCCTGTATTCGAAGGTGAAGGCAAAAAGCTGGTTGCCAAAGTAGATGGTGGGGATATTACCCTCTACAACGGGCAAGGCTGGGAACCCGTGTTTTGGGCGGGAATCAATCTGGGTGCAACGACACCAGGACACTATCCTGGAGAGCTCTCCCCAACCCGCGAAGATTACTTGCGCTGGTTTTCGCAGATGAAGGAAATGAATAACAAAGTCGTCCGCATTTATACGATTCTACCTCCGATTTTTTATGAGGCCTTACACGAGTTCAACCAAAAGCAGGAAGAGCCTTTGCTCCTGCTGCAAGGAATCTGGTCGCCGGATGAAGCGCTCGCGGGTGAAGATCGGAAAGGACGGGATGCATTTACTCCCGAAATCACCAAAGATTTTCGCCAAGAGATTAGAGACGCTGTACAAGCAGTCCATGGAGACGTGACACTCCCGGAGCGGTACGGTCGTGCCAGCGGTGAATATCGGACAGATGTGTCACAGTACTTGGTAGGATGGATACTCGGTACCGAGTGGTATCCGTATACGGTACAGGTGACGAATGCATCACATCCGGACATGCCTCCTTATCAGGGAAAATATATCACGGCATCGGAAAAAGCGTCTCCTTTTGAAAGCTGGTTGGCCTTCATGCTTGATTATTTGGCTGAGGAAGAGATGAAATATGGATGGCAGCATCCCGTATCGTTCACAAACTGGCTGACGACCGATCCGCTGTCGCATCCTAATGAGCCGCTATCGCAAGAGGATATGGTCTCGATCGACCCGATGAATCTGAAGGCTTCACCGGAATGGGCAGCCGGTTACTTTGCCGCTTATCATGTTTATCCGTATTACCCGGACTTTTTGCGATATGAGGAAAAGTACCAAGCGTACCGGGATTCGAGCGGCAAGATAGACCCGTACGCCGGATACTTGCGCGATTTGCGTGCCCACCATAAAGGAATCCCGTTGTTGGTTGCAGAATATGGGGTACCTAGCTCACGGGGAATGACTCATTATGGGCCTGCTGGACGGAACCAAGGAATGCATACGGAACAAGAGCAAGGCGAGATGAACGCCGATATGCTGCGCAATATTTATGAAGAAGGTTATGATGGCGCACTTTTATTTGCATGGCAGGATGAATGGTTCAAATTTACCTGGAATACAATTGACCTAGAGTTGCCGTGGGAGCGGAGGGCGATGTGGAACAATCCGTTGACGAACGAGGAAAAATTCGGCGTCATTGCGGTGGAACCGGGTAACTACGCCTCTGACCAGATCATCCTTGATGGGCAAACAGCAGATTGGGAAAAAAGGCTTCAGCGAGTCAAACGTGCTTATCCGGGATTTGATCTATCTGTTACACACGATGAAGCGTACTTGTTTCTCATGCTAAAGAAGAGCGAAGGCGTTTGGGATTTCTCAAAGGACAGGCTGGATATTGGCTTCGATACGCTGAGTGGTGGGAGTCGAACTGCTGATAAAGCACCAGGTATTACATTTTCCCAAGAGATCGAATTTTTGTTGCAAATGCAAGGGGACAGCAATTCTCGCATTTTTGTCAACAGCGCCTATGATCAGCATAGTTGGCTATATGGGTACATCAAGGGAATGCTGCCTTGGGACGAGCGTTATGATCAAGCAGATAACGGCATATTCTTGCCATGGAAGCTGGCACTGAACAAAGCATTGTATTTACCAGAATCAAAGAAAACAGTACCTTTTGAAGAGCTGGAAGTGGGTATTATGAAGCCAGGGATTTCCGATCCGCAAGATCCGGTGTACTACTCACTGGCAGATTGGTATGCAAAGGGAAATGTCTTGGAAATACGCATTCCTTGGATGCTTTTGGGGTATACTGACCCGAGCAGCAAGCAGGTTTGGAAATATCCGTATGAAGCGAATGGAGTTGTACCAACCGAAAGTATAGGTATCGGCGTGGAAGTATTTGCACATTCCAATCAGAAGCCATTCTCGCGGGAAGCTTCCAAACCACTCTTGTACCAATGGGACAAATGGGATCTGCCAACGTACCATGAACGAAAAAAGCAGAGCTTTGAGATTCTGCGCAAGGCCTATGAAGCCTATGGTATGCCAAAGTCTGAGTAATATCCGATTTAACACCGAAAAACAGAGAGGTGGGGGAGTGATCCCCACATAAAAAAGGCGTGCGAACCCGAAATCAGTTCGTACGCCTTTTTGTTCATTGAACTTATTACCCACCAAAACGCAGTCGTTGAAAGAATTTATTAAGCAAGCCGCCGATTGTTTTGGGCGGTTGTTCTGTTTTGACTCGCTCGGCCGGCTGGGCTTGGCGAAGGGCCTGGTTCACATTGATCATACCGTACCCGTATAACTGATCGTGCCCAGGAGCACCGAGGTCAGTCGAAGACTGTCTAATGAGATTCATCACGTCTTGGGTATTCATATTGGGATGAATGGAACGGATGAGCGAAGCGAGTGCAGCGACATGAGGGCACGCCATCGAAGTACCTGATAGCGAGGCATAGTCACTATAAATGTACGTGCTCGGAATATCCACCCCAGGAGCAGATACATCCACATAATCACCAAAGTTGGAAAAATCGGCGCGTTCTTTACGGTGATCGACAGCGGCGACGGCAAGGACTTCATCATAGGCAGCAGGAAAGCTAGGCTGATCGCTCGCATCGTTTCCGGAAGCCGCGACTAACACGACATTATTATCAAAGGCATAGCGACAAGCTTCCCGCAGAGCAGCAGAAGAGGTGTAGTTACCTACACTCAAGTTGATGACATCTGCTCCGTTATCTGTCGCCCAATAAATACCTTGTGCGATGTCCACCGCTGATCCGGAACCGTCTGCGCCAATAGCTTTGACCGGCATGATCTTGCTATTCCAGGACATTCCAGCAATGCCATCTTTGTTATTCGTTTTCGCCGCTATGACACCAGATACGTGGGTTCCATGGCCATTATCATCCTCCGGTTTGTTACTGCCATCCAAAACGTTGTAGCCTTTGACCAGCTTACCAGCAAATTCCGGATGCTTCATATCCACACCTGTATCGACGACTGCAACAATGACATCACTGCTGCCTTCGCTGACGTCCCAGCTTTGCTCCATGCCGATCAGAGGAAGATTCCACTGGTATTCCTTGTAATACGTATCGTTTGGTTTCACGTTAGGAAGTAAGAGGTAATTTGGCTCGGCAAATACGGAGTCAGGGTGTTCAGCCAGTTTTTTCATGAGCTGCTTGGTAGTCATACTCTTTGATTTGATAATGAGAAATTTGTCAAAATCATGTTTGATCTTGGCATCCAAAGAAGAAACGAGCTGATCAATTTTTTCTTGCTTGGGGCGTGGTGAAAAGCGCACGACGACTTCGTTTTCTACATAATGACTGCGGTCACGCTGGTTATGATGAAGCGTTTGAATATGGCTTTTTTTCTCCAGGTCACGACGAATGTCTTTCACCTGTTCAATGTAGTTAATGCGGGGAATTCTCGCTTGAACCGATGTCACGCGGGGATGAGGTTCGCGCATTTCCTGTTCTGCATTCTGATTCATCCGATACGGGACAACTACGAGACCAACCAAGGCAACAGCGGCAATAAAAGGCCAGACGCGCAAAAAAACTCACTCCCTCCAGTGCTGTTGTCTATAGCGTGCACATGAAGGGAGTGATTATGAAGGAAATAGCTTACAATTAGCGTAACTAGATTAAACCAAGCTTTGCTAAGCCATGCTGGATGCCACTGTCGTTTACATGGCGCGTAATCATATTGGCGAACGGCTTCAATTCTTCATGAGCATTACCCATCGCTACCCCCATACCAACATAGGAGAGCATCTCTTTGTCGTTCAATCCATCTCCAAAGGCAACAGCATCCGCAGGAGTGAGTCCAAAATGTTTTAAGACGGCTTCAATTCCTTTTGCTTTTGAGCCGTTTGGGGGCAAAATATCCATGCAGTGCTCATGCCAGCGAATGTAAGAGACGTCATGGAATTCACCCGTGTATCTTGATTCATCAGCGCCACAGTAGAGAAATGCTTGATAAATCGGCGTTTCCTCCCAGTAGCGATGGCGATACGCTGGAGATTCCAGTCGCAACCAATCAAAAGACTCAATGATATGTGGGTGGTCCATCGCATTGGCATAGCAGTGTTCTGCGCTCAAAAATACCATGGGATGGGAATGACCCTCAGCCATTTGTTCGAGCGTTGCCAATGTATCTGTAGCAATTGGCGTGTGATGGATGATCTTCCCTTCGCTCTTCACATACGACCCGTTAAAGCCCACGAATGTCTCAATGCCCAATTGCTCAGCGATGGGCATCAAATGATAAGGAGCTCGGCCAGTTGCGATCGCGACATGGACACCGTTTTGTTTTAATGTTTGTACGGCGTCCACTGTTGTTTGTGGAATGATGTGATCGGTGTTCAGTAAGGTTCCGTCAATGTCAAAAAAGACGATTTGATAAGCCACTTCTTATCCGCTCCTCTCCACGCTATCTCTAGTTGTTCTCTTTATATAGGTTTTGCACAAAAAAATAGGAAAAGGAATGCCTGCTGGGACACTCCTTCTCATTTCGCTATTAGAATACAGCTACTTCTGTCTCGCTGTCAAATACATGACATTTGGCAAGATCCATCGCTAGTTTTACCTTCATCTTTGGTTTTAGCGCTTCACGAGAATCCACGCGTGCTACCATCTGGGTATCCCCGATATTGTGGAAATAGACGTACAATTCGGAGCCCATGTTTTCTACGACTTCCACTTCTGCTTCCAGTGAGCTCTCAAAGGGATTGGCTTCCATAAAAGAGGCGTCGCTGTAAATGTCCTCCGGGCGAATACCAAAAATAACCTGCTTATTTACATAACCTTTTTCCCGTAAAGTTTTGGCTTTATCTTCTGGGAAGCGTACATGAATATTTTGTGCATCAAAATAGAGTGCCCCGTCTTTCTCGGAAAGACTCCCTTTCACAAAGTTCATCGCAGGTGAGCCGATAAAGCTCGCAACAAACAGATTGACTGGATAATTGTAGATTTCAGTAGGGGTTGCCACCTGTTGGATCAGGCCGTCCTTCATGACGACAATCCGGTCTCCCATGGTCATGGCTTCCGTCTGATCGTGCGTTACATAAATAATCGTCGTATTCAACCGTTGGTGCAGTTTCAATATTTCCGTGCGCATTTGTACACGCAGCTTCGCATCGAGGTTGGACAACGGTTCATCCATCAAAAATACTTGCGGCTCACGAACGATCGCACGACCCAACGCGACACGCTGTCTTTGTCCCCCTGACAGCGCTTTTGGCTTGCGGTCTAACAAATGGGAAATATCGAGAATTCGAGCTGCATCTTGAATGCGCTTATCAATATCGGATTTGGAGAATTTGCGCAATTTCAGGCCGAAAGCCATATTTTCGTATACATTCATATGCGGATAGAGTGCATAGCTTTGGAAAACCATGGCGATGTCGCGATCTTTGGGAGCCACATCGTTGACACGGCGATCGCCTATGTATAAATCACCTTCCGAAATCTCTTCCAGACCTGCAATCATGCGCAGCGTAGTAGATTTTCCACAACCAGATGGTCCGACTAGAACGAGGAATTCGCGATCTTGAATTTCCAAGTGAAAATCGTCAACTGCCGTAACGTTGCTTCCATATCGTTTATAAATGTGGGAAAGACTTACCTTTGCCATGAAAAAGGCACCTCCTCGGGTTTGTGAAGAGAGCAAATTCTTGGATGACTGTAAGGGTAGGGTACCAAGTCATAGGCAAGATGGATACGGACAGTATATACAAAATGTTTCGTCAATTTTGACGAAAGAGAAGGTAGAGCTGAAGCATGACGGCATCAGGAAACAATCGCGGGTCTAATCCGGTTTGTTCTGTCAGCTTGTCCAATCGATACAGCAGTGTATTCCGGTGAAGGAAAAGCTGCCGCGCTGTATCGCTTACATTCAATTGTCTGGCGAACAACGTATCTAATGTTTCCCGTTGTTCATCTGTCATGTGCGGAACGGTTATGACAGCGGCTAGCTCGTTGGCGATTGCGGCTGCTATTTCTTTGGGGAGAGAAGCTGCCCATCGTTCTAACGGATAAGACCAATCCCCAGCAACCATCATTTGTGGTCGATAGGATTGGAGGGTGCGGGCGAGTGATACTTGTCGTAAAAGAGTGTCGCCCAATGCAAGTGGACTCGTGATTGGCGATCCAACAACAAGGCGAACGGGTTCCATCCATTCCATCGAAATCAGATCATGTAAGCCAGATGCCCACTCCAAAAGCTCTGATGCCGATTTTTGATGATCGAGCATGGAGACAGGGACGATGAGAAGGGCATGTGTTTGGGTCAAAGGAATAAAATCGGGTACTCCTTCAAAAAAATCATGCAACAAGGGCTGCAAGGAACCCCATTCTCCTTTGCGGTCTGGTCTGCATCGCTCTAATAAAAATGAGACGCGTGCTTCTTTCCACGGCCATTTCGCTTCCAGCTGATCAGGCATTGCAACAGGGGTACCAGAGACAATGCCCGAAAGCCAATTGAATATCTGTTTTGAGAGGGGAAGCGTTGCTGGATCATCCACTTGAGGAAAAATCAGATCCAACAACGCCCGGGCTGAAGTATGCCAAGATGCCGTTTCGATAAGGATCAATGTCATTTCACCGTTGCTCGAATGGAGGGCAACTTGCTCCCAGCCCTTTTGTATCCAATCGAGCTGGACTTGTGCTGCTTCTGTTTGTGAGACATGTACATATTCGATAGGTAAATTTGTCGCTTGTCGGATGTGCTCGACATCTCTCTTCCATTTTTCCACAAGGTTCCCCCATCTCGACATGAAAGTAAGGCTATTATACCTTAGTCGAGGGCGAGCGTGGCAGCTGTTTCTTGTAGAGCCAAAGCTGGAGCGGCCATCTCGTTGAATGGAGCATCACTGCCCAGTACATGCAAAGTTATCTCGGGACGGGAACGCAGACGGATGTTTACCCCTGTTTGCCCCAGGCCCTCACTGATGTAAAAGAGTCGACCATCCATCTCGTGAAGACCTTTCACGATATTTAGCTTAGGCAGCTTCCCCATCGTTGCGAGATGAAAGGGGCGAGGCCAATGGATTTGTCCGCCGTGAAAATGCCCTGACAACAAATAATCGTAAGCATACTCTTTCATGTGCAAAACTATATTAGGATCATGAGTCAAGACGAGCTTTGCTCCAGTCTCGGGTACACCGAAGAAAGACTTGTCCAGGTTGCTATGGCGCGTGCTGAAATCATCCACACCGATAATGTGCAGGGGCTGTCCCTTGTGATAGATGGTTTCATTTTCGTTGATAAGAACACGGCAGCCAATACGTTCTAACTCTGATTTCAACTGTGCGAGCTTGAAAGGGGTAAGAACGTAGTCGTGATTGCCAAAAACCACATAAGTTCCGAGTGCTGGCTGTAATTGCTGGAGACATTGCACAAAAGCAACTGCCTTCGGAATGTTTTTTTCGCGGTCGAGCAAATCTCCGGTAATCGCAATCAGGTCTACCTGACGCTGCGAGAAGTCATCGACAATGCACTGGGGCAATACAGACAAGTTTTCCATGTGCAAATCAGACAAATGCAAGATCGAAAGCGGCTCAAACTCATGCGGTTGTTGAAGGTGTCGGGATTTTTTCAAGGGTATGGCTATTTCCTTTATTTGAACATCAAATGTATTGCGATAGGCTCGAAAAAGCAACAAGGCGATAGCGCCAAGTAAAATAAACCAGATCATCATGGTCAGCCATCTCCTTTGCGGTAAGAATACCGTCATTATACAAGAAAAAGTTCGCGATCGAATAAGTAGGTTCTGGCAGGAGGAATTACGCAAAAAATGTAGAAATATTATGAATGTTGCGTAGTGAGAAAAACGAAGTAGAGTGGGAGAGTGAAGACATGAACGTGGAGAAAATTCCAGCAACGGAAGGCCCTTATAATCTGGAAAATTATGACGAAGCATATGCGAATTTTGATTGGGCGGATGTGGAGAAGCAATTCTCTTGGTATGAGACCGGGAAAGTGAACATGGTGTATGAAGCCATTGATCGACATCTCGCTACTGATCGGAAAGACAAAATCGCATTGATGTACAGCAATGCGACGAGAGACGAGACTTACACTTTTGCGCAATTAAGTGAATTATCCAATAAATTTGGTAATGTTTTGCGGAATTTGGGCATTGTGAAGGGGGACCGCGTTTTCGTCTTTATGCCGCGTTCGCCGGAGCTTTATGTAAGCGTTTTAGGCACGATCAAGGTTGGCGCAATCGTAGGACCGCTGTTCGAAGCGTTTATGGAAGCAGCTGTTCGTGATCGCTTGGAAAATAGCGAAGCAGTTGCGATCGTTACGACACCTGCACTCCTGCCACGTATTCCCGTAAACGACCTGCCTGCCTTAAAACACGTAATTGTTGTAGGTGCAGAACAGGAGCTAAAAGAAGGTTACATCCGCTTTGAACAAGCGATGGAAGAAGCCTCCACCGAGTTGGAAATCGAATGGGTTGATCGTGAGGATGGAATGATTCTCCATTACACCTCAGGCTCAACGGGCAAGCCAAAGGGTGTTCTGCATGTTCACAATGCCATGATCCAGCATTACCAGACTGGGAAATGGATTCTCGACTTGCAAGAGGATGATATTTATTGGTGCACAGCAGACCCAGGCTGGGTAACGGGTACTTCTTACGGCATTTTTTCACCTTGGTTGAATGGAGCAACCATTGTTGTACGTGGTGGACGCTTCACTCCCGAAGACTGGTATAAAGTCATTGAGAAAAACAAAGTATCGATCTGGTTTAGTGCTCCGACTACGTTCCGCATGTTCATGGGAGCAGGGGATGAACTCGTCAAGCAATTTGACTTATCCAGTCTGCGTCACGTCCTGAGCGTTGGTGAACCACTCAATCCTGAAGTCGTTCACTGGGGAATGCGCGTGTTCAATCAACGCATCCACGACAACTGGTGGATGACGGAAACAGGTGCTCAGTTGATTTCTAACTATCGCTGTATGGCGATCAAGCCTGGATCGATGGGTAAGCCGTTCCCAGGTATTTATGCAGCGATTATTGACGACCGTGGAAATGAGCTGCCGCCGAATCGAATGGGGAATCTGGCAATCCGTACTGGTTGGCCAGCCATGATGAGACAAATCTGGAACAACCCAGCGAAGTACGAGGAATACTTCAGCATCCCGGGCTGGTATGTATCCGGGGATTCTGCATACAAGGATGAAGAAGGCTACTTCTGGTTCCAAGGCCGTATTGATGATGTGATCAATACTTCCGGTGAGCGAGTCGGTCCGTTTGAAGTAGAGAGCAAGCTCGTGGAGCATCCAGCAGTAGCCGAAGCGGGTGTCATCGGCAAACCAGATCCGGTTCGTGGTGAAATTATCAAAGCATTCATCGCGCTGCGAGCTGGCTATGAGCCAAGTGAAGCGTTGATGGAAGAAATTCGCAAGTTTGTGAAAGAAGGATTGGCTGCACATGCTGCTCCTCGTGAAATTGAATTTCGCGACAAGTTGCCAAAAACGCGTTCCGGAAAAATCATGCGCCGCGTCTTGAAAGCGTGGGAATTAGGTCTACCGACTGGTGACCTGTCTACCATGGAGGATTAATCACAAGAAAAACCATCTCTCGAAAATGTCGGGAGATGGTTTCTTTTATTTAGGAATGGCTATGTTGTTTATGATCATGCGGATGGTCGTGGTTGTGCTCATGGTTATGATCGTGATCATGATCGTGGGAATCGGCTGTTGCCTGGCAATGTAAGTCACCGTGTGTAGTAGACGAGTTCTCAATCTGGATGGTCGCGTGTGTAATGCCGAATTCTTTTTCCAACAGCGCAAGCGCGTCATTTAAAACAGGGTAGCTGGGCAAATCATCCTCGACAACGAGATGGCAGGTAAGAGAATCAAAGCCGGAAGTAACCGTCCAAATATGAAGATCATGCACCTTGACTACTCCGGTTAACTGGCTGAGTCTTTGTTCTACTTTGGTTGTATCCAGCCGAGATGGAGCTCCTTCCAGCAAAATATTGATGGATTCTTTCGTGACGCGCCATGCGCTCAGCATGATCAGGATAGAAACAATGATACTGATGATCGGGTCGGCAATATACCAACCAAATGCCCACATGAGAATACCGCCTAGTATCGCGGCTACGGAACCGAGTAGATCGCCGAGTACATGAAGGTATGCGCTGCGTAAATTGACGTTGTTCTTGGTATCACCACGCATGAGTACCATGGCTGCAGCGATATTGGCGAGGAGCCCTACAGTAGCGATGATGATCATTGAGCCGCTGGCTACCTCAGGTGGATTCCACATACGTTCGAATCCTTCCCAGAAAATGAACAAGGAAATCACGACGAGAGTGACGCCATTGGTCAGCGCAGCCAAAATTTCAAAACGCTTCATTCCGAACGTTCTCTTGGCAGAAGGGGGACGTGATGCGAAATGGACAGCAATCAAGCTCAACAAAAGCGCTAATGCATCGCTTAGCATATGACCAGCATCGGATAGCAATGCCAAACTGTTAGTGATGAAGCCCCCAATGGTTTCTACGACCAAAAATACAGCGATGATGAGGAAAGCAGTGAGAAGAGCACGTTTACTGGCTCCTTTTCCATGGTGATGGTGATCGTGTCCATCTCCATGATCGTGATGGTGAAAGCCCATGATAGAATCCTCCTTCTAGAAAATAATTTATAGATGTTCCACTAGATAAAGGGCGTCTTTTCCTACGCCGCCCATAAGTGCTGACGCCCTCGTATGCTGCCATGGAAGTCCGAGAAAGAATAGGCCAGGCACTTTTGTGACACCCCGAAGATGAATGGGTCTGCCTTTCGAATCAAGCACATCTGGAATACTCAGCCAATCGTAGTTTGGTCGAAAGCCAGTGGCCCACAATACGTTATAGACTGTTGCCTCTGTTCCATCTGCAAAATAAACGGTATGCCCATTAACCTGTACGGTTCGAGAAACCAACCGCAATGCTCCTGAGCGAGAGAGCTCGCGCACCTGCTTTTTGTAGCCGAATATCGGATCGGGTGAGCTGCGCATTTTCTTGCCGATCCAGGTGGAGTGGGGAGCATCGAGTAATCCAAGTGTTTTCATGTAATCAAATATAGGTTTTCCAAATATGAAGTTTGGCAAGTAAGAGCGTGAATCTCCCTGTGAAAAAATAACGGGTCGATGAGCGGCGAGCTCTACCGCAATCTGTGCCCCAGAGTTGCCGCTGCCAACGACAAGGACTGGGCCGTCGATGAGCTGGCTCTCATTCTTGTACTGCGAAGTGTGCAGTTGATGAACGGTGTGGTCCAAGCTATTCGCAATACCTGGGATAAACGGCGTATGAAATGGCCCTGTTGCAATGACGACTTGCTTCGCGTAGAGCAGACGGTCTTGTGTCCGTACTTGGAAGCGGAAACCAATTTTGCTGAGCTCCATAACAGTCGTACCCAGCATGACAGGCAATTCGAAATGTTTGGCGTACAATTCGAGGTAGTCTGCCGCTTCATCCTTGTTCGGGAGCGTATTCCGCTCTCCGGGAAACGTAAGACCAGGTAGTTGATTATGTTTACGTGGTGTAAAAAGCACCAGTGAATCGTAGCGTTGCCGCCAACTGTCCCCGATCCGTTGGTTTTGCTCCACGATGACAAAACGGCGATTTTTACGCTTGAGTGCATATCCGAGAGCAAGTCCTGCCTGCCCCCCGCCAATTACGATGACATCATAGTCGTTCATGATTAATGCCTTCTTTCGGTAAGGATTAACTAAATCATACCATATTCATTATTATATTCAAGTAATTGTTTGAATGTTTTTTGAGCATACGCAAAAAAAGCCGCCACTTATAGTGACGGACCTGTATGTAGCCAGTGGTTTTACGGTTTTGATTGCTTTAATTCGGCAGCATGCTCAATACCACACATGATTAAATGACGGACATGATCATCATCGAGCGAGTAATAGACGAGCTTGCCGTTTTTGCGGTACCGGGCGAGGCCCATGTTTTTTAACAAGCGCAGATGGTGAGAGGTATTCGGGATCGAACTATTGATGGTTGCAGCGACATCACAAACGCATAGTTCACCTTCAAGTGCCAGCGCGTAAATGATTTTTGCTCGCGTATCGTCTGCGAGAGCCTTGAATAGAGGGGCGACACCTTCCGTCTCCATCATTCTGGGACGAAGCCTGTTTACTTTTTCTTCATCGATCGTCTGTATCTCACAAACCTCTAGATCAGTGGGAATGCGCTGAATATCATCGCTCACTTCATTCACCCCGAACCGTACCATTTTCCCCATTATAAGACGGATAGAGGGGGAAGGGAAGGCTGTACAACCTGTTCATCTTGTAAAAAAAGTAAAGGACAAGAAGGAAATATAGATGTCTGTATATAAATAGGAATGATACCTATTTGCAAATGGAGAGGAGAGAATTCCCACTTGATTCTGAAGATTCGCCAATTCCTGGTTGAAATAATCGGGGCGCTCCTGCTTGGACTAAGTGTCGTCTGGTTAACCATGGGCAGAGAAAGCAGCTTGTTTTCCGGTTGGAGTATAGAATGGTCCCCCTTGTGGCTTGATGTGAAAACCTTTTTCCTTAGTATTTGGCTGGAAGCAATCCCGTTTGTCCTCTTGGGTGTATTCTTTTCTGCGTTTATCCAGACGTTTGTGACAGAAGAGCAGGTGAGGCGTTGGACACCGAAGCATCCACTCGTAGCCCTGCCGTTTGCCGGGTTGCTCGGGTTTTTGTTCCCTGTATGTGAATGTGCCATTATCCCTGTGGTTCGTCGCTTGATCCAAAAAGGGATGCCGCTGTCAGTCGGGATTGTTTTCTTATTGGCGGGACCGATTGTGAATCCCGTTGTTTTGTCATCGACCTATGTTGCTTTCGCCCGTCAGCCGGAAATGGCTCTGTATCGAGGCATTGCGGGATTCGTTGTTGCCCTCATTGTGGGCATGCTCGTCTTCCTGTTTGTCAAAAAAAATCCGATACGGCTCGGCATGGAATCGCAAAACAGTCATGAAGCCGAACATGTAAAAGCGACGAGTGGAAAGCTGTCCTCGACGTTTGCCCACGCTGTAGATGAATTTTTTGACATGGGAAAATATTTGTTGTTTGGAGCGTTTATCAGCGCGCTACTACAGGTGTACATCAGTCGGGACACGCTCATGGACATCGGTCAAACGCCGCTCACGTCCAATTTGGTCATGATGGGGATGGCGTATTTGTTTTCGCTTTGTTCAGAGGCAGATGCTTTTATCGCTGCTTCCTTTGCCAATACGTTTTCAAGCAGCTCGTTGCTTGCCTTTCTGGTTTTCGGTCCCATGCTCGATTTAAAAACGACGCTAATGCTTTTGGGAACGTTTCGCTTTGGTTTTGTTGTCAAGCTAGTCGTAGCTATTACGCTTTTGGTCATTTGCGTCACTATGCTCATACCGATGTAAGGAGGAAAATATGGATCAGAACAAATTAAAGCGTCATCATGTCATGCGCAGTTTGATATTGGCGGGCATTACAGCGTTGTTGGCCTATTTGATCCTGTCGGAAACGCTCAGTCACTACCTAGCACCGCGGTTACACATGTTCAGTTATGTCACACTCGTCATCCTGTCCTTGTTGACAATGGTCAGCATCCGGCAAATTTTTGTTGGCAGTAGTGTTTACGATTGCGATTGTGAGGAGCATCATAAAGTGCCGCGTACTCCCATGGGCTCCCTTTTGGTTTACAGCTTGTTTGTACTCCCAATCGTGATGGGTTTTGTCATGCCGGATAAAATTCTTGGCAGTGATGTAGCAGAGAAGCGGGGAATCACACTTCTCAGCAATGATGTACGAAAGCTGGCGGATGTTACGGCGAACGCGAATGCGAATGCAACAGAGAATGAGAAGCAGACAGCAGAGGTAAAAGAAGATGCCAAACCAAGCGTAGAACCACAGTCAGAGGCTACCAATCAAGTAGCAACACCCCCGGTGGAGGCTACAGATGACGAACAATTGCGGCAAAGATTCTCGAACGGGGGATTTGGTGACTTTTACACGGATATCGCCGTCTTTTTACATAAACAGCCAGTGATTGAACTGAATGACAAAGTGTTCCTGGACGGACTCACCACGATGGAACTATATGCAAAAGAATTTGCTGGAAAAGAGCTTGAGACGATCGGGTTTGTCTATCGGCAGCCTGATTTTACGAAGCAACAGTTTGTCGTAGCGCGCTTTTCCGTCACCTGCTGTACAGCAGATTCCAGTGTTTATGGCGTTTTGGTGGAAAAGGAGGACGCCAACAAATGGGCAAAAGATAGCTGGGTAAAAGTTCGCGGAAAGCTCGAGCTGCGTCAGGTGGACGGATATGACATGCTCGTTCTCAAAGCCTCTCAGGTTGAAGCCGTCTCCGCACCGAAAGATCCTTATGTGTACTATAGCTTTGAAGCAGCACCAGACAGTTAACATGCGGGGGAAACCGAAATGATCGTGCGACTAGATTTACAGGATGAACAAACAGTACAAAAACTTTGGGGCATGCAGCAAAGAGCGTATCGTGTAGAGGCGGAGTTAATTGGAACGGAAGAGATTCCTCCTCTGCGAGAATCAGTAGAACAACTGAGGACATGTGAAGAAACGTTCTATGGCTTCATAGAGGAAGGCAAGCTGGCAGGGGCGGTTTCTTTTGTGATCGAGGGGGAAACGTTGGATATTCATCGGATGATTGTCGATCCTGTTCATTTTCGCAAAGGGATCGCGAGTCAATTGCTTGCCTCTGTCCACGAGCATGGTTGCAGCAAGATCGTCGTTGCGACGGGGTCCTTGAATGAACCGGCTGTTCGCTTGTATGAAAGACATGGATTTACCTTGACGGATCAAAAAGAAGTGAAGCCCGGTCTGCGGCTGTCTTTTTTCGAGAAAACGATTCAACGATAAGGCGAAAGGTTGGGAGGGCTGGAGTTGATATCGAATAGGAAGGATATCAAGTGGCAGCAGCGTTTGCTCAAGGTGACGGCAATGGCTTCCGCATTGACTTTGGTGCTCGGTGGATCTGGAAGTGGCTGGTGGATGCCAGAACGGGTAGGGGCACAGTCTCCTTCGGTGGGGAAGATAGAGGACTTCACAGCCAAGCCCGTAGCAGATGGCAGTAAAGGCACATACGACCTGAAGTTCGAGATGTCGCCAGAAGGAATGTTTACCGCTGAGGCCAAGATCACTGTTGAAAATCGTTCCAAGGACGAATGGGATCAGTTGGTCTTTTATTTCCTGCCCAATGCATTTACAAAAGAGAACAAACCCCCATTCTTCGAGGACGCAGCCGAAGTGAAGATTCGTGATGTCAAGCTAGATGATGTGAAAGCAAAGTATCAGCTAACCGGTGATACGCTTGCCATCCCACTTGCCGAAAAGCTTGCGCCACATGAGACTCGAGATGTAACCGTAACATATGAGTTTACTGTTCCTAGGAAAGGTTTGCGCTTTGATCGTACAGAAAATGGCTTCCATTTGGCGCAAGCCTATCCGATGCTCGCCTCCTACCAGGGGAAGGACGGATGGAATAAAAAGCCGTACTCGCTTCGAGGCGAATCGTATCATACGAGTCATGCGGATTTTTCTATTTCGTACCGCTTGCCGCAAGGGTATACCGTCATCAGCTCGTCTGATCAGGACAAGGCGTCGAATAGTCAGAGCGGTAAAATAAAAGTGAAAAATACGAAAGAAGTATTCATCGCAGTTGTAAAAGGAATGCAGAGTAAAAGCAAAAAGGTCAAAGGTGTCGAGCTTCGAGTATGGGGAAAGGACGCAGACAAGGAAGCGATGACAGCCGCTCTGCAAGCTGCCGAAAAATCGTTTGAACAATTCACGGATAAATTGGGTCCGTACCCGCATAAACAACTCGATATCCTTTTGGATGAAACTGCAAGTATGGAATACCCCGGAGTGGTGACTGTCGGACACACGGGGAGTGTGGACCCTGATTTGAGTCATACCGTGGTGCATGAGATTACCCATCAATGGTTTTATGGAGTGGTCTCGAATGATCCGTTCCATCACGCCTGGCTGGATGAAGGAATAACAGAATTGGCCACAACGCTCTATTTTTACGATGTGGAGAAAAAAGGGGACGCCAGCTTTTATTTTGCCGAGCAAGCGGATGCGACCAAATCGGTTTCCAACCTGCCGTTGGATGCGTTTGACAAGGGACCGATCACGGGTCCGGTGTACGGACAGCCAGTGAAAGAGTTATGGAAGCTGATTACAACCTACGGCGATGAGGCGGATGGCTGGGAGTTTTTGCATGACTATTATCAGACGTACGCCTACAAACAGGTGGATACGCCTGAGTTTATTCGTTTTGCCACGGCATATTTTCCAGTGAACGAACAGTACTTCGCCAAGTGGTTGCGTTTATAGTTGCCCCTCTACACAGAACAACCCGGATAACGGGCACTTATTCCAAGTGTCTGTTTCCGGGTTTTCATTCTTCCTTAAGACCTTCGCTTATTTGGTATCATCTGTTTCTTTCTGTTGGTCTTCATAAAACCAGAGAGGATCATCGCAATCCTCATCACCATTGTAGTTGATTAAGATTTCTTCACCCGCTTGAATGTCCGTATAAGCATAAAAATCAAACGTGTGGTTATCGAAGTTAATCTCATACGTGGCATTTGGCGTGTAGGAATGATTAAATAGCATGCCATAGCCTAACAAGAAGGCTGTGTGATTGGCACCGTACTCAAATGCATAATCCGCGAGTAAGGTTTTCTCGATATGCTCATGCTCTTCGTTCAAATAGGGCAGCACGGGTGCTTCATGAATCAGGTCGCCTTTTCGGATATCTTGCGTTGCAAATACACCTCTATTTAATTCTCCATTGCTTAGTTTGGAGGTCTTGACTTCGATCATGCGGATCACCTGCATTTCTTATGTCTGTGGAAAACGTATCTTACTAAGGATGACAGTTGATCGAGAAGAAAGCAATGTTTTTTATTTGATGACCAAATGATGGCGAACTGCATAAGCAGCGAGCTGGACGCGATTAGCCAATTGCAGCTTCTCGAGAATGTTTTTCAGGTGGTTTTTCACAGTGTTTTCTGCGATGATCAGCGCCTCACTTATTTCCCGATTCGTTTTTCCTGCTCCTACATACATGACAATCTCTCGCTCTCGCGGGGTCAGAACATCTGGTACCATTTCATCTGTCGCCTCTTCTTGACGGAAGCGGTACATGAGGCGGGTTGCCATTTCACGAGTCAACTCACTGTCCTCGCCGAGCAAGGCATGCAAGTAGTTAATCCAGTCATCAGGCTCTAAATTTTTCAGCAAGTAACCTTGGGCGCCGAACTGAATAGCCGTGATCAGGTCAGCAACGTCATCGGAGACACTGAGAATGACGACCTTGATGTGCGGGTATGCTTTTTTCACCTCACGGGTTGCTTCGAGTCCGCTCCATTTCGGCATGTTGATGTCCATGAGCACAAGGTCCGGTTGTATTTGTCCGCATAAGAGAAAAGCTTCCTCGCCATTTTGCGCTTCTCCGATGACTTCAAAAGAGGGATCAGGATCAAGCAGACTGCGAATCGCCATACGAGCCATCGGGTGATCGTCAGCGATCAATACACGGTAAGCGTTCATTGGATTTTTCCTCCTGAATGAGAAGATAAGCGGATGATTGTACCGCCTGCCGATCGTAACTGAACGTCAATGGTGGCGTTTAACTGGCGTGCTCGCTCGCGCATCATGGACAAACCGTATTTTTTCGTATCGGGAGAAGGGTTGGAAATCCCAATGCCGTCATCCTCAACAGCGAGAACCCAGCCAGTTGTTTCATCTGTCGTGAGGTGAATCCACGAATGCTTGGCCTGAGAATGCTTGCGAATGTTGGCAAAAGCTTCTTGGATGATCCCGAACAGTTGTACTTCTGCGGTGGGAGTAAAAAAGCCATCTTTGACATGCAATTCGCTAGCAACGTCGATTCCAGATAAAGCGCTCCATTGCGCCAGCCATTTCTCAAGGCGTTGATCCAGACTGCCTTCTTCTGGTAATGAGCGCAAGTTGAAAATGGCTTGGCGTACATGATTGTCGATGGCAGAAACAGCGACCCGCGCATCGTCCAATTGTCCCTGCTTCAGCTTTACGTTAAGGAAGAACAGAGACTGTGCAATCCCGTCGTGTAATTCGCGGGCAAGGCGTTCCCGTTCTTCATAAACAGCGCGACGAGCTTGTTCCTCGACAATTCGTGCATTCATTTGTTTAAGCGTGTGAAACATCCAGGTAGCGAATAAAAAAGAGAGAAAGAGCGTCAAGAGGGTAATGTACACATTCCCGGCTTCCATAGACATATAGGGCAGCAGAAAGTCGTGACGGATGAATTCAAACCC
Organism: Brevibacillus brevis; assembly: GCF_001039275.2. Classification (NCBI taxonomy): domain Bacteria; kingdom Bacillati; phylum Bacillota; class Bacilli; order Caryophanales; family Paenibacillaceae; genus Brevibacillus; species Brevibacillus brevis. The sequence goes on from NZ_CP030117.1 coordinate 2,223,278, forward strand.
CCCGATGATGATGGTTGGTATCAAAAAGGTCAACCAATAAAAGATCCGATAGGACATGCAGATGCCTCCTTGCATGACTGTTGGCAAACATTCCTTTAGTATACCGAATGGGACGAGCGGATGGTATACTCAGGTGAGAAAAGGTGGAAAGCAGGAGGGAATGTCATGAGCACGATTGCGAAAGCATTGACGATAGCGGGTTCAGATAGCGGTGGGGGAGCTGGGATTCAGGCAGATCTGAAAACCTTTCATCAACTCGGTGTGTACGGAATGAGTGCGATCACAGCAATCACTGCACAAAATACATTGGGCGTAGCAGGCGTTTATCCGTTGCCGACAGAGGCGGTTGCCCAGCAAATGCATGAGGTGCTGCGTGATCTTGGCGCTGACGCGGCGAAAACGGGAATGCTGTTTAACGCTGATATCATTCGTGCTGTTGCAGAAGAGGTCAAAGCATTTGGCCTGAAAAAGCTGGTAGTAGACCCGGTGATGATTGCCAAGGGAGGGTCAAAACTACTGTTGGATGAGGCGATCGTTGCATTGAAAAAAGAGTTGTTGCCTCTCGCAGAAGTCGTCACACCCAACTTGCCGGAAGCAGAATGCTTGACTGGCATGAGAATCGAGACGACAGATGAGATGCGCGAAGGGGCAAAAGCGATACATGCGTTAGGCGCTCGCAATGTCCTGATGAAGGGTGGACATATGCAGGGGGACATTGTCGTGGACATTTTGTTCGATGGCAGGGCATTCCATGAATTGTCCCATGAGCGTATCCATACACGTCATACGCACGGCACAGGTTGTACATTCTCAGCGGCTCTTACAGCAGAGTTAGCCAAAAATACACCGCTCATCACTGCGGTTGAAAAAGCAAATCGTTTTATTTTCGAAGCAATTAAGACAGCTCCGCAATTGGGTGGCGGGCATGGGCCGACCAATCACTGGGCGGTTGTAGACTAAGGTTATCAAATGAAGAATGCCCCACAGCGATGCCGTACAAGCAATCGCTAATGGGGCATTTATTATTTGACTTCAATAGAAAAAGTACCTTGAAGTCGTTCAGGATAGCTGGACAGAGGAAAGGAATAGGAAGTAGGCGTACCTTTGTTTGTTTTTCGTTTGAATAGCATGGAATAGTTTTGAATGGATTCATCTTTCGTTGCAGATGAAGAGCTCCCTTGCACGTATTCATATTCATTTCCTAGGTCATCCGTCATGTTATACCCAAGAGAGATATGAGAGTGATTATCTTGAGGCGGCACCTTCAAAGAGAAGTCCATGCCTACCACATCATCGACTTGACGCAGCGCCGTTAGTTTCAGGCGATCATTCGGGACTTTTGTGAGTGTACCGGTCTTCGCATCAATCACGATTTGTAATTGATCTTTGTCCAAAGCACGGATGCCATCTGTTTTCAGGTAGAGCTTTTCGGGTTCCACAAAATAGATGCTTTCCAGATGGTATATCTTTCCGTTTTCTCCGTTGTCACGAACAGGAACGCCATTCCCCCAAAAAGCAAACGTTTGCCCTTTTTCATCCTCAAGTCTTAGCTTATCGAAGTCAAAGAGATGTTTTTTATTGGCTGGGTCAAATCGGATACTTACTTCTGTTTGTGTAGGAAAGACTGCAATTTGTTCAATCGTAAACCGCTGTCCGTCAACCGTGACTTCCTTCGTCACCGGATACACTTTTTTCTCAAAAGTCTTGTACTTGCTTTTGTCGACCACAAAGTCAATCGATAGGGGATTATCTTGTTTGATATGATCGATTTCCAACGTGACTTTCGCTGTCATGAAATCAGGTATTTCGGTAGCTTCGTTGATGATAATATCGATGCGGTTTCGGATCACAGGGTCTTCGCTGCCCATGCCGGACCAGGAAGCACCGTGCTCCCATTCCTTTCCTGACTGATCGAACAACTCGATTTTGTGAAGTGCTACTTCTTTATCGGGAAGATCATTCTTCAGTGTATAGAAGAGGAGCATCCGTTTTTCATCTGCCAATACCTGATCGATCGTAAAGGTGACACCGTCAAGTGAACCACTGGCGCCAATATTTTGGACAAGATTGTGTTCGGCTGCCTTTTGCAAGCCTTTGTCATCCCGAAGGAAATCCACGATCTTTTCCATTCCAGGAATCGAGCTGACATAAGCGGCAACAGCGGGTGAAAGGCGAACGGAAAAAATAAACACAAAAAGGAACAAACAAGCAACGAGACTAGTACCAACGCGTATCCATCGATTGCGTCTCCGATTTTGACGCAGCTCTTTTGCTTGCTCCATCCCTCTTCGAATGTATTGATCAATCTCAGCGGGAATCATGAATAGACTCGCATTCTTTTTTTCATTTTCACGCATAAAGCTCACCAGCCTTTCCCGAGATCTTTGCGGAGTGCACCCAAAGCCTTGTGTAGCCATGTTTTGATAGTACCTTCCGGATGACCGAGTACTTCTGCAATATCGCGTATCGTTCGATCTTCAAAATATTTCAAAATAATAATGTGGCGATAATTCGGACTGAGACGAGCGAGAGCCTCTTCGATTTGAATACGCTCGACATTTTGGTCGTCCATAGGAATACTTGCACGACTTTCGACGTCATCTTCCATGGGGTCCAAGATGATCCGTTTTCGGCGCTTTTGTTCATCCAGACAAATATGAATAAGGATGCGCGTCAGCCAAGTACGAAAATACGCAGGCTGTTTTAAGCGTGCCAGCTTGAGATAGGAACGGCACGTCGCTTCCTGAATAGCTTCCAATGCATCTGTCTCATTACGAAGAAAGGCGTAGGCGATTTTATACAGTTGTTCTTTATGAAGGCTGACGAGTTGAAAAAAGGCATCATCATCCCCATTTTTTGCGCGTGAAACGAGCTGTTCCAGATTCACTTTTTCCCCCTCCTATACCATTAGACGGCTCAGAGGCAAAAACGGTTTTCCTAAAATGTCAGCAACTCTCTTTTGTTTTGAACCAATCACCCGTCCATTGCTTACTGTAAAAGAAAGAAGTTGTAAGGATGGGGTGCAGGTGCATGTGGATCAAATGGGTTACGATTCATGAATCGTATGGCCTCCCGCGGATTGCTCAGGAATGTCGGCGTTATTTGGAAATGAAAGGAATTCGAGTCAGACTTTTGTCCAGACAGACCAAAAAAGCAGGACATGTCTATACACTGCAAGTACCGCTAGCTCAACAGGAACAAGCAAAGGCGCTGCTACGCGATTTTAAGAACACCTTGAAATGACGGGCACAGCCATACTTCCCCTTACGTCCAGTCGAATGGCACGGGCATACTAGGTGAAGGGGGGATGATGGCTATGGGAACGACCCTTTTGGAAAGATCGGAAAAGAAGGAGCAGAAAGGTAGCAAGCTGTTTGTTCCGGATTATATTTTCGTCGAGCCACATGCATTGAATTATCCACTTGGTCAAGAACTGTATCGGCGTTTTCAAAAGGAAGGTATTCCGATGCAGATGACGACCAGCCATAATCAGGTCCGAGGCATCCCTGGGGATACAGAAGTGGAGAAGTATCGCAATGCGAAGCGGACGTTGGTCATTGGTGTACGCAAAACATTGAAGTTCGAGACCTCCAAGCCTTCCGCAGAATATGCCATTCCATTGGCTACGGGATGTGCTGCCCACTGTCATTATTGCTATTTGAACACAAACATCGGGACAAAGCCGTACGTGCGGGTGTACGTTAATACAGACGAGATTCTTGCGCAAGCCGAGAAGTATATCCAAGAACGCCCGGGTGAGATTACGCGTTTTGAGGCAGCTTGTACATCCGATCCGGTTAGCATTGAGCATCTTACGGGCAATCTGAAACGAGCGATTGAGTTTATGGGCCAGCAGGAGTTTGGGCGGTTGCGCTTCGTGACCAAGTTTCACCACGTGGATTCCTTGCTGGATGCCAAGCACAACAAGCATACCCGATTTCGCTTCAGCATGAATGCTGACTATGTCATCAAAAATTTCGAACCAGGCACCTCCAGCTTTCATCAGCGACTGGAGGCAGCAGGGAAGGTAGCGAAAGCTGGTTATCCGCTTGGCTTTATTTTAGCGCCTTTGTATTGGTTTGACGGATGGGAAGCGGGGTATACCGATTTGCTGGAAAGGCTACGTTCGCAGTTGGTTCCCGAAGCGATGGAGGATTTGACGTTCGAGCTGATCCAACATCGTTTTACCAAGATTGCGAAAAACTTGATCCTCCAGCGCTATCCGAAAACAAAGCTGGAGATGAAGGAAGAAGAGCGCAAGTACAAATGGGGCAAATACGGGAAAGGGAAGTATGTCTATCCCGATATCCAAGCAAAGGCTTTGCAGGCCCATTTGGAAAGTGAAATTGCCCGACTGTTTCCTCAGGCTCGTGTTGAATATTTTACGTAAGAACCAGACTGCTCTTTCTGAAGAGCAGTTTTTTAATAAAAGACAAGTACCAAACGATACCAAACGACACGATGCGAATGTTTTCGACAAACGCTTACATACGTGCTAGAATATGGGGTGCTCTCATTTTCTTGAAAGGAATCGAAGCATACATGAAGTCCATATTGATTACCGTTGAGGGACCTATTGGTATTGGGAAAACCTCTTTATCGCGGGAACTAAGCCGTGCATGCAACTTGCAACTACTGGAAGAGATCGTCTACGAAAACCCGTTCCTGGGTAAATTTTATGAAAATATTGCCGAATGGAGCTTTCAACTCGAGATGTTTTTCCTCTGCAATCGTTACAAGCAGTTGCAGGATATTCATTCAAAGTTCCTGAATCAAGGTATTTCCGTTGTTTCTGATTACAATATTTTCAAAAATACGATTTTTGCCAAACGGACGTTACAAGGAGATAACCTGCCAAAGTACCTCAAAATTTATGATATCCTAACAGAGGATTTGCCTCAGGCCCATTTGGTGATCTACATGACAGCTTCGATTGAGACCGTGATGAAGCGGATTGCGATGCGCGATCGCGAAATGGAGCGCAGCATGGATGTCACCTATATGGAGAACCTGATTGCTGATTACAACGAGTTTATGGAAGCATTTGAAAAACATCATCCGGATACGCCTGTCATCAAATTCGATTGTGACGATTTGGATTTCGTACATAGACCAGAAGATTTGAAGGTTGTACTGGATCGGATTGCACCACGGATTCAAGAGTTGATGGGACAAGAAGGTTAGGGAACAAAGGAAAAGTAAGCATGGGGATAAGGAGTTGCGTACATGTCTAGGTTTCAAAACAGCACGCTTCGTGAAAAATACGGGATACCGAACAACGCAGTGATTACGATCGGGGGGACGGTAGGGGTAGGAAAATCCACCTTTACACATGCCTTGGCAGATCAGCTCGGATTTCGTGTGTCGGTAGAAAAGGTTGACAATAACCCGTATTTGGGCCGTTACTATAACGATTTATCGCGTTGGGGCTTCCATTTGCAAATTTTCTTTTTGGCAGAACGCTTTAAGGAACAAAAACGGATGTTTGATTATGGTGGCGGTTTTGTCCAAGATCGCTCCATCTATGAGGATACCGGGATTTTTGCCCGTATGCTGTACGAGCAAGGCAACATGACAGAAGAAGATTACCGCACTTATACAGAACTTTTTGAAGCGATGGTCATGACACCTTACTTCCCGCATCCAGATATTTTGATCTATTTAGAGGGAAGCTTCGATGATATTATTGGCCGCGTAAAAGAGCGCGGGCGCCCAATGGAGCAACAAACGCCGGTGGATTACTGGCAGGATTTGTTTGGCCGCTATGATAGCTGGATTGCCTCCTTTACCTCCTGTCCAATTTTGCGGGTCAATATCAACGAATACGATGTTGTGGATGACCCATCTTCGGTAGAGAGCATTATTGCTCGGGCTGCTGAAAAAATTCGGCTTGGACGAGCTACCCGCTTTTCATCATAAAAACCCTTTACAATAACAGAGCACCCCTGCATTTTGCCGATAAGAGGCTAAAGCAGGGGTGCTTTGCTTTTATTTGGTGCGATATCCTTCCAAGAGAAGGGTCATTGCTGCTGAAATGTCCTTAAGGGACTTCTCATGATCAGGCGTCTCCGAAATCCAGAGCACCGCTTCATTCATCGCACCAGACAGCAAATGTGTCAGAGCATCGATCGAAACGGGACGTAGGTACCCTTGCTCCTGCATCGTTTGAAGCTGCTCCCTGAGATGGCGCATGGAGTTTTCCTCGTCCATTCGACGCCACGTTTCCCACCCGATGACAGATGGGCCATCGATAAGCAAAATCCGCTTGTTTCGATGTTCGACAGCCGAGGAGACAAAGGCCAAGCAACCCAAGATCAATTGTTGCCAAGGATCCTCACTTTTCGCAGCTTCTGCTTCTACGCGGGCTCCGATTTCTTGTTGGACAGAAGCCAGTACTGCCTCAAATAATCCTTCTTTGCTCCCAAAGTTATGGTACAGTGCGCCACGGGTCACCCCGGCTTGTTTCACAATGTCTTCCATGGCGGCATCCGCGTAGCCTTGCTTAGAGAACATCTCTCTTGCCACTTCGATCAGTTTTTGCATCGTCTGCTGTTTTTGCTCTGCTTTGGACAACTTCATACTGTAAGGTCTCCTTACTTATTTCATGCCAGATTATACAGGGTCAACATAACTTTCAGCAAATACTTCAGAAGGCGGGATTACTTTTATGATATCAAGTAAAATGCCGTTCGGATCGGATGTAATAAAATGCCGCTGACCGAATTCCTCGTCTCTAATGTCGAGATGGAGAGGAAGACCTGCTTTTACAATAAGTCTCTCGTATTCAGTGTCAACATCATCGACTTCGAAATTAAGGATAAGACCACCAGCTACTGGCTTTCGGAAACCCTGTGGAATCGTGTTGTGTGAAGGATCTAAGATGGCTAGCTCAAATGACGGGGTGCTGCTCTGATTTTGCAGGCTCACATACCAGTCTGCTTCGAAAATAATTTCAAATCCAAAGTGCTCTCGATAAAACTTCGCGCTAGCCTCCATTTGTTCTGTCAAGATGACAGGATAAAAGCTGTTCACTTTCATTATGGATCTCTCCCTCACGATTGGATGAGGTTAATTTTACATACATACAGTATGTATGTAAAGTCTTTTCTATATTTTTCAACAAAGCTTTCGTACACTTTGCCGCATGCAAATCGGCAACGGATAAACCCCGCTGTGGTATAATAAGAACATCTTGGAATTAAAGGGGCTCAGACATGGCAGAAGAATGGTTTGAACGCAGCTTTCGCGAAGATTATGTGCTTGTGTATCGTCATAGGGACGATTCGGCAGCAGATGGAGAGATCGCTAATCTGTTGGAAAGATTGCCGGTAAAGGACACAGGACGCGTACTTGATCTTTGCTGCGGGAGCGGGCGTCATTCGCGTGCGCTGGCTCGCCGGGGCTATGAAGTAGTTGGTGTGGATTTGTCGCCTGTTCTCTTACAGTTGGCTGAGGAACAAAACACCTATCCACAGCTAAGTTTTGCCCGCTGTGACATGCGCGACATTCCGTTTCACGATGAATTTGATATCGTGGTGAATTTGTTTACCAGCTTTGGTTATTTCTCCACAGATGAAGAAAATGCTAACGTTATTCGTAACATGGCACAAGCACTCAAAACAAAAGGTGAAGTAGTCATCGATTTCTTAAATGCAGCGTACGTTATCGATAATCTCGTGCCGCACTCTACAAAGGAAGTCAGTGGGATGTTGATTAAAGAAGAACGCTGGATTCAGGATGGATTTGTGAAAAAGCGGATACTGATTTCCGATGAATCGTCGAATGAACCGCGTGAGTATATGGAACAGGTTCGTTTGTTTTCTGCCCAGCAAATGATCTCGATGCTTACAGAGGCGGGATTCGAAAAAATTCAAGTATTTGGAAATTACCAATTTGAAGAATATGTGGCACATGAATCACCACGTATGATTTTTTATGCCGTGAAGCAATAGGGTGCGGATAACCTGTACGTCTCGTGAATATGATGGTGTAACAACCATTCATCGGGTAAAAGGGGGCATTGCTAAAATGAGCAAGCTGTCTTTGGAACAGGTCAAATTGTATCTGAGCAAGGTACCTGGCTGGAAGCTGGTAGAAGACCGAATGGCGCTATCACGCACGTACCACTGTCGTGACTTTTCCACTGCGGTCAGTTTCGTCAACCGAGTGGCAGAAATGCTTGAGCATGACAATCAGCACGTGGAAATTCATTTGGCAGGTGGAACGGTCACGTTTACGTTAGCCACCCGCGAGGCAAAAGGTTTAACCGGCAAAGATTTTGCGTTAGCCCAGACCATTAGCAAAGTAAGCTAACTGGCAGTAGAGAAATAACCGCTTCCCACATCGAAGCGGTATTTCTTTTTGGCTTTTTAAGAGCTACTTTGTTATGATGGGCAGTATGAACCATTTCGGAGGGATTACAAGATGGACATTCAACAACACGAGCAATTGATTCAACTGTTGGCGGAGTATAAAAATCAAAAAGTTACCGTGACTTTTACCCAATGGGATACCGATAGTGAAGAAGAGGAAGAGGTAACACAATTTCAGGCTCAACTCCTCGAAACCAAGCTGACTGACAATGAATTTGAAGAAAAAGATCTCCTCCTTGTGTTTACGACAGCAGAGGGTGAAGAAATGGAAATTCTGATGGAAATTCCGGGTGATGAAGTAGATTTGGCTAGCTATGAGGAAGGCCATTTGCGTATTTTTGGAACAGAAGCGGAGATTGTTTTGCAAAAATGAAAACGAAGCGAGCTTTTCGTTATGTAGGCACGCCCGATCCCATGTCTGATAAAGAGGCGTACCACTGCGAAAAATATATAAAGAAAAACAAGCATTCCTTGGTGAGAGCGGGACAATATTTGGTTGATGTTACAGCCCTCCAGGCCTTGTTTCACTTGGACTGTTGGAATTGCAGGATGGTTCATCGCGAGACCTGCTGTGAGGGTGGACAACCTTACGCGGTAGAAGAGTGGCAGATTCCCATCATGGAGGGGGAAATCCCCTCTATCTCTGCTGGACTCCAGGATGAGTCTGAACGCAATCATTGGCTTGCGCATGGGGTTTGGGATCGCAATGAGCCTCCAGGAACCATTCGCATGCGACATGGCAATTGTCTTTTTTATCAAGAAAACAATGGGCGTTACGGCTGTGCGATCCATGCTTATGCCGAGCAGGCTGGTCGTGAAGTAGAGCCTCTCAAGCCATTTAGCTGTCAACTGTATCCAATCGATTTGATTGAGACAGGGGAAGGGATTCTGCTAACGGCGGTTACCACCGAAACGTCCTCCTTTTCCAGATGGGGTACGGATTATTTGGAGCAGTTTTACTGTGCCAGTCCGGCCCGCCGAAAGCTTGCCACGCATATAGATGACAAGCTGTTTGCTTTAGACGGCTATCGCCCAGCCTATGAGTGGAATCTCCCTTTGTTACGTTACATTTTGCAAGAACATGCAGAGAGAATAGAAAGCATGCTTGCGAGCAGCTATCGATTGGAACGTTGAATGCCTTGTGATATGATGATGTATGCATCAAGTAGATTGATAAAGGAGCAACAGCGATGAACGTCAAGACAACTCAAGAATCTCGTACAATTCAGGCATCACTGGTTCAGCCATCTGATACAAATTACCATGGAACTATTTTTGGTGGTACGATGATGGCTTATATAGATGAGGTAGCTGCAATCGCTGCGATGCGACATTCGCGTCGCCCTGTTGTGACAGCATCGATTGACTCGATTGACTTTCTTGCTCCCGTCAAAATGGGACATTCCATCTGCCTGGAAGCATTTGTTTCCTCAACAGGCAGAACGTCTATGGAGGTTTTCGTAAAAGTCATCTCGGAAAATCTCCAAACTGGCAAGCGTATTTTGACCGCGACATCTTTTCTCACCTTTGTTGCCTTAGATGAGGAAGGGAATCCGACTGATGTACCAGCTATTTCCCCAGAAACAGAGGAAGAAGAGCGATTGATGGCCACTGCGGATGAGCGCAAGAAAATGCGCAAGGAACGAAAAGGGAATCTGCAAGATTTTGTGAGCCAATTGAACATCGAGAAAAGCATATAATTTTTTTTAGTCTACACCCTGAGCGAACATTCGTTCAGGGGATTCTCGTTTATCCATGATGAGGAGGAATCGGGCAATGAAGTACCGCAGATTAGGAAAAACAGACCTGAACGTATCCGTAATCGGTGTAGGAACCTGGCAATTTGGCGGGGAGTGGGGAATGGATTTCTCGCAAGAAGCGGTTGACCAGATTCTCGACAAAGCAAAGGATCTCGGCATCAACCTGATTGATACAGCGGAATGCTACGGAGATCATCTGTCCGAACAGCTTATCGGAGGATATTTGAAAAAAAGCCACCGGGAAGACTGGATTGTGGCGACAAAATTCGGACATCATTTTCATGACAAATTTTCTCGAACCAATCATTACGGAGCAACTGAAGTTCAGCAGCAATTGGAAAAATCGCTGCAAGCCTTGCAGACCGACTATATTGACTTGTACCAATTCCACTCGGGACCTGACGAGGCTTTTGACAATGATGACTTGTGGACCTACCTCGACAAGCAGGTGCAGGCAGGAACGATCCGTCATATCGGCCTCTCGATTGCGAAAAATGACAACATGCACCAAACATCCGCCGCTACTTCGGTAAATGCAAAAGCAATTCAAGTCGTGTACAATCGTTTGGATCAAAAGCCGGAAGAAGGTGTTTTTGCTTCTTGCCAGCAGCAGGACCTGGGTGTACTGGCTCGCGTTCCGTTGGCGAGTGGTTATTTGAGCGGAAAGTATAAGCCGGGTTCTGTATTCGGTGGAAACGATGTGCGACACCGACACGATCAGGAGCATGTCAACAAACTGTTGCTCCAAGTAGAAGAAATCAAGAAAAATGAAGTTCCAGAGGGTATGGATATGGCGCAGTGGGCATTGGCGTGGTGCCTTAAGCATCCGGCTGTCACGACCGTGATCCCCGGCAGCAAGAGCCCTGCGCAGGTAGAGGCAAATGCCAAAGCGGCTGACTATGTGAGCGATGAGCATCCACAAGCGACGTCGAAATAAAAAGGATACGTGCCATGACAACTTCCAAAAAAACGGTAAGAACTTGCGCGAATGGTCATTCATACGTGAAAAGCAGTGATTGTCCGACTTGTCCAATCTGTGAGCAAGAACGCAAACCGGACATAGGATTTCTTTCTCAGCTCTCTGCACCAGCAAGAAGGGCATTGGAACACAATGGAATCACAACTGTAGAACTGCTCGCTAGTTACAGCGAAAAAGAAATCCTGAAATATCATGGGATGGGGCCAGCATCTATGCCGAAGCTTCGGACAGCATTGAAGGAAAAGGGATTGTCATTCAAGAGCGAATGATTGGGCACATAGAATAAAAAAGGAGGAGCCGCGATAGGACAGCGACTTCTCCTTTTGCTTTTAATCCAAAAAGCGGGATCTGATCTGGGGGGTGGGAAGCATGCATTGTTCTGCTTTGCCCATCCACCGATAGCGATTTCTCGCGACCCAATCATAAATCGGATTGCGGACAGGTCTAGGGATGAGCCGAGCTACATTTGACAACAGAGGCCATCCACCTTGAAGCTTGCGGCCGACATGCAAGATCGCATCCGATTTTGTATATAGCTGTCCGTTGGCGATAAAGACCACGGATGACATGTCTTTTTCCTGATAGTTGTAATGAGACAAAATTTCCTGCGCTCTTTGTGACTGCAAGGAAGCAAAGTGAATGTGTCCATGCGGATCACGTTTCAAAATAAACTGCACGGCACCGTGGCATAGATGACAAACCCCATCAAACAGCAACAGGTACTCAGGATGGTCCAGTTCTCTGCCTGCTTTCATGAGACAGCCCTCCATACTTCAAGTGGTTTGGTCTAATTGCTTATCCTTAGCTCCATCATAACAAAGAAAGACAATGGTTCCCATACACAAACGATTATTCCGTCACAAACGCGAGTGTCCCTTGCTGGATCAGCTCTTCTGCCTTTACGAGATCAGGATACATTTCGCGGTCTTCATGCAGGCGGGGAATCACCCGGCGCAACTGCTCATAGGCTCTGGCTGTACCTGTCCCGAGATCTCCCGAGCCAAAATCGATAGCTTGTGCTGCTGCCAAATATTCAATAGCAAGCACCTTGCTGACATTCGATACAATCGTGCGAAGCTTGCGAGCAGAAGTCGTACCCATGCTGACATGGTCCTCCTGATTGGCAGATGACGGAATCGAATCGACCGATGCGGGATGGCAGAGCACTTTGTTTTCAGAAACAATGGAAGCGGCTACATATTGTGTAATCATAAATCCAGAATGGAGTCCGCCATTTTCGGTTAAGAATCCGGGAAGACCACTTAGCTGTGGATTGACGAGACGTTCGGTGCGTCTTTCGGAAATATTTGCAAGCTCAGCGATGGCAATGGCAAGAAAATCAGCTGCGAATGCCATTGGTTGACCATGGAAGTTCCCACCGGAGATGACGTCGCCTGTTTCCGTAAAAAGAATAGGGTTATCGGTGACGCTATTGCATTCGCGTGTAACCGTGGTCCATACATACTCGAGCGTATCACGAGTTGCACCATGTACTTGCGGGAGGCAACGAAGGCTGTAAGGATCTTGGACACGTAGCTCACCCTGCGCTGTGGTACGTTTGCTGCCGGATAAGTGCTGGAGCAAGCGCTTTGCTGATTCCTGCTGTCCTGGATGCGGGCGGACGAGATGGAGCTGGGGATCAAACGCTTTTGGAATTCCACGAAGCGCTTCAATCGTCATCGCCGCAATCAATTCAGCGCTTTCAAGCAGTACTCGCGAATCATACAAGGCGAGGCAAAGCTGTGCAGTCATTGCCTGTGTACCGTTAATAAGAGCGAGACCTTCTTTTGCCTCCAGTCGAATTGGGGAAAGACCCACTTCACTCAGGGCTTCTTTTCCAGATAGCCGCTTACCATTGACAAGCGCTTCACCTTTGCCGAGCATGACCAAAACCATATGAGCGAGAGGGGCTAGATCGCCGCTGGCACCAAGGGAGCCTTGCTGAGGAATAATTGGATGAACTCCTCGATTGCATAGTTCCACTAGCTGAAGTAATGTTTCTTCCCGAATTCCCGAATAGCCCTTTGCCAACGCATTGATGCGCAAAGCCATCATCGCACGAACAACTTCAACGGCATAAGGGTCGCCCATTCCGCAAGCATGACTCATAATCAAATTTTCTTGCAGCTTGCTTACGTCCTCATCCTGGATCATGACATCGGAGAATTTTCCGAAGCCAGTAGTGATTCCGTATACGACTTCCTGCTGGGATACCATTCTCTCCACCATAGCACGTGAAGCACGAACACGATGCAATGCTTCGTCGGTCAATTGAATGTGAGTGGCCTTTCTTGCAATGGAAACAACATCTTCGATACGCAATTGATCCCCATCTACTTTTACAACGTTTGCTTGCTGATTCATCTGTAATTTCCTCCTTTAGCAGAGCAGAGAACGAAAAGAGCGAGGGGTTAGGATATCATCTCCTAACCCCTCGCTCGAGAGCATGTATGTGATTGGATAAAAACGTGTAAGCCTGCATTCGTCGCGGCATACGTTCTTCCTCACTTTCGTTCATGTGCAACTGTCTGATTATTTTAGCTATTGCTATCATTGTATCAAATGCCTACGTGCAGTCAAGATGATCTTGTCACGGCTGCTTCCCTAGAGAGCAAAAAACGGGCTTAGTCCATTTTTTCAAACTGGGCGAGAGTCGTCTCTCGAGTTGGATAAATGTCATACCATGTACTGTGTTAGTTTATCCGAAAGGACGTGTAGAATTCCGTGGAAAAGCGACGTAAGATGCCGCCTATGCCTACCGCACTCCCAAGGCGTCCTAAAGAAATGCCGAAACCGCCTTCTTCAGCGATGCCATTGCCGTCTCCATCGATGCCGTCACCTATGAAGCCTTCTCCTGAAAAGCCCAAGTCGGAAAGTCCAATCAATCCGAATCATTCTATTCCTGCGCGCCCAATGCCACAAAAACCGATCATGCCTGCTCCCAATCTGGCTAACCCGAATGTGCCGAACGTGATGCCGCCAAATCGGATGCCAGCGAATCCAATGCCACCAAATCCGATGCCACCAAACCTCAAGCCGTCGAATCCAATGCCCATGCCCATGCCACCGAATCGGATGCCAGCAAACCCTATGCCTAACGCTTCACCGAATGTAAGGCCAAATGAGAGCCCAAACATGAAGCCAAATGTAAGGCCCAATGTGAGACCAAACGTGCGACCAAACGTGCGACCGAATGAGAGTCCAAACATGAGACCAAATGTCAGACCGAACGTAAGGCCAAACGAAAGTCCAAACATGAGGCCAAATGTTGGACCAAATGTAAGGCCAAATGTCAGACCAAATGTGCGGCCGAATGAAAGTCCAAACATGATGCCAAATTTAAGACCCAATATCAGACCAAATGTGCGGCCGAATGAAAGTCCAAACATGATGCCAAATCTTAGACCAAATATGAGACCGAATGTCAGGCCGAATGCGCGACCGAATGAGAACATAGGAAGAGATCTGGAGCTGTTCCTGTTCAAATTCCAATTCCATATGGACCGGATGCAGTATTTCCGCCACAAATGCGATGAGCATCGTGAAAATCGCCGCAAATACATGGAATACCGCAAACATTACAAGCATCATGAACGGAGAATGCACCATTATCATGACCGTTGCCAATTATGGAATGACGGTAGCAGTTCCTTTGGTCGAGGCTCATCATCTTCATCTTCGGGTGGCAGTAGCTCTTCCTCCGGATGCCATTGCGGACATAGACAGGGTCATAGACGAGGGCGTGGCTGCGGATGTTCATTTTGAAGCGCATGAGGAAGGACGCCAGCTCATTAAGCGGCGTCCTTTTCCATACTCAATTCGTAAATGCTTCAACCGCAACTCCTTTTTTCTTTAACTCGCGCCTCAATGTAAGAAGGGCATCATCTTTGTTTTTGCATTCCAATATGATGTCCACATTGTAATCCGCAAGCGCACTGACAAATGTAAGGAACGCCTCTGGATCAATATCGTCTGCATGGGCACGAAAATCATTCGCTGACTTAGGCGAGGACATATGCATCTTCGGCGTGCGCTCTCCCCAGGTTTGAATAATCCGGGGAAGGTATTCGGTCCAATCTTCGCCATCAGAATGGCAGTTGTGATGGTGAATATCGAGCACCATCGGCACACCGATCCGTTCGCACAGCTCCAATACCTCACGCATGGTAAAAGACATGTCATCGTTTTCCACGACTAAACGACGTTTGACGTTTTCAGGAAGCTGCTCGAAGTTGGATGCAAAACGCTCGAGAGAAGAGGCCTTGTCTTCGTATACGCCCCCCACGTGCGTCACCAAGACGGAATTATCGTCGAGCCCCAGTAAATCAAACACTTTTGCATGGTAGGAAAAATCGGCAATCGTCGATTCCAGCACAGAAGGCTTGTCGCTGTTCAATATGCTGTAATGTCCTGGATGAGCTGTCAAACGAATGCCATGATTGCGGATATAATTCCCTGCCTTTTGGAAGTCCCATGCGAATTCTTTTGCCCAATCCCATTGCGCTGCTACTGGATGAGTAGCCAGTGGCACAAATTCAGAAGGAAGTCGATACACAAAGATATGATTTTCTACATTATAAGCAAGCAAATCCATTAAATTGAAAAAGTTTGCCTGCATAACTTGCCGCAGCTTTTTTAACCGAGCTTGGGGATCTAATTTATTTACCTGGGCAACCGTCGTTTTTTTGTTTGGATTGTTTTTCGTCTTTACACTGATGCAGGCATAGCCCATACGGATCAAGGAAATCTCCCTCCTTTGCAGCAGCATTCCTTTGTAGTATCTCCAAAACGGGAACGTCGTCGGCTTCTTGCCAGAGAATTATAAAACGGATAAGATGGGAGAATGTCACAGGGACGTCGATGAACATTCCTTAAAAGCGCGGACGTTCTTCGTGAGTAGACTTCGGTAGAGGGTTTTGAAGGAGAATGTAATGAATAGTCTTGACCAATCCTATAGTATGACTCTGGTTTTTCTCTCCTATTTTATTTCAGCAATGTCGTCATACACAGCATTAGATCTAGGCGCACGTCTCCATTATGCAAAAGGCAGGGGACGTGTGTTTTGGTTATGTGCTGGAGCCGTTTCCATGGGGCTTGGTATTTGGGCTATGCATTTTGTTGCCATACTTGCCTTGCATCTGCCGATTGCCGTCCAGTATGATAACCTGATTGTATTTTTCTCGATTGTTTTGGCCGTTTTATCTTCAGCGCTTACGTTATGGATCGTGAGCGAGCAGTCCATGTCCAAAACGAGGGTAATAACAGGATCGGTTGTCATTGGGTCTGGTATCGCCGGAATGCATTATACAGGGATGGCAGCGATGATGATGAACGCCATTATTCTGTATGATTGGCTATGGTTTACCGTATCCATTTTTGTTGCCATCCTGGTTTCGATGGTTGCGTTGATTCTTACGTTTCAATTGCGTTCGGTAGACCCTGTAAAAGGTCTCTGGCGTAAAATTTTTGCAGGGCTGTTGATGGGGGCAGCCATTACCGGTATGCATTACACGGGTATGTACGCCACCACGTTCGTCGCTCACGAGCACCTGACAATCGCAGTGATCGCGCATGATGATTCGGGGCTGATCGCTACCATGATTGGCATTGTCATCGTGTTGATTCTGGTCGTGACCTTGGCTTCTGTATACGTGGACAAGCAATTCGCAGGGAAGACCATGCGTGTACTAGAAAGTGATCAGCGCTATAAATCGCTATTTGAGCACAATTACGACGGGGTGATCTTTTACTCGATCGATGGTAGCCAAAGCGTCATGAACCCTGCGGCGATGCGATTGACAAAGGAGCAGAGTCTGCCTCTCGAAAAATTAATGACGATGTGTGCTTCTGCAGATGCCGAGCTCATATCGACACATTTTACAAATGCAGTGCATGGTGAGGCGCACAACTACGAGATTACCTTGACCACAAGCGAGGGTCGCCAGCTTCATCTGAACATGACCCATACCCCCGTATTTGTCGATCAGCAGATTACGGGAGTCTTTATGATTGTGAGAGACATTACCAATAAGAAAGAATACGAGGCAAAAATCAATTATCTCGCTTTTCACGATTCGCTGACTGGTTTGCCAAATCGACGTTTTGTCGAACAGCAACTGGATCAGGTGATTATGGAGGCGCAAAAAACGGATCAGCACGTATACGTGTTGTTTCTGGATCTCGACCATTTTAAGCTGGTAAACGATTCCTTGGGGCATGATTTTGGTGACCTGTTACTTCAGGAAGCCTCCTTGCGTTTGCAGGATTGTGTGGGTAAAAAAGGAGCGGTGAGCAGGCTTGGCGGAGACGAATTCATGGTGATTCTTACGGATGTCACGGAAAAAGAAGTATCTTCCATGGCGAATGAAATCAACCAAAGGATTGAACAGGCATTTTTTATCCATGGGCACGAGTTGTACATAACGACGAGTATCGGGATTTCTCGATATCCAGAGGATGGGCAAGACAGAAGTATCTTGATGCGTAACGCAGATGCGGCGATGTATGCAGCCAAAGACAAAGGGAAGAACAGCTTCCACCTGTACGTACCGAATCTGGAGCAAGCAGTGAATGACAAAATGAATATTCAAAATGAATTGAATCGCGCTTTGGCCAGACAAGAATTTTTATTGCACTACCAGCCACAGGTAAGTGCCAAATCTGGCGTAATCGTTGGCGTAGAAGCGTTGATTCGTTGGGATCATCCTGAACGAGGCTTGCTTTTGCCAGACCAGTTCATCTCTGTTGCAGAAGAAACCGGGTTGATCGTACCGATTGGAGAATGGGTGCTGCGGACGGCCTGCAAACAGAACAAGCACTGGCAAGAACAGGGGCTCATGCCGCTTCGGGTAGCCGTTAATCTATCTGCACGTCAATTCCTCAAACAGGACTTTACCCAGATGGTAGCTGAGATTCTGGACCAAACAGGGTTGGCACCGGAATATCTGGAGCTGGAAATCACTGAGAGCAGCATGATCGATGTCCAACGCGCCACACAGGCACTGAAGGAACTGAAGCAATTAGGTGTGCACGTTGCGATTGACGACTTTGGAACGGGCTACAGTTCTCTCTATTATCTAAAAGAATTTCCGTTGAATCGGTTGAAAATAGATCGCTCGTTTGTGCGCGACATGATCGAACAGCCTTCCAATCAAGCTATCGTGTCCACGATTATTTCCATGGCCCATCATTTGCAACTGCATGTGATCGCCGAAGGGGTAGAGACAAAGGAGGAGCTTGCGTTTTTGCAGGAGCATCTGTGTGAAGAAGTGCAAGGCTATTTATTCAGCAGACCATTACCGAGTGAAGACGTAGCGTTTTATTTGCAAGCTCAAAAAGGTGCTAGTTAAACAAGCGGAGCAGCTCTCATGAGTTGCTCTTTTGTTTTGCATCGGCCAGCCAAATGAGGTGGTATAGCTGTCAAATTGGCACGTAAAATGTACTATTCCTGCGAACTTGTCAAGGAATTGCATCTAGGACGAAAGGAGGGAGAGAATGCTGGCTCTGGGTGTCATCTTATTGTTGTTTACCATTGGAGTTGCGATTGCCATTGGGTATCGGGCAAACGAAAGCGTCCGGCAATTTGACGAAAGCGCGCATGAGAGTTTTATCGGTTCCCAAGCAGAGAGGGAGGGATAACGAAATGCAGCAGGAAAAAGAACAGCAATTACTCGAGGACAAGAAAGACCTGAACAAGTTTGGTTATGCGCAAGAATTACTGAGGGATATGGGTGGCTTTTCGAACTTTGCGATCTCATTTTCGATTATCTCTATTTTGACAGGGGCAGTCTCTTTATACGGGCACGGTTTACTGTATGGCGGTTCTGGCATGATGGGCTTCGGATGGACGCTGGTAGCGTTATTCGTCATCCTGATTGCAGCATCGATGTCTGAACTCGCATCGGCGATCCCTACAGCCGGAGCGTTGTATCACTGGGCAGCAATTTTAGGTAGCAAACGGTGGGGCTGGTACACAGCCTGGATCAATCTCATCGGCCAAATCGGGATTGTCGCAGGCATCGACTATTCGTTCTCTTTGTTTGCAGACCCGCTGCTCGCGAGTGCGTTTGGTTATACCTCAACAGAAACGACCACGTTAATCCTGTTCGGGATCACACTCCTTTTGCACGGTACGTTTAACCACATTGGAATTCGACTCGTTGCCCGGTTAAATGACTTTTCCGCATGGTACCATATTGGCGTCGTCGTCATACTCGTCGGAAGCCTCGTCTTTTTCTCCCGTCATGATTTGCAACCGCTTGATTACCTCTTTCAGGTCGGTCAAACCTTTTCAGACAAACCGTACGCGATTGCTTTTTTAATTGGATTGTTACAAGCGCAGTGGACGTTTACTGGCTATGATGCATCGGCACATACAATTGAAGAAACGATTAACCCGCGGGTTCGTGCTGCTTGGGGAATTTATACGTCTGTGGCCTTTTCCTTTATTTTTGGATTTATCATGCTTGCTTTTGTCACCTTATCCATCAAAAATGCAGCCGCTGCGAGTGAAGCGGAAAATGCATTTATTTATGTGATTAGCGAAGCATTAGGCGGTACATTTGGTTCAGTTGTGCTGTGGCTCGTCACCTTTGCAATGTGGTTCTGTGGCTTGGCGTCGATTACTTCCTTTTCGCGAATGTTGTATGCGTTTTCACGAGACAAAGGAATGCCGTGGAGCCACCAGTGGGCAGAAATATCGACCAAGTACAGAACGCCGGCAAAAGCAATTTGGCTGGTTATCATTCTTTCCTTTGCGCTTGCCCTGTTCGATTACATCGTGAAAAGCATCAATCCGAACACGTCGTATACGACCTTGGCATTTTTAACGGCGGTAAGTGTCGTTGGGCTTTATGTCGCCTACGGGATTCCGTTGTACCTCAAGCTCCGGGCGGAATCACGAGGACTTTTTCAGCGGAAGCATTACGGTCCCTGGCATCTGGGGAATTGGAGTAAACCCATTAATGTGTTGAGCTTGATTTGGATTATTTTCATCTCGATTATGATGGTGATTCCACCCAATCAGACAGCGGGGTATGCCTTGATAGCCATGTTTTTGGTGCTGCTGATCATGGATTTGGCTTATTACCGGAAGCATTTCAAGGGCCCGCAAGCTGCGCTGGGCAATTCGGAGGAAGACATTAAACGTCAGGAAGCGAAATTTCGCGACTCTTAATGGAAAAGAAGTCCCATTTGATGAAATATGAAGAGCCTCCCTTATGTCAGTATTATTGGCATAGGGGCTTTTTTTTGTAGAAGGTGGTTTTGCATAACGAATAGCAGAGGACGAAAAGCTATCAGTAGGAAGGAAATAGAAAGACATATGGGAGGAACATGATGAAAAGAATGAGATGGGTGTTGCTTGCGATGGGAATCGCGCTGATGGCTCAAACAACGATGAGTTTGGTTCCACAGGTGAGTGGGTATGACGGCTATACGCGTGAAGGAAATTCCTCGAATCGGTATGAAGTCGCGGGTATTACAAATGCAGGCGCATTCGAAGCCTTTTTTGGAAAACTTCAAGAAGCGGTCAAAGTAAATGACAAGACAGAAGTAGCCAAGCATATAAGGTATCCACTACGTGTGAACAAAGACGGGAAAAGTCATTTTATCCCAGATGAACAGCGGTTTTTGGAAGAGTATGATCGAATCATCACGGAGAAGGTAAAGGAAGCGTTTTTACAGCAAAAGGTAACCGATACGTTCGTCAATGATCAAGGCGTGATGGTAGGGAATGGAGAAATGTGGCTGGGGCAATTTTCGAATCGATTTTTCGTTTTTGCAGTAAATGTAGAATAGGACAAGGGCTTTTCAGTAGAAAAGCCCCAATCTAGCAGTGTAGATGTTTTTATTGTTCCAAATAGTATATTTTACATGGACATTATCGATAGAAAATTCTAAAATAACAAATAAATAGACAGCTACAGATGTAGATTCGACAGCTTTGTCCTTGTGGAATGGACGTTTGTTATTTTCATCGTTCCGTGATAGAATTCACAAAACGATATTTTTTTTAGCTAAACTTAACTGATTCGGAAAACGTTGAGGGGAAAAGCAAAAAAAGGAGTGATTGTGTGAGTTTGGAAACGAAGAAATGGGCGGATGAAGTAGCTGAACAGGTAGTCTCATGGCGACGATACCTCCATCAGCATCCAGAATTGTCGTTTGAAGAAGAGAAGACGTCTCAATTTATTTACGAAACGTTGGAATCTTTCGGGAATTTAGAGCTTTCGCGTCCAACCAAAACGAGTGTAGTCGCTCGACTGATCGGATCACAGCCAGGAAAAGTTCTTGGTATTCGCGCTGACATTGATGCTCTCCCCATCCATGAAGAAAATGATGTGCCATATGCATCAGGAAAAGCTGGCGTGATGCACGCGTGCGGACATGATGGTCATACAGCGATGCTGTTGGGAGCCGCAAAAATTTTGTCCCAGTACAAGGATCAAATCAAAGGTGAGGTTCGATTCTTTTTCCAGCACGCCGAGGAGCTGCCGCCGGGTGGCGCTGCTGAAATCGTAAGAGCTGGTGCAGCGGACGGACTGGATTCGATTATCGGCATTCATTTGGCATCGTACATGCCTGTCGGGAAATTCGGTGTACTGTACGGGGCACTTACTTCATCGACAGATCGATTCGATATCAAGATTCAAGGAAAAGGCGGGCACTCCTCGCAACCGGAAGCATCCGTGGACCCGATCGTCATTGGGGCACAGGTTATTACTGGCCTACAACAAATTGTATCCCGCAATGTGAGTGCGTTAGATAAAGTCGTTATTTCGGTGACCATGCTGAATGCAGGGACAGCTTATAACATCATTCCGGATTCGATGACACTGACGGGCTCCACACGCTGCTTCGATGCGGAGATTCGCAAAAATATTCCGATGTGGATTGAACGGATTGTCAAAGGAATTACGGAAGCGCATGGCGCAAGTTATGAATTCACGTTCTCACATGGCTACACATCGGTTGTCAACGACAAGCAGGTGACCAAGCTGATGGAGGATACGATCATCGAGCGTTGGGGAGAAGAAGAGATTATTTACATTGATCCTTTGATGCCAGGTGAAGATTTCTCTGAGTATTTGAAAAAAGCTCCAGGCTGTTTTATTCAATTGGGTGCTGGCAATCCGGACAAAGGCTTTACGTATCCGCATCATCATCCACGCTTTGATTTTGATGAGGATGCAATGGTACGCGGCGTGGAATTGTTTGTGCGTGCAGCTCAAAAAGTAGTCATGGAGTAGAGCGAGATAGAATGAGGGGGATGTTGTATGGCAGAGGCACGCGTCAATGAGTACAAGCTGCATTTTCTCGTACTTGTTCTCGTCGCATTGACAGAATTTATCGGGACAAAGAAAATCAGTATTGGCATCGGGGTTATCGCTCTGTTTCCGATGCTCTACGCGCTCGTTTTAGGCGGGGCAATCAGTTGGCCTAAGTTTAAATTTTTGAGCGAAAAAGAAATGAACGTCGCAGCCAATATTTTGGGTGTCTCGTTTTTGATCTTTATTGCGAAGCTGGGAGCCAATATCGGTCCTGAGCTGCCTAAGCTTCTCGGTTCTGGTGTATCGTTGATCGTCCAAGAGATGGGACATATTGTAGGGACAATCGCATTTGGTCTGCCAATCGCATTGTGGCTAGGTCTGAAGCGTGAAGCAATTGGGGCGACTTATTCTCTCGACCGTGAGCCAAACTTGGCAATCATTGTTGATAAATTTGGAGCAAACTCTGCCGAAGCTCGTGGCGCACTGGGTGTATATATTTGCGGAACCTTGTTTGGTGCCATTTATATGTCGATTCTTGCAAGTATTTTAGGAAGCAGCGGGTTGTTTCACCCGATTTCTCTGGCGATGGGAGCCGCAGTTGGTTCCGGTAGCATGATGGCAGCAGCAACAGGCTCATTGGCTGTTATTTTCCCGGAAGCGCAAAAAGACATTGCCTTTTATTCCGGAGCGGCAAACTTGATGATGAGTATCGTCGGAACGTACGTATGTATCTTCTTTTCCTTGCCGGTCACACAAAAGCTGTACGCATGGCTTGAGCCTATCATTGGACGCAAAGGCGCTTCTTCTGCAGCAGAAGGGGGGAGAAAAAGCGCATGAATCAAATCTTGACGATTTTTATCATTGGCTTCATTGCTCTTATCGGTAACTGGATCGGTTATAAAGTACCATTCATGGAATCATTGCCAGGTATTTTGCTTCTGGCGGTCATTACATTGATCGGAATGGGCTTCACTCGCATTCTTCCGTTCAAATCTCCCGTCATTGTATGGATCTCTTTGTTTGCGATGCTTGCTACATCCCCGTTTTTTCCAGGGAACGAATATACGGCTGCAGCGATTGCCAAGATCAATCTGCTCGCATTGGCCACGCCGATTCTCGCGTATGCAGGTCTGTCACTCGGAAAAGACGTTCATCTATTCAAACAGCTTAGCTGGCGTATCGTTGTCGTGTCTCTCGTCGTCTTTACCGGCACGTTTCTGTTCGCTACGTTGTTTGCAGAGATTGTATTCAAGATTCAAGGCAAATTTTAACGAAACTGTTTTTGTGTTAGGGCCTCCGTGTGCTTCCATATGCCATGGAGGTTCTTTTCACATACAACTGTGAGAGTCAGGAGTGGAGAGAAGCATGATCATTGATGTGAGAAAAGTTACCTGGCAAAGAGATGAAACAACCATTCTGCGAGACATTGCCTGGCAAGTGAAAGACAAGGAGCATTGGTGTTTAGTCGGTTTAAATGGCTCCGGTAAAACCAGTCTGTTGAATATCATTTGTGGCTATGTGTGGCCGACAAAGGGGGAGGTTAGTGTATTAGGCAATCTTTACGGAACTGTCGACTTACGTGAGGTGCGTAAATCAATCGGTTGGGTAAGCACGGCGCTAATGGCACAGCTTCACGAGCATGAAACTGCACTCCGTGTCGTCTTGAGTGGGAGAGAGGCAACCATCGGCTTGTATTCCGTTCCAGAGGAGGCGGACATAGAGAGGGCGTCGGATTTACTCGATACATTTGGATGCCGTGCATTGAAAAACAGACGTTTTGCCGCTTTATCACAAGGGGAGAGACAAAAAATACTGATTGCTCGTGCATTGATGGCTTCCCCTCGATTACTTATCCTAGACGAGCCTTGTACAGGATTGGACTTGCTTTCAAGAGAACAGCTGTTGGCTATGATTGAACAAATCGCCAAGCAGCCAAACGGGCCTACTCTTATTTATGTCACCCATCACATTGAAGAAATTTTGCCTTGTTTCACGCATACCTTGCTGCTAAAAGCGGGGGAAGTAGACCAGGCTGGAAAAACAGATGAAGTCCTAACGGCAGAACGTCTGACAAGCTTTTTCGGTGTACCTGTTCACATTCAACGCTCGCAAGGAAGATCTTGGGTAAGCTTAGGGGAAGAGGCAACTGTTTGATCGTGTAGGATAAGTTTTGGGCACGAGTCAGCACGGTTGTGCATGATTGTGTATAATAACTATAAGAAATTGTATCTGGGAGGAGAGGAGAGATGGAGGCATGAACAATGTGATTGCACCAATCACAGACTCCACCTGGGCGATCATCACCTATGAGGAAGCGTGGAATAGCTACGTGAACAGCTATGTGATCAAACAAGGGAATGCCTTTGTATTGATTGATTCTCACCAGCGCAAGCAACGTTCATTTTTTCAACAGGCGTTGGAAGAGATCGGGGTCAAGCCGGAGCGAACGGAATATGTCTACTTCACTCATCGACATGCTGATCATATTGGAAATGCCGATATGTTCCCTTCTCGAAACAATTGGATTCACCTCGACGATTATTACGAACTGGACGATTTTTCACAGACGCTATTCGGCCATACGTTTACAGGTAGTGGGGGAGATCTGCCTTCCCTGCGTTTCCGACAGCTTTCTTTTCATACAGAAGGCTCCGTTGCCTTCTTTGAT
Source organism: Brevibacillus brevis (assembly GCF_001039275.2). NCBI lineage: Bacteria > Bacillati > Bacillota > Bacilli > Caryophanales > Paenibacillaceae > Brevibacillus > Brevibacillus brevis. The sequence goes on from NZ_CP030117.1 coordinate 2,248,327, forward strand.
CCCCAGTCGAAAATATGCTTTGTTGGTGATCATTTGTGCTTTGAAAACACAGAACTCGGCCAAATCGTTGGCGGAGAAGTGGATTGTCGGAAAGCTTATCAAGAACACTTGCAGCAATGGGTAGCCCGTGAACCAGAGCGTGCGGTGGAGTTTACGGAGGGCTTGGAGATTTTGCAGGATTGGCCCATTGAGTATTTAGCCACTGGTCATGGTCCCATTCTTCAAGGCGATATCAAGGTGTTCCTGCAAGAGTTGATTGCGATTGCTCGTCCGTAACAAAAAAGACTTGTGCGCCACAACAGGCTGACACAAGTCTTTTTTGTACGATTTATTTTGAAGCAGGAAGTTCTGCTTTGTTCGCTTCTTTCTCTTGATCCTCTACTTTTTCAAATGCTTTGTCCAAAATTTGAACATTATGCTTTTGCTTAATTTCCTTGATCCACTTACTCATGTTGGAACGTTTGTTTTTATCTTTTACTTTCTCCGTTACCTTTGGACGTACTTGTTCCAGTGTGCCGTCAAGCTTTTCTTTGTTTTTCTCATAGTATTCCTTGATTTGCTCTTCCGTGATCGGGTAAGCTTTCTCGAACATCTTGTCTCTTAACATGATTAAACGTGATCTCTCACGCAATTCATCCTCGGTAATTTCTTCTTCAGTCAAATACTCCTGGAATTTCTCTGGACCCATTTTTTCTTTGATGGGGTTAATTTTTGCGTCCAGTTCCTGATCACTTACTGTGATCCCCTGTGCAATCGCTTCTTGTTTATACACTTCCTTCGTGATGAGATCAGACATCACGCTTTTCCCATCTTCTTTTTTCATAGCCTCATATACTTGATCTTTGGTAATAGAGACAGTTCCCACTTTAGCCAGTTCTTCTGTAGAGGGAGAAGCAGTTTCTTTTCCAGGTGTACAGCCCGCTATAGCGAGACCGAGTACAAGTGCTGAGGCAGCGAGTATAGATACATTGAATTTTTTCATGAAAAATACCTCACTTTCTTGATAGTAATACGACTGTGCATAGAGCAGCGTTACGGGGACCGGAAAATAAAAACCGCACACATAAAGCAATGTGCGGTCGTAAATCGATTAGCTGGCTTGTGTAGAGGCTTTTTTCCACTCTTCCAAGCGTTTTTCCAGTACGGTGTGATTCAGATGCAAAAGACTGGCTGATTTGTCCATCAACTGCTTGAGATGGGAAAGGGCCCGCTCGTAATTTCCTTTGGCAGCTTCAATCTCTGCCAAGCAGAAGAGCTTCCAGTCTTTTGCCGATCGTTTGCTTGCAATTAGCTGGTAAGCTTCTATTGCACTCTCGACTTCACCCAGGCGGGCGTGTGAGCAGGCAATAAGAGCTAAGGAATCAGTCATTCCCTGATCGCGCTGGTAAATACGAAACGCCACTTCCAATGATTCGTTGTATCGTTCGGATGAATAGTAAACGATCGCCAAGTTGTAAAACAAGTAGTGAATCATCGCTTGATTGAATAACGTGGGTCGTTCTTTGCAGACGTTGATTCCTTGAACGATATATTTTTCGGCCATTTCATAATTGCCAAGCATGATCTCATGGGTTGATTTATCCAGCATAGCGACAGCACGGGAACGGTTCTTCCGATAGGAAGCCTCCAGCCAGCGCAATCGAATATTCAAACGGCGTTTGAAAAGATTGGCCATGTACTGAAAGCGGAAGGGCCAGTGCAGGCGAATAAACATAACCAACAGCACAGCCGCAATCCCTGCCAGCGTTGATGTCAAATTAAAACTCAAATACTCCACGTAGTGACACCCTCTCTATTTACGCTGCATCTATTACCCCATCTTAGCACAGAACCTGTCCCCATGACAGAGCATTACCGCTATTTCGTCAATGGCAAGATATTCTCTTTTTTGGGGGCAGAGAGCTGCTGCGTTTTGACGTAATCATCGGAAACGGTATAGAGCGTGTTGCCAATCGTGAGTATCCGTTTAATGTTGCTGGTGCTGTCGTACCAGCCTTCGCCTGCTTTGGCGACATCTTCCTTGGTCAGATGGGTGATCTGATCGGTCAGTTGAAAACCTTTTTGCAAATCGAGCTGATAAACATAGGCACCCTGGAAAGTAAAGTGGCCGTACTCGCGCATATCGTTTTTGGCTTTTTGTTCAGCCGTTCGTTCATGGACGGATACAGGGAAGGCTAGCAGATTTTTTTCTTTGGAGAACAGCAGAGCCTTGTGATTATGCAACAGCTCGGAGTCTGTTCCTCTGTCCCCGATAACAGTCTTGAACTTTTCCTTCGGTTTCGTTACATCACTGACGTCAAAGAGAGCGATTTTCATCCCTTGGTAGTACGCCCAGTCTTTATCTGATTCTGCTTCTTTACCAAAACCGATGATATGGTTTTCATCATACGGGTGTAAATAGTCGCTGTAACCTGGAATTTTGAGGGCACCCAGTACGCTTGGCGCAGAAGGCTTCTTCAGATCGAGAACGAACAGCGGGTCGACTTTTTTGAAGGTGACCATGTAGGCACGATCACCCATGAAACGGACAGAGTAAATGCGTTCTCCTGGAGCGATGCCTTCTAGCTTGCCGAATACCTCGAGTTTGTTGTCCAGTACATACAAGTTGTTTTTCGACGTATGCTCATCGTCTCGCCACATGTTTCCGCTCGTGGTGGCAATGCGGAAATAACCGTCGTTTTCATCCATGGAAAACTGGTTCAGAATGAGACCAGGCACCGACCCTTTCCCCGTGTAGTGAATGTCTCCCTTGTTCATAGCAAAACGATAAATGGTTGTATCTAACTCAACGGGAGGGGCAATCAGAGGAGTTGTCACTCCTTTTTGTTTAACGGCTACTGGCTGGGCATTGTTCTGGGTGACGGCTACATACAGATTTTTGGTGGATGCATAGATGTTCTCGCCAGCACCAAGATACGTATGCAGTGACATCTTTTGTTTCGAATCTTCCAGATTCACACCAGCAACGATCAAATACTCTGGACGAAAGTGATCCGGGAAGTAACGAATCTCGTTGTAGGGAATGGTTTGGTATTGGTTATGATGGGCGCTGTCTTTATACGCTGGGCCTGGCACTTCTGCTTTCTCTTGCATAATTCGATACGTGTCCATGTAATGGTTGGCTGTCACGTACAAGCTCCCACCGATTTTGCGGGACGACATGTACTGACCTTCCAGCTCCAGTTGACGAATGAGCCGAGGCTGTTTTTTGTCCGTAATGTCGTAGATCATGGTTTTCACGGACTGCATGCCTTGGTAACGGGGAATGCCTCTTTTGGAAGCAGGACCAGGAGGATAGGAGATGGTCTCATCCGCTTGACCGATTACGATGAGTCTATGATCGTCTACGTACATTTCTTGCGGTACGAATTTTCCATTGTCGTAGCTGATACGGCTTGCGACCTTCATCTCGGTGGCAGGATTCGCTTTGATGATGCGCACTTCATTTTGCGTGGATTGATAAAGATAAGTTCCGTCTGATTTGACGATATCTGCTTCATCGACGCCCTGCACTTGGGTATTCGTTGTGGAAAAATCACCGCGCACAGCGCCGCCGGAAGTGTCCGCTGCTTTGTTGGCCGTGCTAGGTGCGGCTGCTGGTAAAGCGTTACTGGTTTCCATGGTGCCGTAATGGTAGCTGTCCACGTTTGATGATTGGATGAGCTTTTTCAGCTCCGCATAGGAACCGACTACTGGCAACTCTTCTGTAGATGCTGCGGCTTGAACGGTTGGTGCCACTACTGTACCCGTCGTGAACAGGAAGGGTATAGCGGTCACCACCAGCACGGAGGCGAGAAGCCCGGCAAAAGTTCGTTTCATTTTAATCCCCCTCGTATCTGCTTCTTACCAAAATTTTCTGTCGGTAATAAGACGATGCGTGTTTACGGAATGTTTCACACACTCTTTGGGCATCAATCTACGGACAGGTGGGGGAGCGTGTGCTATAATAATAGGCGGTTTATGCTACCATTTACACCACTACGTCAAAAGGGGCGTCATAGATGGAAAACTTGAAGCAAAGCATTCTGGAACTCATCACGGATACTTCTACGAATCTACCACCAGACGTGCGTCGTGCCGTCAATGCAGCTAAAGTGAAAGAGGATCTTGGCACACGTGCAGCGCTGTCGTTGTCTACGATTGCGCAAAACGTTGTCATGGCAGAAGAAAATGTTTCTCCGATCTGTCAAGATACGGGGATGCCTACATTCGAAGTGAAAACTCCGGTTGGAGTCAACCAGCTGATCATTAAACAAGCAATCAAAGAAATGATTGCAGAAGCAACCAAAACAGGTAAGCTGCGTTCCAACTCCGTAGACTCCTTGACGGGTGCAAACACAGGAGACAACCTCGGACCAGGTACTCCTGTCATTCACTTCGAGCAATGGGAAGAGGATGAAATCGAGATCAAGCTAATTCTCAAAGGCGGCGGCTGTGAGAACAAGAACATCCAATACTCCCTGCCCTGTGAGCTCGAAGGCCTGGGCAAAGTGGGCCGCAACCTGGATGGCATTCGCAAGTGCATTTTGCACGCCGTCTACCAAGCACAAGGACAAGGCTGTAGTGCCGGCTTCATCGGCGTAGGAATCGGTGGCGATCGCACCTCCGGTTATGCACTGGCGAAGCATCAATTGTTCCGCAAAGTAGACGATGTCAATCCAATTGCTGATTTGGCTGCATTGGAAGACTACATCATGGAAACAGCAAACCAACTCGGAATCGGAACCATGGGCTTTGGTGGTAACTCGACTCTTTTGGGCTGTAAAATCGGCGTGGAAAATCGCCTGCCAGCAAGCTTTTTCGTATCCGTTGCGTACAACTGCTGGGCATTCCGCCGTCAAGGTGTTCGCCTGAATCCGGAGACTGGCGAAATCCTCCGTTACCTCTATAAAGACGAAGAAGTAGCGATGGACTTGTCCCCGGTAGCAGCTACGGACGATGCGGGCGAAAAGCGCAGAGAGGTTGTTCTCGAAGCGCCAATCTCTGAAGAACAAATCCGCAGCCTGCGAGTGGGCGATGTGGTTATTATCAACGGTGAAATGCACACAGGACGCGACGCCCTGCACAGCTACCTGATGGATCATGACTGTCCAGTGGACCTGAACGGTGGCATCATCTACCATTGCGGTCCAGTCATGCTGAAGGACGAAGCAGGCGACTGGCATGTAAAAGCGGCTGGTCCGACTACCTCCATTCGCGAGGAGCCGTACCAAGGCGAAATCATCAAGAAATTCGGAATCCGTGCCGTTATCGGAAAAGGCGGAATGGGTGCGAAAACCCTGAAAGCATTGAACGAGCATGGCGCTGTTTACTTAAATGCAATTGGTGGAGCGGCCCAGTATTATGCAGAATGCTTGGAAAAAGTAGAAGGTGTCGACTTCATGGAATTCGGTATTCCAGAAGCGATGTGGCACCTGCGCGTAAAAGGCTTCGCAGCAATCGTCACCATGGATTCTCATGGCAACAGCTTGCATGCGGATGTGGAAAAGTCATCTGCAGAGAAATTGGCTCAGTTTGCAGCACCTGTATTTAAATAAGGAATGTAATACGAAAGCCTCTGGCGCACTTCACGTGCTGCCGGAGGCTTTTTTTTTCAAACTAGGCGGGAGAGGAGAAGGAAATAGTTGGATAGATGATGAACTTTCGAGGAACTAACCACGATTGCGGACAGATGGATTTTCATTTTTGACAGGGGGGACAGGAATGAAATGGTTGATTGCTGATCGCGTCATTATCGGAGATGGAGAGCATGTAATCGAACAAGGCGCTGTCGGGATTGATGAGCGAGGAAAGATTGTAACAGTAGGGAAAGAATCGGAGCTTACAGATTCGATTTCGGAAGGAGAGGTAAAGCGGTACAGCGGATGCTCCATTTTGCCAGGTTTGATCGATTTACATGTTCACATCGGGTATTGGTGGAGCAAACCAGACTCGGCTGAGTATCGCAACAACGATGGACTCGTGGCTTTACTTGCGACAGCGAACTTGAAAGAGGCACTTTCTTTGGGGGTCACGACGATCCGTGATGTTGCAGCACCGGATGGATTGTGCAGTACACTGAAGCTGGCAGCCAAGAACAAGTTCATTGTTTCCCCTCGTCTTTTTCAGGTAAACCAGGGGATTATTATGACCGGGGGGCACGGCTGGCAATTAGAGGGTGCCCTGCGAGAAGCAAATGGTCCGTGGGAAGTACGCACAGCCGTGCGTGAACAAGTGAGGGCAGGGGCAGACTGGATCAAGCTCATGACGAGCCATCGGACACCAACGCCGGAGTTTACACAAGAGGAGCTGGATGCGGCGGTTGATGAATCGCATCGCTTGGGACGGAAATGCTGTGTGCATGCCTCGCTCCAACCCGCGATACAGATGGCGATTGATGCGGGATTTGATACGATCGAGCACGCGACGTTTATGACCGTTGAACAGGCAGAGCAGATGAAAGAAAAAGGATTGGTATGGGTACCGACCATGGTCACCTTCTTCCAGATTGCTGATTATTACAAGCATATTTGGAATGAACAGCAACAGGCGAATCAAGGCATATTGAGCGAAGGGCTTATGGAGCAGGGAGCCTTTTTCATCGAATCGGAAAAGGCGTACCGGGAGAACTTTGCACGATTGATAAATACAGGTGTAAAGATCGCTACGGGTACGGATATCGTATTGGAAGGCTATCCGATTACGCCTGTGGCAGAGGAGATCAAGCTGATGGTGGAGCTGGGGATGGAGCCAATTCGGGCGATCCAGGCTGCTACTCAAAACGCTGCTGAGGTGCTGGACCAAGGGAGTAAGATCGGTACGCTAGCGCCGGGTTATTTTGCAGATCTGCTTGTGGTAAAAGGGGACCCTTTACAAGAGATAGAGGCATTGAAGCAAGTAGAGGAAGTGTTTCTTGAGGGTGTGACTGTCTATTCAAAGTGCTGATGGGGCTGAGCCTTGCTCTTTCAGGTTTGTAACGGCGTTTGTACTGGGTGTTTGACTATTCTTTGCCAAAATGGGTATTGGTTTATTGCGCGTGTACCAGGGCGGGCATAGGTTAATAACGAATGATCACAGAAAAAAGGAGTGAGATTCGTGAACTATGTAGTCCGTTCGGGAGATACGCTGAACAGCATTGCGGCTCGTTTTGGTGTATCCGTTCAGGAATTGATCCGCGTGAATAATATTGCCTATCCCTATTACATTTACGTTGGTCAAAATTTGTACATCCCGATTACTCCGACACCAGCTCCTGGTGGAGATGTCGAGCGTCGCTTGAATCGACTGGAGAATCGAGTAGATGCGCTTCGCGAAGACTATCGCAGGCTGGATAATCGGGTAGATCGGTTGGAGAACCGTGTCACTCGTCTGGAGCGGGCCATTACGCCGACACAACCTCCACGCCCACGGCCAACTGGCACGCCTCGTCCACGCTAAGCTGCTGGATAGAGGGCCGAATAATTTTCCACACTTCGCCATTTCCTCTTCGCCTGATCCTGCATAAAGTGATACGAGAGGATTAAGAGGAGGTGCGCCATGCTAGGGTTAAATGGAAAAAACGTCCGACACCATTTCATGGGCGTCTATGGAAAAGTGGTACAGATTCGGGAACTGGTGGATGTGATTGACCAAGTTTTTGACTCTGTAAACAAAGTGGGCGACATAGGAAAGGCGATGCTTGGACCTCGTAAGGCAAGTGCCAAAAAGCTCGATAAGTTGAGATGAATGGCAAAACAAAAAAACCGCGTCCGTAAAGGAGGCGGTTTTTATTTATAGTTTATTCATGGTTCTTAGGGGCAGACTCTATCATCAGAATAACTCATCAGAAAGAAAAAGTCTACTCTTTTTCCGGAAATTCCCTTATATTTTTGGAGCTGTTATCAACTGACTTCAAAAAGGGGAGTGCGATGGAGATGGAAAAGGAAAAGCGCCGCGTGGGGTTAATTACGGGTGGAGTGCTGATGGGGTTAGTCTTGTCAGCGTTGGATCAGACGATTGTCTCAACAGCCATGCCGACAATCACGAAAGAACTGGGAGGTCTATCTCTTTATAGCTGGGTGTTCGCTATTTATATGCTCACATCGACCACGAGCATGCCCATTTATGGGAAAATGGCGGACTTGTTTGGACCGAGAAAAATGTATTTGATCGGGTTGTTTCTGTTTCTCTTAGGATCTCTCCTGTGCGGCATGGCGAATTCCATGACGAGTCTGATTACAGCGAGAGGAGTTCAAGGTTTGGGCGCTGGGGCATTAATGCCGGTTGCATTCATCATTGTAGGTGAACTGTATCCACCCGAAAAGAGAGGCAAACTTCAAGGCCTTTTCGGAGCTGTCTTTGCCATGACGAGTATACTCGGTCCCTCGTTGGGAGGAATTCTTGTGGAGCTTTTGCCATGGGGATGGATTTTCTTTATCAACCTTCCCATCGGTATCGCTGCCTTTTTGATCATTGCTCTAGCCTTTCGTGATCTGCGGCACTACGAAAAGAAGCCAGTGATTGATTGGTATGGGGCGATTAGTTTGAGTGCAGCCATCATTCTCATCCTACTGTCCCTTGTCATGGAGGAGACGGAATACAAGATTGGGTTAGGGGGAGCGGGTATTCTACTTATCGGCTTGTTCATCTGGATTGAAACCAAAGCAAAGGAGCCCCTGCTTCCGCTGTCCCTATTTCGCATTCCGGCCATTGGATATGGCAATCTCGTAGGATTCTTTGTGAGTGCTGCTTTGTTCGGTGCAATCGCATATATCCCTCTGTTCGTCCAAGGAGTATATGGTGCGAGCCCCTCAGAAGCTGGATTCCTTTTAGTGCCACTCATGCTGTCCGCAGCGATTTCTTCGACGGTTGGGGGAAGATGGATGGCAAAAGCTTCATTTCGGGCGATTCTGATTCCCAGCTTACTCATCATGGCGACAGGCTTTTTCCTTCTAAGCACGATTGATGTAGAGACAACCAACACACAGCTCGCAAGCTACATGATTGTCACAGGTCTAGGCATGGGGGCAATCTATCCAGCACTCGGTACAGCAGCACACTGCGCCGTTAAACCGCAAGATCGGGGCGTTGCCATGTCGACATCGCAATTATTTCGTTCCCTTGGGGGGACGATTGGAATTAGTGTGTTTGGGACCATCGTAGAATGGCAGATGCGGGTAGGAATGGTGTTTAGTGACGCTTTGCACGGCGTCTTTATTACTGGATTGATTCTAATTGGAATCAGCCTGATGGCCAGTGTCCTACTCGGCAATATTCGATTGCTCGACAAAGACCCCCGCTATTCGCATCCATCGAATAACGGGGGTCCCAAACAATAGGATTACGGTTTTTTATTCATGCCTTCCATGGCCATCCGTACCATCTCTCTGACCATACTGCCGCCCAAGCGTCCTCCGATTCGACCAGCATCGTGAGAGGTTAACTGTCCATTGTAGCCGTGCTGCAACGGAACATGAATTTCTTCTGCGACCTCGAATTTGGCCTGAGCGGGATCAGCAACGTGTGCAACCTGTGCTTTGAGCGCGTCCAGTCCTTTTCTCGCCTCGGGGACGAGAGGGCGTTTGCGTCTGCTCATGGTAGATCACCTCACGCCCTAGTGTGCCCCGATTAGACGAGTGCTTTGCGCAGAGTAAAATCAGTTTCCTGATAGTAAGTATTAGCAACGAGCAGATTAGGTCCTGCACATCCAGCAGCAGGGCAGAAGCAATTGATCTTCTGATTCAGCGTGTGTTCTTGCCATTTTTCAAACATCGCCTGGAGCTGATCAGTTTGAATATTGCCCAATGGCTCTACATCTCCGAAATCGGTCACGATGACATCGCCGGTGAAAATGTTGATGTTAAGACGATTGCGACCATCTGGATCATTGCGAGTCGTCACATTTTTCGCAGAGCGCAGTCTGCTGATCAATTCCCTGTCTGCTGCTTCAGGACTGCAAGCGAAAAACGGAAGCGTCCCGAAAAGCATCCACAAATCTTCATTGCGTACATCGAGCATCCGATGAATGGCTTGACGGAGCTCATCGAGTGAAAGGACATCCAGATCACGGGCAAAATCACTCGCATACATCGGGTGTACCTCATGGCGCTTGCTGCCCATCTCCTGAATCTGACGGTGGAGCGTATCGAGCTTTGTCCATGTGCGATGATTCAGCATTGTCTCGGCTGAGACAAATACACCTGCTTCTGAAAGCTTTCGCGCATTTTCCATCATCTCTTGAAATTGTGCTTCCGCTCTTTTGATTGAAACCGGCTGCCGTGCTTTTGCGTAAACAATATCATGGAATTCTTCAGGAGTAGACCAGTTCCACGAAATATGCATGACGTCGATGTAAGGCAGGATCAACTCATACCGAGAAAACGGCATGGACATGTTGGAGTTGATTTGCGTCCGCAGCCCACGATCTGCTGCATATTGTAGAATAGGCGCGATCACAGTTTTCACGGTGCGCTCGCTGTACATCGGTTCTCCGCCTGTTATACTGATAGTAAGTAGATCTTTTGCTTCATCGAGACGACGAAGTATGAGATCGACAGGGAGAGCGGGATCGTCTTTGTATCGCAATGTATCACCAACCGCGCAATGCTCACAGCGGAGATTGCACAGATTCGTTACAGTAAACTCGACGCTGGTAAGTTTATAGGCGGGGGGTGTCGCATTGAACAACGGCTCCCATGGATCGTGTAAAGGTGTTAATGGTGTAGTTGGAACCATGCGGATCAATTGTGGAAACCTCCTTCATTCTGCGTACAACAACCTATTATAACGACATTAGGGCGGAAGGAGAATAGCTAACGAGATGATTATGGGGATGTCATTTGGACGCGGTGTGCTTTTTCATGATCGAAATGTGCTGGCATGCGCGGAAGTAAAAGACGGCGTGATTCATATGTGGGCGGAAAAAATCACATTGAAAACGATAGGGAAGCTCTGGTATCGAATATTTTTCTCCTTTCCGTGGTACTATCAATTGTTTCATCTCCTGCTCGCTAGTTATGTACTGGCAGCGATCGTGAAGCCTGATTGGGCCATCCTCGATCCAATGTGGGTAGCTGTATACATCGCGGGCTTTCACTTCGTTTTTCCGAAAATGATGAAAAAATTTCACGGCGCGGAACATAAAGTGTTTAGCTATGGGGGTAAGAAGTCGCTAGCAGCATTGAAAGAGATTCAACGGGCAAATATCGTGAATGACGGCTGCTCGACGAATCTGGTCGTGTGGTTTTTTACGGGGTTCATTTTATCTGTATTCTTTTTACCCTTGGAATGGAGCGTCGCATGCGGGGTAGCTGGATTGCTTGTTGGCATGCTCGGGGATCGCTACGTGCGCAAATATTTCGGCTTTCTTTACAAGCTGTCGGCTTTCTTTCAAAAATACAGCACGACCAAAGAACCGGATCGGCTCCACTTAGAGACAGCGATCCGCTCGTATATGCTGTTTGAACACATTCGCGAGGTAGATCGATTGCAGAATGCTTCGTAAGGTAAAGCGGTGTTTCCATTATGGATACGCCGCTTTTTTTGTTCCATGCACAGGTTAGTTGCGTCATTGAATCCTGAAAAGTATTTTGGTAATATTTGCTCAATTCTTTCCTTTTCCTTTGAAAAGGATCGAGGAATATGAGATGAGGAGAGCTGAGACGAGATGAGAAAAGAACAGGATGCAGGGGTGTACGAGCAAGTGGGAGTGGCTATGACATGCCGTTCCTATCAAGAGTATGTGGATATGTTTTCGCTCACGGAGGAAATCTTGACGAAGGGACCGATCTTGGATGTCGGGGCAGGAGCGTCCTCCTTTACAGCAGAGGCATGTCAACAAGGACGAGAGGCAATCGCAGTCGATCCGCTTTACGAAATGAAGCCTGAAGAGATTGATACGAAGGGGAAGCGAGAGATCGAGGAATCGACACAAAAGCTGGCTGGAATTGCACATACACTTCTTTGGGAATATTACGGCTCGCTTGGTCAGCATCAGCAAAATAGAGAAAGGTCACTGAAGAAATTCATTGCCGCGTATCGTGCCGATGAAGGCATCGGTAAAAGATACGTCTCAGGCTTGCTGCCGGAATTGCCTTTTGCAAACGATCAATTTTCACTGGTGCTTGGCAGTCATTTTTTGTTTTTGTACCACCAACAGTTCGATGAGCAATTTCACCTGGACGCGATCAATGAATTACTTCGTGTTTGTCAGCCTGGTGGTCAAATCAGACTCTATCCGTTAATCGGATTGGATCGTAAGCCATATAGCAAGCTGCCACAGCTCATGGAAGAAATACAACGGTTCGGCCACACTTCCAGTCTGCAACCGACGAGCTTCCGGTTTTTAGTGGGCGCAACGCATTATTTAGAAATTCGCAAATCATAAAAAACAGGGAGGATAGAAGGGGCATAGGCGCCCTCTACCTCCCTGTTCTTTTTCCTACTCCCGTTCTAGCGGGGTTTCTTCCAGTTGGCGATACATCTTTCCTTTATCTACATACGATTGGCGAATGCGTACGAATTCCTTCAAGTCTGCCTCATTAAGTTCGCGTTTTACTTTGGCTGGATTGCCGACAACAAGCGAGCGAGGTGGTACCTTCATGCCTGGAGGAACAAGTGCACCCGCCGCAACCATCGCTTCTTCCCCGATTTCCGCACGATCCAACACAATCGCGCCCATTCCGATCAATGCACCGCGTCGTACCACGCAGCTATGTAAAACGGCATTATGTCCAACGGTCACCTCGTCTTCGAGGATCAACGGGTTGTTGGGGCTTTGATGCAGGGTGCTATTGTCTTGCACGCTGACACGTTTGCCAATGATGGTCGGAGCGATGTCCCCGCGGATCACGGTGTTGTACCAAATAGAAGAATCCTCGCCGATTTCGACATCGCCAGAAACGACGGAGCCTTTTGCCAGGAAAACAGTAGGGTGAATCTTTGGTTTGATGTTTTCAAATGATAAGAGCAGCATAGTAACCTCCTAATCAATGTGTAAGCGAGCAATCTGTTTGCATCGGGCGCGGATGGAAAATAGAGAAGCGGCCAGTTGCAGGGTCGCAGTCGATGACGGTTCCGGAAAGCTTGTCTATCTCATGCGTTTGATAAAAGAAATGAATCCCACCTATATTTTGGGCAATATCGTGTTTGTCCGCTTCCGTAATGGCGATGCTATATGAATAGCTGCCACAACCCGTCGTAGTCGGGACGAGTCTGATTCCGAGCTGTTCAGCATCCGATTCTTCCGCGATCATTTGTGCAAGACGTACTGCCGCAGTTGGAGTAATGGTTATCATCGTTATACCTCCTCGTAGCCATTTCTATTGTACTACAAATGGACCTTCCAAATCCTGCTTGTTGACCATGCAGGAGGCATGTGATAGAGTAAATGTTACTGATTCTGATGTGCAGGAAATGTGGGTAGTCGCTGCCGCAATCGTTTTAACGATTGGTGGTAGAGGAAAGTCCAGGCTCGCCCAGGCTGAGATGCCTGGAGTGTTCGTACCTGGTGCAAGCCAGGGCAGTGAGGTGCTGAGCCTTGCTGACGGCGTGGAAAGGGCTCTCTCTGAGGCCCGAGTACGCTGAAAGTGCCACAGAAACGTAGCTTTTCTGGCGACAGAAAAGATGGAACGCGGTAAACCCTGCGAGCGAGAAACCCAAATTAGGTAGGGGAACCGTCCTGAAGGAATCAAACGGAAAGGACGGATGGTATCTTCGGATGCCATAGATAGATGGCTACCGCTCTTGGTGCGAGGGATTGCCCCGCTTGAAGCACGGGAGAGACAGAACCTGGCTTATAGCATTTCCTGCTGGAATGAAACGTAAAACCACCTGAGGTTCAGGTGGTTTTTTTACGTTCTGCGACATATCTGTCTAGTGATAATAAAAATGAAATAGCGGCGGCCTGGGCTTGAAATAAAAAGTCCTAAACTGCCTTTGTCTTCCTGTGTGAAGCGGGAGCTGATACTTGATTCCCGAACGTTTTCGTGAGTTGAATGTCGGTGCCATAACGCAAAAACACCGGGTAAACTCCGGTGTTTTTGCGGAACTTAATACAAAGTTTTCACTGCTTCGGCCGTAAAGGGGAGCAACTCGTCGAGTCGGCCGTCGCGAATCTTGCTTGCCCATGCGGGATCGGCCAATAATGCCCTACCTATAGCCACTAGATCGAATTCTCCACGCTCCAGCCTTTCGATCAGCCCGTCGATATTGGTGATATTTGAGCCCTTACCTTCTGTAAAGAAACTCATAAATTCAGTTTCCAGGCCGACCGATCCGACCGTAATCGTCGGTTTTCCCGTCAACTTTTTGACCCATCCGGCCAGATTCAAATCGGAGCCTTCGAACTCGTGCTCCCAGAAACGGCGGGTGGAGCAGTGGAACACATCGACGCCAGCCCCGGTTAACGGCTCCAAGAGCTGCTCCAGTTCAGCTGGCGTTGCCGCCAATTTCGCCGTATAGTCGCCCGACTTCCATTGTGAGATACGAAGGACGATCGGGAAGTCCGGACCGACAGCACGGCGGCAAGCTTCGATGACTTCTACTGCAAAGCGGGTGCGCTTCACAATGTCGCCGCCATAACGATCGGTGCGCTGGTTCGTTTTCTCCCAGAAAAATTGGTCGATCAAATATCCGTGGGCTCCGTGAAGCTCGATGCCGTCGAAGCCAAGCCGTTTGGCATTAGCTGCCGCTTGAGCGAATGCCTGAACGATGGCGGCGATCTCCGTTTCCGTATAATTGTCAACTTGGCCACGGGCTCCCATATGCCAAATCTGCGGGATGATCCGTCCGCCCGCCACGTGAACCTCAGACAACACGTTCGCCCAACCGTTTAATGCGGCTTCGCCATAGAAATGCGGTATATTTGGTTGATTGGACGAATCCGGATGATCGATAATTGTGCCTTCTGTCACGATGAGGCCGATGCCGTTCTCCGCCCTGCGGCGGTAATAGGCCGCCACATCAGGGCCGGGCACGCCTTCCGGAGAGAATTGACGAGTCATCGGCGCCATCACGATGCGATTGGATAGCTGAAGATTTCCGATTGAGAACGATTGGAATAAGGATTGAACGGATTGCGAATATGTCATAAGAACCTCCTTTAGTTTTTTTCTTGACTATCGAGTCAAGAATATAACAAAAAAATGAGCCTTCATGGCGTAAAAAAGCTACATCTTTGATTTTCCCCAGTTGCTCCTTTATAATTCCTAAGCCCCACCTCCTTTATCGCATTGTTGACTATGTAGTCAATAACATCGCAAAAAAAAGCATCCCACTCTGAATCAAACGTCTCGCCCGCCTGGACGGGAGATGTTCGAGCAATCTCGGCTCTGCGGATCATAGCCGAAATCGACCGAGACATGCTCCCGCCTCCCACTCCACTTTTGAGCATTCTAACGGACGCACCAAGCAGCATTTATCACGAAAAAAGGGCAACTGAGTCCATTAGAAGTGAGAAGGGGCGAAATTGCCGCCGAAAACGGATACGGTATCCGTTAGTCACGGCGCTCCAGTAATGCAATCGCTTTTTAACCCGCACCCCGCAGCTTTCGGCTCGGATGGCCTGACTCTAGCGAGCGTTCTCCGAAATCATCAGCGCAAATGACGTACGCAAAACCGTTGCGATCTGCTCCCGGGAAGCGCCCGACTTCTCCATGACCTTCGCCCCGCTAAGCACGTTGTTCAAGTAAACCGCCAGCTCCTTGCTGGACTGTCGTGCAGAAATGAGCCCTTGCTTCTGGCCGTCGCGAATGATCTTTTCGAGAATACGTTCGACCTGATCAAACATCAGCATTACTTCGCGGTTGACTTCCGGGTCGTCATCTCCGAATTCCAATGCGGAATTGACCATGAGACATCCCCGGCGCAATGTTTCATCGTTCTGATACAGCGTAGAGTCGCAGATAGCCTCCAGCTTCTTCAATGGCGACACCTCCTGAGAGGCTAGCTCTTCCAGCATGGCTATGCTCCGTTCGCGATACAGTGCCAACGCCTTTAGGAACAAATCCCGCTTGTCCTTGAACACACAATACAAGCTTTGCTTTTTCACTTGCGTCGTGCGAGTCAAATCGTCATAGGAAGTCGACTTGAAGCCTTTCGCCCAGAACACTTCCATGGACTGTTGAAGCGCACGATCAACATCAAATTCTCTTGGTCTACTCATAAGCGCATCTTATCAATTGTTGACCGTGAAGTCAACAATTTGACTCGGTTACGACGTTTGCCGTTTGCCGTTTGGCGTAACGCCAACGTGCCCTCATGTCTGCTGCTGCAAACGGGATTGAAATTGGGCGTTTCGGACACTGAACGGATTTGTTCTGGTCGTCGTGAGCAAGATTTTATTGCAGTTGACGGTCGACCCTTCCAGTTGCGGTTCTGTTCAGAAGCAATTGGGTATCGACTTAAGGTTGTTCAATCAAGACTCGGGTGGTTTGAAGAACAGTGGAATGATTTACCGCGAACAAGCTTTGAAACTTTTTCGGAAGTCTTGTCGTCTAAAAAGAGCATTCGGCCGAAGAAAACAGTTCTACTGTGGACTATTCCATCATTTCTTCAAATGGGAGAGTTTGCTGGAGAGAATGAACTGATAACACTGTTACATTGATGGAGGGGTTTATTTTGCAAAAAGCAAAGAATCGAGCAAGCAGGGATTTCAAAAAATTAGTAGCGACAGCGGTTCTGGCAGGATCGCTTGCATTGCCGGGTACCGGATGGGCCGCTACGGCACTGCCATTCTCCGACATTGGAGGAAACGTAAATAAAGACGCGATTCTGAAATTGAATTATGCCGGTGTATTAAAAGGATATACCGATGGCACTTTCAAACCGTATAAAGAAGTGACGAGAGCAGAGTTCGCCAAAGTAGCTGTGCTGGCACTCGGGTACACAGATGCGCAAGCAAAGTTACTGCAAGGAAAGACCGTATTTAAAGATCTGCCAACAGATCACTGGGCAACAGGATACATTAATCTTGCGGTATCCCAGGGCATCATCAAGGGATATCCAGATGGAACCTTCAAACCGAACAACAATGTGAAAATTGCGGAAGCGTTGACTGTTTACGTTCAGGGCTTGAAGATTGACGTTCGTCCATCAGCCTCAAGCGAGTGGTACATACCGTACTTGCTAGAAGCCGACAGAGCAGGTATCTACGATGCAAAAGAAACACCGACAGCAGCAGCTCCGCGTGATATCGTCGCGAAGTATACCGATCGCTTTATGGAAACGCCTGTATACGCAAATGGCGCATACTACGACAAAAATGGCAATGCAAAAGGAACCAATCAGAAGCTGCCAGTAGTGAAGGGCACAGTTGCTTCGTATGACAAGTCTGGCAAAAAGCTGAAACTAGTCGGACAAAACAAAGAAATCGAACTGGCTGATTCCGCGCAAGTATACGGCAATCTGGTCGTAGGTGCGCAAGTAGAATACATGACGAAAAACGACCGTGTGTCTTTCCTCACCGTTGTTACTTCTGACTCCGAAATTGTCGAAGGAATCGTGAAGACTGGTCTTAATTTTACAACGGCTGTAGGCGACGAAAAGAAATTCAAGGCAATCGTCAATGGAAGAGAAGTCGTTTTGGAAGTAGAAGATGGCGTAAATGTAAGCCGTTCTCATATCGGCCAAAAGTTTGTGGCAGTCGTTGGCGATAATGGCAAGATCAAGTCCATCACGATTAGCGACAACACGACAAAAGGAATTGTGGAAAAAGTATCTTCCGTGAGCGGTTCTAACTCGAAGAAAGAGCTGAGAGTAGACGGCACGACCTATACTCTGGATTCCAAAGCAACGGTCAAAGGCAAGGCGCATCCAGAGGCGAAAGCAACAAGTGCTTCGTTCTCTGACATCGAAAAAGATGACTTGGTCGAGCTGACACTCAACGTGGACGGCAAAGTATCTGAGCTTGTTTACACGAAGCTGAGCTTCACAGATACGATCACCGTGGATACAGACAAAAACTTGATTCGCGTTGGCGGCGTCAGTTACGAGGTGCATGAAGATACAGAGTTGTTCGTAGACGAAGACGAAGTAGATGAGCTGGATGAGTTGGCGAGCGGCCAAATTGCAGTGCTTACGTTTGACAAAAATGGAAATCTGATCAAAGTAGAGCAGGGTGTAGGTGCAGCTACGAACAAGCTGGTCTCGGACACAACCGCGTATGCAGCAGGAAAACTGGCAACTGTGAAAATCGACGGGAAAACCTACGATATCTTGACCAACGCGAAGCTGACTGTCGATGGCAGCTCCGTATCACCAACGACGGTTAAAACTGATCAGTTTAATGACCACCGCATCCTTACGTGGAAATACAACGTCGGCACGAATGACATTGTGGAGCTGACTTTGGAAAAGCAAACCGTAAAAGGATACGTGACGAAAAAATCCGGTTCCAAAATTACTGTGAACGGGAAAGTGTATGAGCTCTTGTCAGGCGTCACGATTGACAGCGATGCAGCATCCAACGACAAAGAGTACACGCTGACACTCAACAACGCTGGTAAAGTAAAGGCCGTTACAGGTGCGCCTAAGAAAGTAAGCGGCGTGGTTGACGCTGTTGAGGTTCGTAACGATGACGGCAAGGTGACTTCCGCGAAAGTAGAGGTTAACGGCAAGACATACGATGTAACGGATGAGGATGCGATTGAAGACGTCGATCAATTTGAGTACGTGACATTGACCCTTGATCGTGATGGTGATGTCATTGCTGCTTCCATCAGTGGAAAGCTGGCGAAGGAAAACGTGAGTTTCGTCGGAATTGAATCCCGCGTGAACAAAGATAAATACGTATTCTTCAATGACGTATCGACGAGCTTGAAGATGACAGAAGACGCGAAGATCAAATACTACAACGGTAATGACTTGAAAGAAAGCGATCTTTCCTCTAAGGACAAAGTGGATTTGTGGACAAATGATCAAGGTCATGTTTATGTTATTGTCGTAGCCAAACGATAAGAATATAGAAAAAGGCGATCTCTTGCTCGATTCGAGAAGGGGTCGCCTTTTTTCATTTGTTGGCATAGTCTTTAAAAAGTGTTTCATTGAAAATCGTTTTCAATGAAAAGAAGAAGTGATATATTAATATTGTTTCGCGCAAAACAAAAAGAGGGAGTGGTTTCGATGCAGGTTGATTATGAAGTGATTATTGTTGGGGGTGGACCAGTTGGCATGATGGTGGCTGGAGAGCTGGCGTTGGCTAAAGTGAAGGTGTGCCTGCTTGAGCGCTTAAAGGAAACAACCCCGTTTTCACGGGCGCTCACTGTACATCCGCGCACACTGGAAATCCTGGATTTGCGCGGGCTAAAAGCCAAATTACTTGATAGAGGTAAGCCGATTAAGACAGGGCATTTTGCTGCGCTTGATACACGCTTGGATTTTTCTGTCTTAGATTCTTCGTCCAACTACACACTGATTATTCCCCAACATGAAACAGAGAAGATACTAGAGGAGTGGGCAAAAAGTCTGGGGGTGGAAATACGCAGGGAAGTGGAAGTAATGGCCGTACACCAAGATCAGCACGGGGTTGAGGTTGAGGCTGTCGGGCCGAATGGAAAGGCTGTGCTGACGGCACGCTATGTGGTCGGTGCAGATGGCGCTGCCAGTATTGTCCGCAAGCAGGCAGGCATTCCGTTTGTCGGTAAGAATGCGACTTTTACGGCTATGCAAGGGGATGTTGTTTTAAAAAATCCGCCCGAATCGGGAGCTCCTTCCTACTTTAATGAACAAGGTTTGGTCATGATTGTGCCCTTGCCAAAAGGGATGCATCGGGTGGTGCTGATCGATCCGGAGCGAATGGCCATACCAAAAGAAGAACCAGTTTCACTGGAGGAACTGCGGGCTAGCTTGCTGCGCATTCTTGGAGACGATTTTGGAATTTCCGATCCGTTTTGGATGACTCGTTTTGGTAATTCGACCTTGCAAGCTCAGCGTTATCGGGAAGGACGGATTTTCCTGGCGGGAGATGCGGCGCATATTCATTTTCCAGCCGGAGGACAGGGGATGAACGTTGGCTTGCAAGAGGCAATCAACCTGGGTTGGAAGCTGGCGGCCCATTTAAAAGGCTGGGCACCGGATTGGCTGTTGGACAGCTATCATACGGAGCGTTCCCCCATCACTACCGCATTGCTAACGAATACACAGGTGCAATCGCTTCTGTTCGGTAGTTCGGAATTCTCCCCATCCGTCATAGCTTTGAGGAATATGGTGTCCGACCTGCTGCAAATACCCGAGGCAAATTATCTGCTGGCTACCCAAATCTCTGCGTTCAATGTCGAGTATGAACCGGATGGGGAGACGCAGCCGCATGTATTGAACGGTCGACGTTTTACAGAGTTGAATCTGCGTCTGGAGAACGGTGAGTGTCAGAATGCATATGAGCTTTTTCATTCTGGTTCATTCCTCTTGCTACATTTCGACTCGGATGAACGATTAGGCGATGCTCTCGATTGGTCGAAATACAAGCATGTCCATGTAGTTCGCGCTTCGCTTGCTAAGGGAGCTACTGATTGGCATGACGTGCATACAGCGTTGATTCGACCGGATGGATATGTCGCATGGGCGGTTTCTCAGGCGGAGTCTAATCCGATGGAAGCGATTCGGAAAGGAATCTCCCACTGGTGCGGACATATTGATTGAAACAAGATTGTTTTGTGAAAAACAAAATGAAATTGTTTTCCTCGAAACAATCAGTATATAATGGAGAGGAGATGGTTATCTAGGAGACATGATATGCAAAGCACAGAACTTTCCAAGCAGAGGATCATGCAGCTTTACATACAGCTAGTCACGCAGCAAGAGCGGCGAGAAAGCAAATTGACTGCGCGAATGGCAGAAGAGATGCAGAAGCTGGAATCCGAGATGGGGATGAAGCTAAACCTTACCCTATCCGAAATTCATTTCATTGCCTGTATCGGGGATTATGGTCCGATCAATGTCACCACGATTTCGGAAAAAGTCAACTTAACGAAAGGGTCCATTACCCGGATCAGCAAAAAGTTATGGAAGCTTGATTTAATTAAAAGGCAACAACTGATTGATAATAAGAAAGAAGTGTACTATCGGCTAACTGCAAAGGGACAAAAGCTGCATAAGATTCATCACCAGATGCATCAGGATATTGAACAGCGATTTAAGAGCTTTCTGGATAAATACACACCGGAGCAATTAGCATTTTCACGCGAACTGATGGAGGACTTACTGGATTGGGATTTCTAAAATCGTAGACAAAGGGGGCGCCATCACAGTGATGGGGCCCTTTTCATTGTCTCGGGATGTTCTTGACAAATGAAATCATACTACATACAATTTGACTGACCGATCAAATTTTTGGTTAATTGATCAAAAATGACCCACAGGAGTGTAGTAGCAATGACTGATTCTTTTATTGCAGAGGCTAGAAGAGAGCAGATTGTACTTGCTTGTATTGATACATTGGAAGAGGTTGGCTATCACAACTTAAGCTTAACGAAGGTAGCAAAGAGAGCCAGGATTAGCACAGGGCTTATCTCTTATCACTTTCATGACAAGCTTGATCTCATGAATCATACCTTACTGTTTCTGGTAGCGAAGCAACTTGATTTTATTCGTGGGAACGTTGGGTTATCGCAGTCCGCAACGAAAAAACTGGAAGCTTTTATAGAGGCACATCTGGCTTATCAAGAAACCCATTATAAACATACGATTGCCTTGATTGAGATTGTGTTTACGGCTCGTAATGAAAATGGGGTGCCTTATTACAGAATGGAAGACGAACAGGAAGAGGACGGACTTAGAAAGATGTTAGTGGATATTCTCGAGGAAGGCCAACAGAATGGGGAATTTACTTCATCTTTTCAAACGGATATAGTCGCATCCATTATTATCGGGGCGATCGAAGAAAGAATGCTTAAAGTGAATTCATCTATACCCATGGAGCAATACGCCGTTGAGCTCGTAAAAATGGTGAAGAAGCTCATTGTTTAACGATACCGTTGAACTTTTGTCAACAAACACAGGAGAGGATCGTATGTCTGTTTTACCTCATATGAAAACGGCGGAGACAAAAAAACGTGCCGTTTCATTAGATCTTGCCAGGGGCGCTATGTTACTACTTATTGCTCTCGCGCATGCCCCGCTGTATCTGTACGCTTTGGAACCCGGGATCGTTCACAGGATGGAAAGTCAGAATTTCTTTGATCAGGTTGTGAATCTTTTTGGCATGTTCATCATTGATAACAGAGCGAGAGCGATGTTTGCTGTTTTATTCGGTTATGGTTTGGTACTGGCTTTTGATAGTCAAATGGCGAAAGGAAAAAGAGAAAAAGAAGCCTTACAGGTGGTCCGGAGGCGTTCCTGGTATTTGATAGTATTTGGAGCCGTTTTAGTGGTGATCATTGGCGGTCAAGATATTTTAATGGCCTACGGGGTAGCTGGACTTCTCGTCAGTTGGCTGTTAACACATGAAATCAAGACGCTGATCCGAACCTTTATTGGTATCACGTTATTGTATATCATCGCAAATCCGATAATGTGGGGCTTCACGATGGAATCCATCGGAGATTATGGGTTTCCTCCAGAGGTGTTAGCTACAGACACCTATCTTAGCACGCTGATACTTAGTTTGACTTATTTTCCGTTTATCCCTATTTTTATTCATGGTATGTTCCCGATTCTTCCTTCTGTTTTGCTGGGTATGTGGATTGCCAACTATCAATTATTAACCAAGCCAGAGCAACAGTTACGAACACTTACTTTCCTAACAACGATGGGCTTAGCTGTTTCTATACTAGGAGCATTGCCTTTAAGCTTTATTGGGAACATATGGAGCCCGAGCTTTTTTCTCGCTGGTTTCGTTTATGGATTCCACATTTTAACCGGAATTGCTGGAGGATTAGCTTATGCGGCTTTCTTTGGAATCATTGGGGCAAAGGTAAAAAAAGCGGGGCCTGTCCTTCAGTCGATTATGGCTTTAGGAAAACGTTCTTTAACCTTCTTTGTATGGAATGAGGCGATGCTTGTTCTTTTCTTGTCACCAGTAGCACTTGATTTAGGGGGACGCGTTAGTAACGGAATGGCTGCTTTGATTGCCGTGGGTATATGGAGTCTTTCACTGCTATTGGCTACGATTTTAGAAAAATATAAGCTGAACGGACCATTGGAATTCGTAATGAGACGAATGGTACATAAAAATAAAAATACGTAACTTCTCGTTGCAGCAGGGGTAGTGCCTTCTTTTTTCAATCGATTATAATAGCGTATAAAAGCTAGTTACTGTTATGAGAAAGAGGGAACCTCCATGACTTATACAACCCAGGAAAACGGTGTTTTTCCAGCAGTCTGTTCACTTGATTGCCCGGACCAATGTGGATTGCTCCTTCATAAACAGGCGGGGAAAATCGTCAAAATTGAAGGGGACCCGAACCATCCGGTGACGAAGGGGAATATTTGCAACAAAGTCCGGAACATGACAGAGCGCATTTACGATCCCAAGCGACTCACGCATCCGTTGAAGCGTATTGGCAAAAAAGGGAGCGGGGAGTTCGTTCAAATCAGTTGGGAGGAAGCCATCACTACCATAACCGAACGCTGGCGTGCCTTGATCGACTCAGATGGTCCCGAGAGCATTTTGCCTTACAGCTTTTACGGAAACATGGGGCGGATTAGTGTGGAAGGAATGGATCGCCGTTTTTTCTATCGTATGGGGGCCAGTCAGCTTGACCGAACGATATGCAACAGTGCAGGGGCTGTAGGGTACAGCTACACGATGGGCGGAGCCTTTGGAACAGATCCGGAAGACACCGTTCATTCCAAGCTGTTTATCATGTGGGGGATCAATACGGTTAGCACGAACATGCATCAAGTGGTGTTTGCGGAACAGGCTCGAAAAAATGGGGCGAAGATCGTCGTGATTGATGTCCATAAAAATCAGACGGGTCGATGGGCTGATTGGTTTATCCCGATTTTACCTGGAACAGACACGGCTTTGGCATTGGGCATCATGCATGTGCTTTTTGCTGAAAACTTGGTAGATTCAGCCTTTATGGAAAAGTATACAGTAGGACATGAAGAGCTCAAGGAGCATGTACGCACCTACGATCCTGCTACTGTATCTGCCATAACGGGTGTCCCTGTCGATGATATTTACAAATTGGCGAGAATGTATGGCAACACATCTCCTTCCTTTATTCGCATTGGAAATGGCATTCAGCATCACGACAATGGCGGAATGTGTGTAAGGACGATTGCTTGTCTTCCGGCCCTGACAGGGCAGTGGCTCGTTAAAGGCGGTGGGGCCAATAAAGGGAATAAAGGTTTCTTGGAGCACAATAAGCTTGCTGTGCAGCGACCAGATTTGCTGGACAATAAACAGACGAGAGTCATCAATATGAATGAACTTGGAAAAGCGTTGCTCGATACAGAACCGCCGGTCAAATCGCTCTTCGTCTATACGAGCAATCCAGCCATTGTTGCACCGGATGGAAACAAAGTTCGGGAAGGCTTGGCGAGA
Organism: Brevibacillus brevis; assembly: GCF_001039275.2. NCBI lineage: Bacteria > Bacillati > Bacillota > Bacilli > Caryophanales > Paenibacillaceae > Brevibacillus > Brevibacillus brevis. The sequence goes on from NZ_CP030117.1 coordinate 2,272,769, forward strand.
GAGGACTTGTTCACGGTCGTACACGACTTATTTTTGACGGAGACGGCTCTCTATGCCGATATCGTTTTGCCAGCGACGTCTTCTTATGAAAATACGGATTTTTACACGTCCTATTGGCATCATTACATTCAACTCCAGCAACCAGTGATCGCCCCATTTGGAGAGAGCAAGTCCAACACGGAAGTTTTCCGTTTGCTGGCTGCTGCCATGGGATATGACGAACCTGTTTTTCAAGACAGTGATGCAGAGATGGTCAGACAGGCGTTGGAGGGGCACGGCAATCCTCATCTGGAAGGAATCACGTATGAAACTTTGGTCGAAAAACAATATGCCAAAGCCAATCTGGAACCTTTCTTTTTGGAACACCTGCCCACCCCAAGTGGTAAAATTGAGCTTTTCTCGCAAGCAATGGCAAAACGAGGGCTGCCCCCATTACCAACGTACACGCCATTGGTGAATGATGGGGATTTCCCGTATTTATTTGTCCCGGGGCCCAATCACAATTATTTGAACTCCACGTTCTCGAATAATGAAAAACATCAGAAGATGGAAAAAATACCACGTTTGCATATGAATGTGGCAGATGCGTCTGTATCAGGCATAAGTGACGGAGATACGGTCCGCATATGGAATGAGCGGGGAGAATGCGAGCTGGTTGTATCGATAGGAGAAAATGTTTTACCGGGAGTGGTGGTCAGTCAAGGCTTGTGGGCTGATGCTCCTCACTCAAAGCATCATGTAAATGCGCTGACCCCGGATCGCATCGCGGACATGGGGGGAGGAGCTACCTTTTTTTCCGGACGTGTCGATGTAGAAAAGGTCATACTATAAAAATCAGCGAGTGTCTCGATTGTAGCCGGACACTCGCTGGTTACTTTTATTACCCGAAAGGATAGCAAGGGTTATAGTGAGGGAGTTGTCCAATGATCATAGTTGCTGTAAAACTAATTCATCTTAATTATTTTTGAGCTTTACACAAAAGGAGCATGTCTTTAATGATATCTACGACAACATTTGGCTGATCAATATGAATGGCATGTCCAGCATTTTCAACGATGATATGCTTGCTGCGGGTTGATAATTTCGTAAGCTCTTTATGTAAGTGGACCCAAGCAGCCATAGATTCGGGATTATGATGAGGTTGTAATGTACCCGATACGACAATGAGTGGCTTGTTGCCAAGTGATTTAGAATTTCGAGCTTGTTCAAAGCTTTCTTCCATCTCTTGAATAGAACCTTCAAGAACAAACTGACTATAGTACGCTGCTTGAACTTCTTCAGAGAACAAAGGAACCATGACTTTATTTTGATCTTCATGACATGGATCTAATAAAATCACTCCGGCAACCTCTTCTGGGAATGTACTTGCATATAGTCGAACATTCAATCCTCCAAAAGAGTGCCCGACCAAAACGTAAGGGGGAGACACGTTTGCTTTCTGAAGCAAGCTTCTAAGATTCTCAATGATTTGCTGACTATGACGAGGTCTTTTATCACTTTCACTTTCCCCTATACCTGCTCGGTCATAAATGAACATCCTAGTATGCTTTGAAATGTCACCACCAATCGAACTCCAGTAGTTCAATGTACACCCATAACCAGAATCAAAAACCACCGTCGGAAAATCACGTATTTCACCAAAATATTTGAAACATAGTCTAACTCCACCGATGTCGAGCTTTTGACTCGGTTCATTTATTCCAATGTCACTCATTTTATCTCCTCCAAATATTTTTTTATTTGGTTCATTTCCACAAACCATGCAATCATCCTTTTTTTGTAATAGAACTTTAGCTATACCCTTTGCATACAAAAAAGTGTCCCTACTGCACATAGCAGAGGGACACTTTCTTATGTCACTTACAGGACGAAGCTGACGACGACACCAGACAAAAGACTAACCAGTGTGGCACCGAACAACAGCTTCAACCCAAAGCGAGCGACTACATTGGATTGTTTCTCATTCAGCCCTTTCACCGCACCAGCGATAATGCCGATGGAGGAGAAGTTCGCGAACGAAACGAGGAAGACAGAGAGAATTCCTACTGTACGTGGGCTCAGTTCAGATACGACTTTGCCCAGCTCGATCATGGCCACAAACTCGTTCGTTACGAGCTTCGTCGCCATGATACTACCAGCCGTCATCGCTTCCGCAAAAGGAATGCCCATCAGGATGGCAAAAGGAGCGAAGACGAAGCCAAGCATTTCTTGGAATGTCCAGCCGAAAATCATGCCGAACAAGCTATTCACAGCCGCGATCAAGGCAACAAAACCGAGCAGCATTGCGCCAACGACTACGGCTACCTTGAAGCCGTCCATGATGTACTCGACGAGCATTTCGAAAAAGGACTGCTTTTCATTGTTTTGAATCTCCAGTAAATCTTCTTCTTCGTTCACTGTATAAGGGTTGACGATCGATGCGATAATAAAGCCGCCAAACAAGTTCAAGAATAGGGCCGTGACAACGTATTTTGGCTCAATCATCGTCATGTACGCACCGACAATCGACATCGAAACAGTGGACATGGCTGACGCGCAAAGCGTATACAGACGGTGCTCCGGCAAGGAGCCGAGCTGCTTTTTCACAGTGATGAAGACTTCATTTTGGCCGACAATAGCAGAAGCGACAGCGTTGTAAGACTCCAGCTTACCCATGCCGTTAATTTTGCTCAGAACAAAGCCAATTGCCTTCATGATAATCGGTAAAATCTTGAAGTGCCGCAAAATACCGATGAGGACTGAAATGAAGACGATTGGGAGCAATACACCAAGGAAAAAGGACATTTGTCCGTCGTTTGCCAGATTGCCAAATACGAAATTGATCCCTTCCGCAGCAAAAGCAAGAAGCTTTTCAAACGATTTGGAAATGGCTGAAACGAATATAAACCCAAACTTGGTATGCAGAAGAAGAAAGGCAAGCAAAAATTGCAGAGCAATCATGACGATGATCGGTTTGTATTTGACCTGTTTACGTCCATTGCTCCCTAACAATGCTAACCCGATCACGATGAGTAAGCCAGCGATGGGAATGATGAAATTCATTACAACCTCCGAGAAATTAAATAGTACTAAACTTAAAGGGCAAAAAAACGCACTTCCCGACAGGAGAAGTGAAAGCGGTTTATATTCTATCATCTCGATAATATGATTGCAATTTATATGTATGTTCAGAATTGTTGTCCGTTACGTTTGAAACGCTGAAATCGGGCGTACTAGCATAAGCCCACCACCATACGGTTTATGGAGGAGGTGAAATCCTTGGATGAGTTGCAGAGGCTCAAGCAGTTTATCACATCAGCAGAGCATGTCTGGACTCAGATCGCGAATTCGCCGAGAGGAAAGCCTGTGTATACCGTAAACGGTGTGGATTACACGCCATTGCCCGAAAAATACAACACAAAACGAAAAATCTCCCGTATTTTCCGCCGGTATTGGGGGAAGCAATTGACGGAAGTGATGATTCGGAATCTCCATTTGCGGATGCTGAAAGGAAAGCTCTGTGTTCCTTATCGTGACATCCCACCTTTTCCTGCAACCGTGTTGTCGTTGCAGATAAAAGTGAATCAGCCGGATCATCGGACCGTGGCTGCGATACTGAGCGGGGGAGGGAAAAAAACAAGAGTCGACTACCGTTTGATCCGAGTCGGCGCAACCAAAACGTTCACGATCATGAAACGCTCAGGCGAGCAGTTTGATCTGAGATATCAATCTATTGCTACCATACCCCTCAACCCGAAGGCACAACCCGTACGTAGAACCAAGCAACGGGGAAGAACCAAAAAGTAACGAAAAGCTCCTCAATTCCCCCGAATCATAAGGGGCGAGGAGCTTTTGTAATGTCGTTAGGCACGAATGGAAACACGGTATTCCCGCAGCCAATAATCCAATTGGCCGAGATAGGCGAACAATTGGGGTGTACTCATGAGCTGACCGAAAAACGGAATGCTCGAAGCCTGTGCATCTGACTCGGCAATTTTTCGAATCGTTGGAACATCTACCAGTTGAAGCAGTGGAGAGGAAGAGTCGTTTAATATGTCCAGCAGCCAAGAGCGAACAGCTTCCGTATAGGCGGGATTATGTGTTTTCGGGTACGGGCTTTTCTTGCGATACAAAACCTCATCAGGCAAGATTCCTTCCATGGCTTTTCGCAAAATTCCTTTTTCCCGATTCCCATGCGTCTTCATATCCCATGGGATGTTCCAGACGTATTCCACGATGCGGTGGTCACAGAACGGGACGCGCGCTTCCAGACTGGCCGCCATACTCATTCGGTCTTTGCGATCCAACAGCGTGTTCATGAACCACGTTATATTCAAATAAAACATTTCCCGTCGGCGAGCTTCCATTGGATCTTCGCCTGGAAGATGTGGAACTTCATCGAGAGATTCCTCATATCGCATGGCAACGTATTCCTCGGGTTTGACCCAATCGCGAAGATCAGGGGATAGCCAGGAGGCACGTTGTTTCGTTGCTCTCGACCAGGGGAACGTCCCGGCATTCAGCAGTTCCTCGCGATGAAACCACGGGTACCCACCAAATACTTCATCGGCGCATTCTCCAGAGAGGACGACGGTCGTCTCTTTTTTAATTTCTCGGCAAAACAGGTAAAGGGACGCATCCACATCAGCCATCCCCGGCAAGTCGCGGGCGAGTGTCGCTGTTTTCAGGGATTCAATTAAATCGTCTGTGTCGAACTCAATCGTATGGTGCTGGGTTCCGAGAAACTTTGTAACGAGCTGCACATATGGTTCATCCTCATTCGGTTGAAAAGTACTTGCCTTGAAATGTTTTCGGTTGTCTACGTAATCAATGGAGTAGCTGTGCAGGGTTCCGCGGCCTGTTTTTTGAAAATGATCTGCCGCAATCGCTGTTATAATGCTCGAGTCTAACCCGCCTGATAAGAGGGTCGAAACGGGAACATCCGCAACCAATTGGCGTTCAATCGAATCTGTGACTAACTCCCTGACACGTTCTGCTGTCGTCTCCAGGTCATCTGTATGTGGGTGGCTTTCGAGCTGCCAGTAGCGTTTTTGCATGACACCATCACGCGTCACCAACAGATAAGCGCCGGGCCGAACCTCATGTACGTTGTGAAAAACACCATGGCCAGGCGTACGAGCGGGACTGATTCCGAAAACCTCCGCCAAGCCTTCACGAGAGAGCTCTGGTTTGACATCGGGGTGAGCGAGCAAGGCTTTGAGCTCGGAGGCAAACAGAAAGGAACTGCCTCTTTGTGCATAAAACAACGGCTTAACCCCCATACGGTCACGGCCGACAAACAATCTTTGTTCGCGTTCGTCCCAGATCGCAAAAGCAAAGATGCCGTTTAGCTTTGACAGACAATCTGGCCCCCACTCCAAATACGTGTGCAAAAGTACCTCCGTATCCGAGTGAGATTGAAAGGTATGTCCGCAAGCAAGCAGTTCTGCTCGCAAATCCTCGGTATTATACAATTCACCATTGTAAATCATGGTGCAGGCATGTTCGTTTTTGAGAGCCGACATAGGCTGCTGTCCGCCAGCAGGGTCTACGACCACAAGGCGACGATGACCGAGGGCCGCACGAGGAGTCAGCCAAAAGCCTTCTGCATCAGGGCCTCGATCCTTGAGGCATTGGGTCATTTTTTGCAGCACATCACGTTCACCAGATAAGTCCTTTTCCCAATCAATCCATCCTACAATTCCACACATGATATGATCACCCTTCTCCTGAAGCATTGCACACACAGCGTATGCAATCAGCCTAGCGAGGTTGTCTGTCCAGCAGGGAATTGCGGGTAATATGCGGAATTTATAGAAGATTTAAACTAAGGGAGGCTGCGGTGGACAATCTCACGTTATTGCTCATTGAAAGAATGGGTATTCTTTTGACGCTAGCATTTATTTTGACAAGGACACCGTTGTTTCGCCAGCTTTTAGACCGTGAATTGCACGTAGGGACGTCAATCGCATTTTCGGTCATGTTCGGGTTGTTTGGGATTGCGGGTACATATGCAGGAGTGGTCGTGCAAGGGGAGAGCTATCTTCCTGCATTTTGGATATTTCGTTTGTCACATGACGAAATTATCGCCAACTCTACTTTGGTAGGGGTCGTCATTGGTGGTTTGCTCGGCGGGCCTTTCGTTGGTCTGGGGGCAGGTGTCATTGCTGGGCTTCATGTCTTTCAATTGGGAGGATTCGCCGCAGCATCAATGGGCTTGTCGATCCCGATCACGGGGTTGCTGGCAGGATATGTAGCACGTTTTTTCTCGCAGGAGCGGGTTATTTCTCCGTCCAAAGCCATGTTCATCGGCATGTTCGCACCTATTATTCAGATGTCGCTTTTATTGATCATGGCGGATGTGCCTGAGTTGGCGCGAACGATGGTCAATGTGATTGGGATTCCGATGGTGCTGACGAACAGTGTTTCGATTGCGATTTTTACGACGATGATCCGGGTGGCCTTGCAAGAGGCAGAACGTTCGGCTGCCATTGAGGCGGAGCGTTCTTTTACGATAGCGGAAAGAATTTTGCCACACCTGAAAAGGGGGCTCACACCGCAAACGGCTCAGTCAGCAGCCCTTGTCTTACAAAAAGAAACGAAAGCAGCAGCCGTTGCGGTAACGGATCGAGAACGGCTTCTAGCACACGTTGGAGTGGGGGCAGATCATCATCATCCGGGAGAAGCGCTCCATAGTGAGCTCGATAAGCGGGCTCTGTATAGCGGTGGAATTGACAAGGGATTGACGCGCGAGAGCGTCGGGTGCAAGCGCAAAAATTGCAACCTGCATGCAGCGATTCTCGTGCCGATTAAAGAGGGGGACAGCGTCGTTGGTCTGATCAAACTCTATTATCGGAGGCCACAACAAATCGGAAAAGTCCAGGAAGCACTAGCAAAAGGGCTGGGCAACCTAATCTCCAATCAATTGACCCTATCTCTCACGGAGCAAATGAAAGGATTAATGAAGGATGCAGAGTTGCGAATGCTTCAGGCACAGATTCATCCTCACTTTTTGTTCAACACATTGAATTCCATTGTGACCTTGATACGAATTGATCCGCAGCTAGCTCGGCATATGACCATTCAGCTTGGCGTGTTCATGCGATTCAACCTGAAGCTCACAGCGAGTCCCCTTGTCACCGTGAGACAGGAGCTGGATCACCTGCATGCTTATTTGGAAATTATCAAAATCAGATTTTCCGAGCAATTCGCCGTTCGCACCATCATTGATGCGGGGGTAGAGGAAGCCCTTATTCCTCCTGGCACGTTGCAGCCGTTATTTGAGAATTGCATTCAGCATGGGGTTCGCGACATCACGAACGGCGGTGAGATCATCCTTCATGTGAAACGGCAGGATGTGCACGTTGTTTTTCAAATCGAAGATAATGGCGAAGGCTTTCCCGACAACTTGTTGCCAGTTCTGGGAAAGGTGCCAATGGAGAGTAAGGAGGGCAACGGAATTGGCATCCATAATGTCAACCGGCGTCTGATCAGCTTGTGCGGACAAGATGCCCAACTTCATTTTGCCAATAAACAAGAAGGTGGCAGTACGATTACCTTTACCATTCCGATTACAAAAGAGGTGAGTGCCTGATGCCAATACGCGTCATGATTGCAGAAGACGAGCGACTAGCACGCGAAGAACTGAGTTATTTATTACTACAAGAAGGAGACGTAGAACTGTTGCCCTATGCCACCAACGGGCGAGAGCTGTTGGAAATGGTCGATGTGCACGAACCGGATGTCGTCTTCCTCGATATGAAAATGCCTGAGCTGGAAGGGGCACAGGCAGCAAGAATGCTCGCATCACGCAAGCAGCATCCCCTGATCGTTTTTTGTACCGCGTACGAGGAATTTGCTATCGATGCGTTTAAGCTGTACGCCGTCGATTATTTGTTGAAGCCTACAGAGCCGAAGCGGCTGGTCGAAACGATGCAACGGATACGCGAGCGTCTGGTCAAGCCGAAAGCAGACCCTGTCCAGCCAAAACGAACCAAGCTGTTGGTAGAAGACAATAGTAGATTAGTCGTCATTGATCCAGCGACGATTGTATATGCAGTACGGGAGGAGCGATATGTGCAAATCGTCACCCAAACAGCAACCTACGCGACGCGGATGACTCTGACACAACTGGCGGATAAGCTTTTCGCATACGACTTTTTTCGTACCCACAAAAGCTATCTGGTCAATCTTCACTTCGTAAGCGAGCTCGAACCATGGTTCAACGGAGCCTACAATCTGATTTTGAAGGGAGAAGGAAGACCACGTATTCCCGTATCCCGGACCTCCGCCAAGGATTTGCTCAAACGTCTCGAGGAGTAAACCTGTTACTCAAGATTTGCAGATCGTGGTTAAAAATCTGCCACTGACACACTCTCCCCGACATCTTACGCAGAAAAATACACGGGTAGAAAAGGATTCTCTACAATGTAGGAAGCGCTTACATTTTGTAGATGAGGGGGAGGTTCCCATGGGCAAATCCGCTTCGGCAAAAAAAGCCGAGGATAAGAAGAAGGACGCTGTTGATTATGCCGCAGTGATTCAGTCAGCCACTTTTAGAGAGCTCTTGAGAAGAAAAAAAGCGTTTATTTTGCCATCTTCTATTTTTTTCTTCGTATTTTACTTTACCCTTCCGATTTTAACCTCCTACTTCACCGTATTGAATCAACCAGCGTTTGGAGCTATTTCGTGGGCGTGGGTATTTGCCTTTGCTCAGTTCGTCATGACATGGGGTCTCTGTATCCTGTACACCAGGCGGGCAGAGCAGTTTGATCAACTCGTAGAGAAAATCAAACAAGAGGCAGGTGGAAGGGGCTAATGAACGTTACTGCATTTTTACTCTTTCTTGTCATTGTTCTTTTGACACTTGTCATCACCTTTTACGCTTCAAAAAAGACGAACACGACTAGTGAGTTTTATACCGCCGGAGGAGGCTTGACGGGTTGGCAAAACGGCCTTGCGATTGCGGGAGATTACATGTCGGCTGCTTCCTTCCTTGGGATCGCAGGGATGATTGCGTTGAGCGGGTTTGATGGCTTCTTCTACAGTATCGGTTTTCTTGTCGCGTATCTCGTTGTGCTCTACTTGGTAGCAGAGCCTTTGCGTAATTTAGGAAAATACACGATGGCTGATATGATAGCCGCCCGTTTTGACAATAAAAAGGTTCGTGGTGTCGCCGCTCTCAATTCGATTGCCATCTCGATTTTTTACATGATCGCGCAATTGGTCGGAGCAGGTGCCTTGATCAAGCTACTCTTGGGGCTGGATTACACGACCTCCGTATTAATCGTAGGGGCATTGATGACGATCTACGTCGTGTTCGGTGGGATGACGGCAACCTCGTGGGTGCAAATCGTCAAAGCGGTTTTGTTGATGGTCGGGACATTCATCATCTCCATGATGGTTTTCGCCAAATTCGATTTTAATCTCTTGAAAATGTTCGAGCAAATGAAGACGGCGACACCATTGGGAGACCAATTCCTCAATCCTGGCAACAAGTTTAAAGTGGGGCTCGATACTATTTCACTGAATCTCGCGCTTGTGCTAGGAACAGCGGGATTGCCGCATATTTTGATTCGTTTCTTCACCGTTAAGGATGCCACAACAGCTCGCAAATCGGTCGTGTACGCGACATGGATCATTGGCGCCTTCTATGTCATGACGATCTTCCTCGGCTTCGGTGCAGCAGCGTTTGTCGGTGCGGGGAATATGGACCCTGCGGGCAACATGGGAGCACCACTTTTAGCGCAAGCATTAGGCGGGAACTTCTTATTCGCCTTCGTATCTGCGGTTGCCTTCGCTACCATTCTCGCAGTAGTGGCCGGGCTGGTGCTTACTGCTGCTTCTGCCTTCGCACACGACTTTTACGGACATGTATTACGCCAAGGAAAAGCAACAGAAAAGGAGCAAATGAAGATGGCCAAATGGGCATCTGTCGGAGTCTCGATTGTCTCTATCTTGCTCGCCTTGTTTGCGCAAAATCTGAACGTGGCTTTCCTTGTTGCCCTGGCTTTCGCAGTAGCGGCGAGTGCAAATCTACCAGTGATCTTGTTCACGATCTTCTGGAAAAGGTTCAATACGGCAGGAGCAATCAGCGGGATGCTTGTCGGTCTGTTCAGCTCTCTCATTCTGGTTGCGCTGAGTCCGAACGTTTGGAATCCTGTAGCTGGAAAAGCCATTTTGATCGGCGAAGCACTGTTCCCGTTGCCGAATCCGGGCATTGTCTCGATCCCGTTAGGATTTTTGGCAGCATGGATCGGGACCTTGTTGTCCAGCTCCCGTGATGATAAGAAGTACGATGAAATTTTGGTGAAAGCGAATACAGGAATGAAAGATTCAGCGTAGAAACAGTAAACGTAGGAAGCTCATGCCACGAAGAGAAGGCTGGGGTTAACCCCTGGTCTTTTTTTCATTTTTGCAAGAAGGGAGAGGTATTGTCCGTGACGACGATCATCTTTTTCCTTGCCGTCATTATCGGAACGATGGCCATCACTTATTCGGCTGCCAAACAGACGGGGACGACGAAAGACTTCTATGCAGCAGGAAATCGCTTGAACGGATTACAAAATGGCATTGCCATTGCAGGCGATTACATGAGTGCTGCCTCGTTTTTGGGGATTGCGGGAACGATTGCGATGTACGGCTTTGATGGGTTCGTGTATGCGATTGGCTTTTTTGTCTCTTATCTGATTATTTTGTTTTTAGTTGCCGAGCCGTTGCATAATTTGGGACGCTATACGTTGGCAGACGCGATTGCCGTCAGGTTTGACAGTCTTTGGCTGCGTGGCGTTGTTGCTTGTACGACTCTATTAATTACGATTTTTTACATGCTGGCGCAATTAGTTGGGGCAGGTGCCCTCATTCATTATTTATTGGGAGTTCGTTACGATACGGCTGTCCTGATTGTCGGGAGCCTAATGACATTTTACGTGGTGTTCGGCGGGATGGTAGCGACCTCCTGGGTTCAGATTATTAAAGCAATTTTGCTCCTGACAGGGACATTGATCCTAAGTCTGATTGTGCTTGCCCGTTTTGATTGGAGCTTCTCCGAAATGTTTTCACATGTGAGTACGATTACCCCTCTTCAGGAACAGTTTTTACAGCCGGGTAATCAACTTCATGATCCGCTGGAAACGATCTCTTTGCATTTGGCTTTGATTCTCGGTACCGCTGGGCTCCCTCATATTATCTCCCGGTTGTTCACTGTCAAGGATGCAAAGACGACTCGTAATTCGATTTACACCGCAACTTGGGTCATCGGCGCTTTTTATTTGATGACGATCTTTCTCGGATTCGGAGCGAGTACGTTTGTAGGCTACGAGGCATTGAAAAATGTAGGCTTCGGGGGGAATCTGACGGTCACGCTCTTGGCGGATGCTCTTGGTGGAGAGTTTTTGATGGCGTATATTGCTGCCGTTGCCTTCGCGACGATATTGGCAGTCGTGACAGGACTCGTGCTCTCCGCCTCTTCTGCGTTCGCGCATGACGTCTACAGTCATCTGATCAGGCGAGGGGTGGCATCGGAAAAAGAACAGGTCACCATGGCAAAGCTATCGTCAGTTGCAGTGGGCGTAATCTCCATTTGGCTGGCTATCGGTGCAGAAAAAATGAACGTGGCGATTCTCGTTGCGCTTACGTTTGCCGTAGCAGCATCCTCCAATTTGCCACTGCTGTTGTTTACGTTGTATTGGAAGCGGTTTACCGTGCGGGGAGCGATTTGTGGTGTCCTGACAGGGTTAACGGCATCGGTAGTCCTTGTCATTTTAGGACCGACTGTTATGCATCCCTTAACTGGACTTATTCGTGTGGAGCCTCTATTTCCACTGACGAATCCTGGGTTGGTCTCCATACCACTCGGCTTTTTAGGGGCGGTGGTCGGAACACTACTGGATCGGCCTGATCCTGATGCCGAGAAGAAGTACCAACGCGTACTGTTTCAGGCGCTGACGGGAATCCGAGTCCCCCCTGCAAAGAAAACGGAACAAGAATCTGCATAAAGCCTCTTCACGTGCCCCACTCTAGGAGTAGAAGGAGGAGGGGTAAGTGGGTACGACCAAAGAGTCAGACGCTTTATCACATGACCAGCCAGATGTCTATGAACGCGCAAGGCTGGCACTGGATGATCTGATTGAAGAGCTATGCGAAGCACTGGAAGCGGAAGATACCGAATCCTTTAAGCGAAAAGGCTATGAGATGATCGGGAGTTACTTTCGAGAGCCTGTCAATACCGGGGAATTAACCTTGATCTATGCGGTGGTGCTTGCCGATATCCTCTATAAGCTGGAGTTGACACAGCAAGGGGAAAACGTAGCAATGGTCCGTGATGAGTACAGTATGATGAAAAAAGACGATTGAGTGGCGACCCCGTTTGAGGGTCGTTTTTTGATTGGCACGATTCCGCCCTGCATGTTTCGTTGGGCAACCATTCATACTACGGGTAAATGACATCAAATGGGTGATTGGTATGGAAAAGGTTGGACTCGTTTTGCAGGGAGGGGGAAGCCGTGGGATTTATACCGCTGGCGTTCTGGATTACTTCATGGAGCAGGAGCTTTACATCCCGTATGTGATTGCCGTGTCAGCAGGTGCGTGCAATGGAGCGGCATACTTGGCGAGGCAGTGCGGATTGGGCAAGATTTATCATACGAAATACATTCACGATCCCCGTTACTTTCACTATAAAAACTTAATTACGAAGCGCTCGCTGTTTGGCATGGATTTTATTTTCAATGAAATGCCTTACAAGCTGGAGCCGTTCGCCTTTGATCGGTTTCGTGAAGCAAAGGAACAGTTTGTCGTCGTCACAACGGATTGCGCGACAGGGGAAGCCGTTTACTTTACGAAAGACGACTGTGAGGATATTTTCCATGTGATTCGAGCTTCGTGCAGTCTTCCGTTTCTATCACCAAAGGTTACGGTCAATGGACGTAAGCTATGGGATGGGGGCATTGTGCATCCGGTACCTTTCATGAAGTCCATTCTTGATGGCAATCAAAAGCATATTATTGTGCTGACTTCTTCTTGTCCGCCAGGTGAATGGATGCGCAAGCTTTCGCGTGTCGAGCGTCTTTTTTCCAGAAGTACGAGCTTGTGCCAGGCGTTCATTCGCCATTTTCGCATCTATTGCGAGGCTATAGAGCAGGTCAAAGAGATGCAGAAGGAAGGCAGAGCGTTTGTCATCGCACCACCAGCGGGTACCTTTTTACGAGGTTTTGAACGTCAAGAGGAGAAGCTCGAGCATTATTACCGGCAAGGCTACCAGGATGCACGCGCCCAATTTTCTGGGCTTTGTACATGGCTTGATCTTGGCAGGAACAAGTGAAAAATGAGGAGGCATTGTCCCGTGGATGTTTTTTCGGCAAAATCATGCGAAAAAGGTTTTTCCAAAGCGAAGATAGGGAAGAAGCATCAGGGGAGGATGGAATCAGGAGGAAAGACCCCATGAAATATGTGAATGTAGACCTAGTAGAGCCAGGGGACGTTTTGGCTCGAAGCATTTATACAAGCGAGGGCTTGACGCTCTTGCATGCAGGTGTCCAACTGACTGTCGGAATGATTAATAAATTGCGTCGGTTTGGCGTCACGATGCTAAGCATCAAAGACCCGCTGCTCGATGAAGTGAAAGAGCAGGAGGTCGTCACGGAGACTACTCGGAAGGACGCCATCCGCAATCTGTCGCAAGCGATTTCGTGTGTACAGACTGGAAAAAATTTTGATGTCCGCGGTATTCAAAAATCAGTGGGAAGTATTATCGACGAAACCTTGAGAAATCGCCGCGTGCTCTTGAATCTGGGAGAAATTCGCACGAATGACAACGCTATGTACATTCATTCCTTGAATGTGTGCATGATGGCAACCGTAATGGGCGTAGGTTTAGGCTATAATTCGGCTCAATTAAAAGAGCTCGCCATCGGAGCCCTCTTGCATGACATTGGAAAGCTGTCAGTCGACAAGGAAGCCCCAGCCTACAAAAAGAACAGCAAAACCAATCATCATACGTGGCTGGGCTTTAATCTGTTGCGAAAAAAACATGAAATGAGCATTGTCTCCGCACACGTTCCTTTGCAGCATCATGAATGGGTGGATGGTAGTGGGCAGCCACGAGGATTGACTGGCGATGAGATTCATGATTTCGCCAAGATTGTTGCGATTTGCAACTACTATGATAATCTCATCTCGCCTTTCTCAGAGGAAGAGGAGACGTTGCCAGCGTATGAGGCTTGCGAAAAAGTCATGGGGCTCGCGGAGAAACGCTTTGATCATAAAATGGTCATTCACTTTTTGCGCTCGATTGCCATGTACCCGACAGGAACCTCGCTGAAGCTGTCGACAGGAGAGATCGGTGTGATCATTGACCAAAATAGAGGCTTGCCTTCGCGCCCAGTCGTTCGGGTCATTCGAAGAGACCAGCAGGCGAATCGGCGGATGGTGGATGATCATGAGATTACGGATATTGATTTGAGTGAAAAGCCTACTATTTTTATCACAGCTATCATGGACTAGAACCTGGAAAGAATAGGACTCCCTATCAGGGAATATCCCTACCAAGATCAGGGAATACCCCTACATACACGTAGGGCTCACAGGGCTACAATGAACTCAAGGCAGATGGATACATAGAGTAACACCACATTTGCCAGATGAAAAAGAGGAAGGACGTGTCATTATGTCCCGTATTCTAGTCCCTGTCGATTTCTCAGCGCAGTCCATTCAGGCGGTCCGCTTCGCGCTGGCCTACGCCAAAAATAAGCATGATATCACATTGCTTCATGCCATCCCGCCGTTCCCTTCACGCAATGTTGTCAGAAGGTTGGGACGAGAGGTCGTTGAAGATTATCAATTGGATGAAGCAAGAGATGATCTGAAAAAATTCCTGTCGATCGTAGAAGAAGCCGGTATCACCTATGAACTGGAGATTGAGTTCGGAGAGCCGCATGAAGTCATTGCGAAGCACGCAGCGAATGACTATGCTGCCATCGTAATGGGTACACATGGCTACGGTCGCATTACAGGCTTCCTGTTGCAAAGCGTCAGCTATCCGACACTCCACGATGTCAAAGTTCCGGTCTTCCTCATTGCGGAGGAGACAGATGAGAGTCGTTTCCCTTGGAATCAAGTACTCATTGCAGTAGATGGCTCCGATCATTCGATGGAAGCTGCGAAAAAAGCCATCGAGATGGGGCAGCATCTCCCGGATGTATCGTATACGCTCCTGTCCGTAGTCATCCCACCAGTCACATACGCAGGTGTGTACGGCGTAGGCTGGGATAACATGAATACACTCGAAGGTTGGGGACGTGAAACGCTAAAACCTTGCGAGGAGTTGCTTGAAGCTGCATCGCTTCCTTTTGAAAGCAAGGTTGTAGTTGGAGATCCAGCTACTGTGATCCGCCAGACGGCAGAAGAAATCAACGCTGGACTGGTTGTGCTCGGTCATCATGGCCAAGGTGCAGTTGCAGGGACGCTGCTTGGTAGTGTTACATTTAAAACGATTCATCGTACGAAAACACCACTCCTCATTGTAAAAACATAGCATTTAGTAGAAAAAGCTGTCCGTATGGTGGACAGCTTTTTGCTTGGGCGCATTCTCTTACGATAGAGTTTGCGCTTGTTTGTGTTCGAGCAGATGGCTAGCCCCATCTGGTGTAACCTCTGGCGAATCCCACTTGATTCGTGCACATCCCCATGCAGCGAGTAAAATGATTACGGATGCTATCAGAAAAACCGTGATCAACGAAGTTATCTGCATGAGTGGGCCTGCCAAAAAAGAACCGACCATCATGAGTCCGATCATGAGCGGTGAAATCGTTCCATTCACTCGTCCAATAAACGCTTCATCAACGAGCTTGATCATGAACGTACTGATCACGATCTGTAAAAATGCCATTCCAATTCCGGTGAAAAAGCGCATCGCTGCGGTTACGTATACCCAAATAGAGAGAACTTCTACGGCGACAGAGAGCGCGAAGAAGATTAATCCACCTGTAATAATCCAGCGACCATTCAGGCGATCGAGGTAAATGGAAGCAATAATGCCGCCCAACAGCATCCCCAATCCGTCTAAAGCAGTAAACCATTGAATGGCTTCTTTGGAGAGTAAAAGACGATCCGTGACGACGAATACCTCTAGCGAATTAATAAACCCCGAGGATAACCCCAGACATGCAAAGGTAATCGCGATCCCGCGCAAGGCTGGTCGCTTTTTTACATAGGCAAAACCTGCTTTAATCTCAGAAAGGAGGGTTCCGCCTTCTTCTGTTGCAGTGGCAGTTGAGGTAGGGAGCGTCAAGAGAATCAGTGCCGAGACGAAGAAGAGGCCAGCCATCGTTAACAGGGAAGGGTAGATGCCCCACTTTTCAAAGAAGAAAGTACCGACAATCGGGCCAAGCAGTAGAAAAATAGAACCCGTACTTTGTGAAATGGACACAGCTGCGGCAACTTGCTCATCAGGAATATAACGCTTCATCATCTTGGCAGAAGAAGGCTGGGAGAACTGCGACGCCACAGCAGAGATAAATGTCGCAAAGAATACAGCAATCCACATTCCTTGCCAGAGCAAATACACGATGACCAAAACAGAGAGGGCGCTTAACAGGTTCCCGGCTATCATCGTTCGCTTCGGATTCCAGCGATCAGCCAATGCCCCGCCAATAATCGAAAAAACCAGGATCGGTGCAAGTTCGATAGCGGTCAAGAGCGATACGGCAGTCGGATTGTTGCCACTCGTCTCCATCACATAGTAGAGCAAGGCCATGTTCCGAATCCATATACCGATATTTTCTAATGTATCCGTGATAAAAACGGTGAGAAAAACTTTGTTTCCCCAAAGACCTTTCATAGGTCATATCACTCCCAAAAAGTTATACCGAACGTCCGGTCTAATTAAAGGTGAAAAAAATGCTACTTGGCAATAATGCCATGCAGCAAAACGTCAATGCTCCTCTTCAACAGTGCATGAAGACGCTCGTCATCCATTTGATAACCTACGTTAATGATTCCGTTCATGAGCCCCTCCAGTATCATCGCCATTTCTTCGGGATCGCATGGAGCGAACTCGCCTCGGTCGATTCCTTCTTGGAAGAGGGAAGTATAGAGGGTATACGTGGAGCCGAGCATTTCCAGCACTTGTTCCAAAATGACTGGATCAGCGAGCTGGCTACCGGAGAACTCTTCGCCTGCTTTTTTTAGAGGGTGGGACAAAAAATCCTCCAGGAAAAAAGCAGCTAAGCCGTACAGTTTATCGATGGATGTCTCGAATTCTTTTTCTTTTTCCTGCCACAGATCTACCCATTCGTTGTATTGCTTTTCAAGCAGATGAAGGAACAACTGCTCCTTGTTTTTGAAGTGGTAATAGAGGCTGCCCTTACTCGCTCCAGTTGCTTGGCAAATGTCCTCAATGGAAGTGGCTGAATAGCCTTTCTGAGAAAATAACTCGGTGGCTTTCTCTACGATATGTTGTTTGGTTTTCTCCCCATCGAGACGACGCTTTGACATTTTAGAAAAGCTCCTTATTCTAGACTGAACGTTCGGTTTAGTTTTAGTTTATTCGATCTGACAGGGATACGCAAGTGCTCGATTGAGAAAAAGGGACAGAGGGAAAAATGATAAGAAGCTAGCGAGAGAGGAGGGATTGCCTTGCAAATCGGTTGTCATGTCAGTATTCGTCATGGGTACGAGGAGGCGGCAAGAACTGCATACAAAGAAGGAGCGTTAGCATTTCAATTTTTCCCGAAAAACCCGAGAAGCTTAGGTATCAAGCAATTCGATGCCCGGGACGCAGAGCGGTGTCGCTCGTTTTGTCAGCAAAACGGTATGCTATCGATCGCTCATACGCCATACCCGGTGAATCTTTGCGTCGAGGAGCAGGAGCTATTCGCCGTCACAGTGGGCTCCGTACGAAATGACCTTGAAATTGCCGAAGCTTGTGGAGCGTTGGGCGTGGTTGTTCATTTTGGCCAATATAAAGGCGTTGATGTACTAACCGGTTACAAAATCATGATCCAGATGGTCAATCAAATACTGGATGGCTGGAATGGAAAAGCCCAGCTGTTAATCGAAAACAATGCCGGGCAAGGCAACCGGATGGGCACGACACTCGAAGAGCTTACACAGGTTCGACAATTGTTTGCTGAGCCACAGAAGGTAGGCTTTTGCTTAGATACGTGTCATGCATTTGCCAGCGGATTGTGGAAAGGGAATGATTGGGGGGAGGTAGCCGATCACATGCGTGAGCTCGATTATTTCACGAGCTTGCGTGCCGTTCATCTGAACGATTCCGTTTATCCGAGTGGTTCCTTTCGTGACCGGCATGCCTCCATCGGAAAAGGGATGATCGGTGATGCAGCCATCGCCACCTTTTTGCAAACACCCGAATTGCAAGGACTTCCCATCGTCCTGGAAACGGCGAGAGGCTCAGAAGGGGGACATCGCGAAGAAATCAAACATGTTCGTCTGCTTAGAGACAATTGGCAGGGCTGACCATGTTGTGGTAGAGTGTGAAATGATGTGTTCAACACGGGAGGGGTACCTATGAAAAAGCGTATTAAGGTGACGATTGCGGATTTTACTCATCTTACAGAAAACTTGAATAACCCGGAGGAGCTCGCACTGTACGAAGCGGCGAACGGAAATACATACGATGCTGAAATCGAGCATGATGGCTATGCGATTGTGGATGTGACAGACGAGGATTACATCGAGCTGGCTCCGGGAGAGTATCAGCTGATGATCGAAGAGTGGACAAGCGCCGGACAAATCGGTGAGTGGACACTGCAAACCATGTCAGACCCAGCAGATGACAAAGCTTTGCTGTACCGCACAGTGGACAAGGCCGGAACGGAAATACAAGCACCACAATCATTGCCGAAGCAAGTAGTCGAGCTGGTTGCGAACACGTGGTTTGGCAAAAAAGCAAAGAAGATTGAGGAGTAATTCATGAAAGAAGAGGAGCGCTGCGAGATAGCGCTCCTTTTTTTTATACAGATAAGAATTTATAAGTTTTAGGGAACCTCTTTTGCTGTTTTCGACTATCGCTAAATAAATCATTTTAAATTCCCGATGTGACTAAACTCTCTTTATTATCCGGTTCAATACTCTATTATTCAGTCTAAAACTTTATTGTCGCTGCGCATTCGCTCCGGGTTTTCTTATGTTTGCATCCTCCATTTACATGAAATTAATCTTTTAAACAAGATAAATTCATATGTGTTTAATATTGCGATTTTATATTATACATGTAGCAAATCACAACCAAACGCACACGAACCGCAAATTGGAGGGGAACGAAGTGATAAGAATATCGGCTCTGAAAACAGTACTGGCAATGGGTTTAATGACAATTACCATTACGGGATGTGGAGGTCAACAAAATACTGCCACTCCAAATACGGCATCAGATGCAACAGCGGAGCACACAAGAAAAGAACTGTCGCTCGAAGAGATCACCAATCTGGCGAAAAAAGAAGGAAAAGTTGTGAGTTTGGGAATGCCAGACGGGTGGGCCAACTGGAAGGATACTTGGACTGATCTTGACAAGAAATATGGGTTGCAGCACATCGATACAGATATGTCTAGTGCAGAAGAAATCGCAAAATTTGAAGCTGAGAAGGATAATCCAACAGCGGATATTGGGGATGTCGGCATCTCATTTGGCCCTGTCGCAGTCGAAAAAGGGGTAACAATTCCATACAAAACATCCTATTGGAACGACATTCCTGATTGGGCAAAAGACGATCAGGGACACTGGACAGTTGCTTATCAGGGAACGATCGCGGTTCTCACAGACAAGAAGCTTGTCAATAACCCACCTACATCATGGGATGATCTGCTAAAAGGCGACTATAAAGTAGTTATGGACGATGTTGCAGTATCGAATCAGGCACAAATGACCGTTTTGGCAGCCGCCATGGCACGCGGCGGAAATGAAGGAAATATCCAACCTGGTTTGGACTTTTTTGCGGAGTTGGCGAAGCAAGGCCGGTTAGCATCGATGGATGTAAAACCAACTAACCTGGAGAAGGGGGAAGTGCCAGTTGCGCTTTTGTGGGATTTTTCGGCTTTGGGGTACCGGGACAAAATCGATCCAAACCGTTACGAAGTATCGATTCTAAAAGAGGGCAGCGTTGTCAGCGGTTATACGACTATTATCAATAAATATGCGCCGCATCCACACGCAGCGATGCTTGCCCGTGAGTACATTTTGAGTGATGAAGGTCAAATCAATTTGGCCAAAGGCTACGCTCGACCAATACGAGCAAATGTAAAGTTGCCGGAAGATGTAATGAAAAAAATGATTCCATTCGAGCAGTATCAAAATGCGAAGCCGATCAATGATTACAAAGTCTGGGCAGAAACAGCAAAACGGCTTCCTCAAATGTGGCAAGAACAAGTATTAGTTAACGTACAATAGGAGGATTTGACATGAACAAAGTGATTATGGTCGTGATTGACGGCTTGCAGTATAAAGTTGCCACTTCCCAAATGGGCTATTTAAACCATCTGGTTGAACTGAATAAAGCCGCATCGTACAAAGTAAAGTCCGAACTGCCAAGTATGTCGAGACCTCTTTATGAGGTGCTGTTGACTGGTACCCCATCATCTGTTAATGGGATCACAAGTAATGACACGGTTCGACTGTCTACCCAAAAGAGCCTGTTTCATTTGACAAAAGAATTTGGGATGCGCAATGCAGCAACCGCTTTTTATTGGGTAAGCGAGCTTTACAACCAGGCTCCATTTGACAAATTTGTTGATCGCCACCAGGCGGATGAGTCTAAGGCCATTCAATACGGTTCGTTTTATTACGACGATTTCTATCCGGATTCTCATCTTCTGTTGGACGCTGAAGCACTGCGCAGAAAACATGACCCTCACTTTCTCTATATCCATACCATGGGGGTTGACAATGCAGGACACCTGTACGGATCAGATTCGAAACAGTATCGAAAATCTGCTATTAAAATGGACAGCTATTTAGCCGAGTTGATCCCTCTATGGTCGCAGGAAGGATATCACATCGTCATTACGGCAGACCACGGGATGAATACGGATGGGGATCACGGTGGTACCGGTAGTGATGAGAGGGATGTTCCTTTGTTTATCATTGGTGAACGAGTGAAGCCGGGCTATCATGAGCAGGTGATCCCGCAGCTTGCAATGGCGCCATTTATTTGCCAGTTGCTTGGAATCTCTAAGTCCGAAGTGATGATCGATTATGATTTTTCAGGAATGATCGTTTAAATCTGAACCAATCACAGGAAGACCATTGCTAGAAGGGAATGGTCTTCCTCAATTAAAGCTAGGAGTTGTCCAAATGAAACAGAAGATAACCTGGTTCTCCGTGCTTGCATTGCTGCCTTTTGCCGTGCTGGTCATTGCGTTTGAAATCGTGCCTCTCATTGGAATGATCCTCGACAGCTTTCAGTCTGATAATGCATACAGCTGGGTTCATTATGTAACAGCTTTGACAAATCCCTATTATTTTAAAGGAATACTCAATAGTTTGCAGATATCCTTGTATTCCAGTCTGATTGGGATTGTAATTGCCCTGGTCGCCTCTTATTCCATTACGCAAATGCCAAAAAAGATTCAAACGATCATGATTACATTCTCTAATATGACTTCTAATTTTTCAGGAATTCCACTTGCCTTTGCTTACATCATTTTACTTGGAAGCAGCGGGGTGTTTACCTTGTTATCCAAGGAACTAGGTTGGAATATACTCTCTTCCTTTGATTTATATAGCTGGAGTGGACTCGTAGCGGTGTACGTCTATTTCCAAATACCATTAGCGATACTGATGCTCTACCCGACATATTCCGGCATCCAAAAATCCTGGCGTGAATCCGCGGCTCTCTTGGGAGCCTCTCCATTGCAATTTTGGTGGCATATCGGACTTCCAGTGATTTTTCCAGGACTTGTTGGTACGTTTAGTATCCTCTTTGCTAATGCCATGGGGGCGTATGCAACCGCATTTGCGTTAGTAGGGGGCAGTTATAATATCGTGCCGATACGCATCGGTGCTTTGGTAAGCGGAGATGCTATCAGCCAGCCCCATTTGGGAAGCGCGTTGGCTGTCATCTTGGGCTTGATGATGATTGGAGCGATGTGGTTTAACGAACGAATGATGCGTCGGGTTAGGAGAGATTTGCAATGAGAAAAGGATCAATCCACTATCTTGTCATCTTCGTGGTAGGGATGTATCTTTTCCTGCCTTTGGCCGCAACATTTTTGTACTCGATATCCAATACGTGGGCGAATACGATCTTGCCTTCAGATTTTACGCTCTCATGGTACCAAGAGCTGTTTTCCGATCAGCGCTTTATCCTGGCGATGGGAAGAACCTTGCTGATCTGTATCCTGGCTCTCTTCGTCAGCATGATTACCATGGTGATGGCTGTTTTTACGATCACCGTCTATTTTCCAAAATGGGAACGTTTTATCCAGGCGCTAGTGATGCTTCCGTATGCTATTCCAGGTGTGGTAGCTGCTGTGGGACTGATCAAAATGTATTCCAGCAAGCCGATTGTCCTGACGGGAACCGTATGGATCATCGTTGGAGCTTATTATGTGTTGATTCTTCCATACATGTATCAGGGGATTCGAAACAGCTTGAGAACGATTGATGTCAAGAGGCTGATCGAAGCCGCAGAGATATTGGGAGCAAGTAAATGGATAGCTTTCCTTAAAGTGATAGTGCCTAACATTATTCCAGGAATTCTTGTTTCGTCTCTGTTATCTCTTTCGATTTTGTTCGGAGAATTTGTCTTGGCTAACATTCTCGTAGGCGGGCACTTTGAAACGATTCAAATCTATCTAATGAAACGCCTTAAAGAAAATGGGCATTTGTCCAGTGCGGTTGTGATAACGTATTTTGTGATCGTTCTGATCAGTTCGCTGGTGATGTTGAAGCTGGGCTCAAGACTTCAAAATGGAAAGACAAAGGAGAAGGTGTCATGAGTTATGTACAGATTGAAAGGGTTGAAAAAAATTATGCTGGCACCAGCGTGCTTCAGCAGGTCTCCCTTCAGATTGAAAAGGGTGAATTTATCACATTGCTTGGTCCGAGCGGATGCGGAAAGAGTACATTGCTCCGTTGCATTGCCGGATTGGAAACAGCAGACAGCGGAACGATCACAGTCAATGGTACGAACATTACCAACCTATCTCCCCAAAAGCGGAATGTCGGGATGGTATTTCAATCGTATGCATTGTTTCCTAATATGACGATATTTGATAATATCGCCTTTGGATTGAAAATGCAAAAGATGGACAAGATCCAAACAGAAAGAAAAGTGCGTCAGGTAATTGAGCTGATTCATCTGTCAGAAAAAGAAAAAGCCTATCCCCACGAACTTTCCGGAGGACAGCAACAGCGTGTAGCGCTTGCGAGAGCGATCGTGACAGAACCAGATATATTGTTGCTGGATGAACCGCTAAGCGCACTGGACGCAAAAATCCGCAAAAGCCTGCAAATGGAACTCAGAAACATTCAGAAGAATTTACAAATGACGATGATCTTTGTAACGCATGACCAAGAAGAAGCGATGACCATTTCAGATCGGATCTTTGTGATGGACCAGGGTGAGGTTGTACAGAGTGGGGTACCGGAGCATATTTATGCGTCGCCCAAAAACGAATTTGTTGCCCGCTTTATCGGTAGCTATAACGTATTAACTCACGCAGACATTTATCGATTAACGGGGGAGTCGCTTCAAGCAGGAACCTATGCTGTTAGGCCCGAAGTAATCGGATTATTTGACAGCAGTATTCCTTCCAAGATGAAAACATCAGGTTATTGGGTAAACGGATGTGTCATGAGTGTAACCATCAAAGGAAACGTACGTCGTTATGAAATTCAGGCGAATGATTGCTTGATACATGCTGACGAACTGAACGTGCCTCAAACCTCATCCTTAACAGTAGGCATGCAGGTTCAAGCCTGGATACCGGAAAAAGAGTGCATATTACTTTAACAGAAAGGTGAGTCCCGATGTCGATTCAGGCTGTAGAACGAAAAAAAAACATTCTCGATCAGTTGCAAGCTACCGGAAAGGTGAACGCATCTACATTGGCTCGATTGTTTAATGTTTCCATGGAGACAATTCGTCGAGACCTTGATCTTCTGGAGAAGGAAGGTTTATTAAAACGCGTGCATGGTGGGGCAGTCAAAAGCAATTTTGAACTTGGAGAGCCTCCTTTTGTGCAAAGGCAAAGTCTTATGATCGAGTCCAAACAGCAAGTCGCAAAACGTGCGGTACAATTGATCCAAAATGGAGATACGATCGTACTTGGTGGAGGCACCACGATCGTGGAACTGGCGCATGCGATTCGCGGCCTGACGAACCTCAACATTTTAACGAATTCACTCCCCACAGCTAATGTCTTATTGGATTCGTTGTACCAAGGAGTTTTCCACGGGAATGTCATCCTATTGGGAGGAGCGTTAAACGTGGAACAGCACTCAAGTGCAGGGACCATTTGCGAGAAAACGTTAGAGGTGTTTCATGTAAACAAAGCCTTCATTTCTCCGGGTGGAATCTCTTTGAATGGAATTACAGAGTACGCTCTCGAAGAGTCTGCAATTTCCAGGAAGATGATCGAAGTAGCGAAGGAGGCTGTCATTCTCGTAGATCATTCCAAGCTCGGAATGGAAGCCTTTTGCAAGGTTTCACCAATACATGGGGTTGATGTGATTGTCTGTGATCAGGATATGCCTGCAGCATGGAAAAAGCAAATAGACAGCATTGAATGGATAACAGCAGGAAACGAACAAGAAGGTAATTCCGCGGCATCGTAAAGAGAGGCAGAAAGGTTGGGTGCATTAGAATTGGGTCAGATTAAAGGAATCCTTTTTGACAAGGATGGTACGTTACTGGATTTTCATGCTTTCTTTGTTCCAGTAGCCAGACAACTGGTTACTCAATTGCTTGATGATTTGGGATTATCAGATGATCGCCAGTTGGAACAAGAACTGTTGAAAGTGATTGGATTAAGGGAGACTCAGGTAGATCCAAAGGGAATTCTCGCCAGCGGTACATCCCGTGACATTTATGAAGCCTTTTCTGAATTGCTTCAGGATAAACATGTGAGGGCGGACCGACTGAAACAATTGGAGTCCTGGGTTCCCGAAAAACTATATGAACTGACCAAATCAAGCGCTGCTCAAATACAGCCAACTGCTGATTTAAAAAAACTGTTTGCACATCTCCAGTCCCTTGGAATGAAGGTAGGGATCGCAACCGCAGATGATTGGGAATCAACTGTTTACGGTTTGAAAAGCTTGGGAATTCATAATTATTTTGAATTCATTGGAACATCGGATCACTATGATAAAAAGCCAGATCCATGCATGCTTCATGCATTCTGTGAAAAACATCAGTTGGATACGACTGAAGTAGCTGTGGTCGGGGATACGGTAGTAGATCTTCTGCTTGCCCGAAATGGGACGGCTGGTCTCGCAGTTGGAGTGCTATCCGGTGTAAGCGGAACAAGTGAATTGGAAGAATTGGCCGATATCCTGTTGCACTCCGTTGGAGACATCGTTCGAGAAGATGGATGCTTGATATGGGAAAACAGCATCATTCGCTAAATGCGAGTGATGTTGTTTTTTAGGAACTGTCGCTGGGGAGATGAACGTATGAATGGAAATTGGGTATACATTCTTGTCGCTGGTTTTTTTGAAGTGTTATGGGTAATTGGATTGAAACATTCATCGAACGGGTGGATGTGGCTAGGTACGATTGTAGCGATCTTCCTTAGTTTTGCTTTTTTGATCCGTGCTTCCAAACAATTGCCGCTGGGGACGGTCTATGCAGTCTTTACTGGTATTGGAACAATGGGAACAGTATTGATAGAAATACTTATTTTCGGAGAGCCGTTCAAGTGGATAAAATTGCTTTTGATTCTCATTCTGTTAGCAGGGATCGTCGGCTTAAAGGTAATCACCAAAGACATGGACACAAAAGGAGAAGCCGCATAATGGGATGGGTATATCTACTCTTGGCTGGTGTATGTGAAGTGGTTAGCGTAACAAGTATTCATCATGTAAACGTAGGTGGTGGCTGGAGGGCAAAGATTGTGTTGGTTAGTGGTTTTACGTTAAGTTTTTTACTCCTTTCCCTTGCCATGAAAACCATTCCGATGGGGACCGCGTACGCAATCTGGACTGGAATAGGGACAGTAGGCAGTACAATCGTATGCATGGTAGGATACGGGGAATCAAGAGATTGGCGTCGAATGATCTGCATGAGTATGATTTTATTTGCAGTAGTCGGTTTAAAGATCGTATCCTGACATGTCGGAAGGAGAGAAGTATATGAGAGCAGGTAAGCTGATCGCAGGAAAAACGATCAATCACTGGATTGCCGAGCATCCTCTGTTGGAAGATATCATTTCAACCAAAAAGGTTTTCTGGTCAAATCCAGATAATGGCTTACAAAAGGGAGAGCCCTGTTCTTTGGGAGCAGAGGACATAAAGGATGCAGAGGAGAGATTGTTGAGATTCGCGCCGTATCTCGCGAAGGTATTCCCGGAAACAAAAGGGACAAACGGAATCATAGAATCACCCATTATGCCTATTCCCAATATGAAAAGATACATGGCGGAACGTTACAAGCAAGAGATCCCAGGGAGATTATTTTTGAAGTGTGACAGCCATCTCCCCGTCTCAGGATCAATTAAAGCCCGGGGCGGAATTTATGAAGTGCTGAAACACGCTGAAGCCCTGGCATTTGCACATAACATGCTTACGATGGATGATTCCTATGAGATGATCGACTCGGAAAGGTTTAGGCAAATTTTTTCTCAGTATTCCATTGCTGTAGGCTCTACCGGGAACTTGGGGTTAAGCATAGGCATTATGGGTGCCAGAATGGGATTTAACGTGACCGTTCATATGTCAGCCGACGCAAAACAGTGGAAAAAAGACTTGCTTAGAAGCAAAGGCGTAACGGTTATTGAATATATGTCGGACTATAGCAAAGCAGTAGAAGAAGGAAGAAAACAGGTGGAAGAAGATCCAACCTGCTATTTTATTGACGATGAGAATTCAAAGCATCTTTTTTTAGGGTACGCCGTCGCAGCCCGAAGATTACACAAACAATTGGATGAGTTAGGGGTCATTGTTGATGAGGACCATCCATTGTTCGTATATCTCCCCTGTGGTGTAGGCGGGGGCCCAGGAGGCATCACGTTTGGATTAAAATTATTGTACAAGGATCATGTACATCCCTTCTTTGCTGAACCTACCCATTCCCCATGCATGTTGCTAGGTTTATTAACTGGATTGCATAACCAGGTCTGTGTGCAGGACTTCTGCATAGATAATCGAACAGAGGCGGATGGGCTTGCAGTAGGCAGACCTTCACGCTTTGTCGGCAAGACCATTGAGTCCTTACTCAGCGGAATATATACTATTGATGACGATTCGTTGCATGTACTATTGCAAGCGCTGACTGATATCGAAAACATAAAGCTTGAACCGTCTGCCTTGGCAGGAATGCTGGGTCCCGTCAATCTGATTGGAACCGAAGCAGGCAAACAATTTCTCGCAACGAATCATCTGGATTCGAAAATGAATCAAAGTACACATATTATTTGGGCTACTGGTGGAAGTATGGTACCGCCAGAAATAATGAAAGAATATTACGAGAAAGGGCTGCTTTTATCAAAGGGCAGCAGGTAAGCTTTTCATTTTGCCCCAGTAATTCTGGTTGTACAGGATAAACTCCGCTTGTGTAATTCAGCTGTCGGGAAATTCTCGACAGCTATTTTAATATATCCCGGGATATTGCAGCATTTTTATAAGACGGCTACGAATGTGTAGACTTTCCTTCCGATAACAGTGATTAAGTCAGTACAATGAAGCTCATAACATTTCCCTATCGTGCTAGTATAAGATACTTGGTATAAGAAGTAAAAAGGTACCGATGAACAAAAAAAGCTGGTGAGAAGAAAAAGCGCAGGACTCGCAGACCTTGACAACGCCTACCCAGTCGGAACTTAAAAAAGGGGACCACGCTTGTCGAACACTTCTTCCCTGAGAAACGTCCGCCCGTAGGGTGGCTTTGGCTCGACGGTCCCCTTTTTTAAGTGGAGACGGGCAGCCAATCCCCTTTGCGGGCGTGTCAGAGTCGAAGAGAACTGCGCTTTTTCTTCTCCTCCACAATGTTGACTCACTCGTCCTCAGAATCCAGCTGAATCCCATACTTTCTAATCCGCCGCATAAGTAGGGACTGGGTTATGCCGAGGGCCGCTGCTGTTTTGCGAGTCGTTTTGTGTGTACGCAATGCTTGCAGAATAAATTCCATCTCTATTTTCTCCATCCGCTCTGTAAGAGAAAGAGAACCGAGCGAAAGAATTCCGTCCTCCAGCTCCCGAATACTCCGCAGTTCTTCTGGCAAATCACTGACTTGGATTTCATCCAGTTTGGACGTAATAACGATTCGTTCTACCAAATTTTCCAACTCCCGCACATTCCCAGGCCATTCGTACTGATGCAAAACATCCAGCGCTTCCGGGGAAAAACGCCGTTTCTGGTTATGCTTGCTATTGAAACGCTGTAAATTGTGGTGGAGTAACGGGAAAATATCGTCCTTTCTCTCCCGTAATGGCGGAACATTGATTGGCAAAATATTAAGACGATAGTACAGGTCGTGTCTGAATTTGCCCAGGCGCACGAGCTCCTGAAGGTTGGCATTGGTTGCCGTTATGATGCGGATGTCAGCTGTGTATGTTTTCGTGCCGCCGATCGGCATAAACGTTTTGTTTTGCAAAAGCAGCAGTAATTTCGATTGCAAGTGGTAGGGTAGCTCGCTGATTTCGTCCAAGAAAAGCGTCCCTTTGTCCGCCATTTTCACTAATCCGATTTTCCCTGAGTGACTCGCCCCCGTAAAGGCCCCTTTGTGGTAGCCGAACAGCTCTGACTCGATCAAGGTTTCAGGAATGGCGCTACAGTTGACGTGGACGAATGGCCCGCTGCTTCGTTCGCTCAACAGGTGGATTTGCTCGGCAAGATAGCTTTTTCCTACACCTGTTTCACCTGTAATAAATACGGTCGTGTCGACAGGGGCTGCTTTTTTCATTAATTCCAGCAGGGCGAGATAGGAACGGCTGTTGCCAATCAAGGTTTGGGAGGAGCTCTGGCTCGCTTCCCACTTCATGAGCTGAATCTCTTCGCTGTACCTCTTAAGCAAAGCAACCGTCTCTTCTAGTTGTGAACTGGCACGGGCTGCCTCCGTGATATCGCGTGAGTGGGAAACGATCAGCTCCGGTCTCCCCTCCTCATCCGGGATGATATGTCCAGTCACCAGAAATTTCCCCTTATTATTGACGAGCTGAATGGTTGTGGTCGGTTTTCCCGTTTCCAAAACCAAGCGGGTGACAGAAGGGCTGAAAATCCCCATTTCTTCAAGGTCGGATACGTTTTGCCCGATGAGTTCGGCTTTTGGTAGACCACACAGGTTTTCACTAGCATTGTTTAGCCATAAAGTAGTTCCCTGCGCATCAGCAATGAATATGCCATCTGCCAGTGTGTTCAGGATGTCAATAAAACGATCAACAGAAGACAGTGCTAGTATCTCCGCAGCTTTTTCCATGTTGAGTAGCTCCCCGGTTTTTCAACTGATTGTACAAGATGAAATTGATTGTTGTATAGTGAGTCGAATTTAAAATTAGTTGAGTCGAAATCGATTCGAGCGAAAAGTTAGACTTTTCCTGCCTTTTCGATTCAAAAGTGAGTCTATTTCGACTCGGCAATAGGAATTGCTTTTACCTTGATTGTGCTTTCTTGCCGTTTTGAGGCTTGGCACAAGAGTTGCTATTACATAGTGGGACGTAAGCGATCTACCCAAGAATAAGAGATAAGGAAATGCATGCGATGTTATCAAAACTGGTGACGCACGAACAAGCAGTGGAGCATGTTCTGGATGGCACGCGGCTGATGTATGGCGGATTCGGCACGATTGGCTCCCCAGCACACTTGATTGATGCGATCTTGCACAAAGGCGTGCAAAGTTTGACACTCATCGGAATTGATGCGGGGTATCCGGAAATCGGGATCGGAAAGCTGATCAGTCATGGACGGGTGAGGCGGCTGATAACTACACATATTGGCTCCAATCCCGAGGCAGGTCAACAAATGATGGACGGAATGCTGGAAGTGACATTTTGTCCACAAGGAATTTTCGCAGAAAAGATTCGGGCAGGAGGTGTTGGCATTCCGGGAATCGTTGTAGATGCACATGTGAGAGGAGAGCGAATGGAAGGAGCAGAGCCGTTTGCTTTTGCCGGAAGAACTTGTCAGATTGAGGCCGCCCTTACAGCGGAGGTAGGAATCGTCTATGCGAAACAGGCGGACACCTACGGAAATCTCATTTATGACAAGGCGGCAAGGAATTTGAATCCGCTAGTAGCGATGGCAGCAGATATCACGATTGCTGAGGTGGAGGAGATCGTTCCAGCAGGAGAGCTGGACCCGGATAAAATCGTGACGCCCGGCATTTTTGTGGATTATATCGTGGTTCGTAGCGGAGGGAACAGCTAATGGGGTTGGAAATGGATCAGCGAAATATGGTTGCGTGGCGTGCAGCCAAAGAGGTCGCTCCAGGAATGGCAGTGAACTTGGGGATCGGGATACCTGAGCTCGTCGCTGATTTTATCCCGTATGAATGGCAAGTCATGTTTCACTCAGTGAATGGAATCTTGGGTGTCGGACCTACGCCATTAAAGGGAGAAGAGGACCAGCATGTTTCCAACGCAGGTGGAGCACCTGTTACGGTTGTTCCGGGGGCATCGTATTTCGACAGCACCATCGCGTATGGCATGATCCGAAGAAGAAAGCTGGATGCAGCGTTTATCGGAGCTTTGCAGGTGAATCGCCGAGGAGATCTGGCAAACTGGATTGTTCCTGGCTCACGCGTACATGGAGTTGGTGGAGGAGCGGAGCTGGCTTATTACGCCAAAAAAGTGATCGTGCTCATGAGCCATGTCAATCAAGCAGGTGAGCCCAAAATACGCAGGGAGTGCACATTGCCGCTGACGGCGAAGGGCTGCGTCGATCTCATTATCACCGAAAGGGCCGTTATCGAGGTCACGCAAAGAGGCTTGCTTTTGACAGAGGTAATGTACCCGTACACTTTGGAGAATGTCATCACGAATACTGGAGCACCTCTAATGATTTCAGAAAATTTACAAATGGTGGAGTAATGAAAAATGTAAGCGCGAACAAAAAGAATTGGGGGATGGAACAGATGAAAAAAACATGGAAAACAATCGCAGGAGTTGTATTCTCGTTGTCACTACTTGTAAGCGGATGTAGCGAAGGCGCTTCCACTAACAGTGCGGGAGGTCAAGCGGGTGGGGCTCCTGCTGGAAATGTATCGTCTATGACAAAAGAGGCAGGCGTATTTGTTTACGCGGCTTCCGGTGAATATCAACCATTCAGCTACTTCAAGGATGGTCAATTGACCGGATTTGATGTCGAGATTGGCAATGAGATCGCCAAACGCTTGGGGCTTGAGCCAAAGCCAGTAACATCACCTTTTTCCGGCATTATCGCAGGGGTAAAGGAAGGACGCTACGACGCAGCGATTGCCAGCCATGCGATTACAGAAGAGCGGAAGCAGCAGGTTGATTTCGCAGACCCGTACTACTTGTCCGGTGGTCAACTGTTCGTTCGCCCGGATGGGACGATTAGCACGCTAGAAGGATTAAAAGGCAAAGAAGTGGCAGTCGCACTCGGCACTACACATGAAAAGATGGCACGGGAGTATACGGATAACATCAAAACGTATGACAGCGATGTAACGGCTCTGCGTGCCTTGGAGCAGGGAAAACACGATGTCGTGATTACAGATAGCGTCGTAGGGGAGATTGCCATTACGCAAGGCTTGAAGCTCAAGAAAAGCGGGTCGCCACTCTCGGAAGTCAAGCATGGAATCGCAGTGCGCAAAGGAAATACGGAATTGCTGAACAAGATCAACGAAGCGCTCAAGCAAATGATGGAGGATGGTACCTATGTTAAATTGAGCGAAAAGTATTTCAAACGCGACATCAGCAAAGCCGAGTAGTGAGTTGGTATGACGAGTATATTCCATTACGAGTGAGGGGTGGCATCAAGTGCCCAGTTTTGCCCATCTGACAGAAGAGTTTTTCCGCACATTGCCGTTTTTTTGGAAGCCGTTGCTGCTGACATTTCAGTTGACAATCGCTTCTGTTATCGTTGGCTCGATTATCGGATTGTTTGTCGCCTTGTTAAAGGTATCCAAGCTTCCAGTAGCACGTTTTATCGCCAATGCGTACATCATGATCATTCGTGGTACGCCGCTGGTCGTGCAAATTTTCGTTTTGTATTTCGGTTTTTACAAAATCATTGACCTCGGTCAATTTTGGTCGGCAGCGCTCGCTCTGGCGATTCACAGCGGAGCCTATATCGCAGAGATTTTCCGGGGCTCTATTCAGTCGATTGATAAAGGACAAATGGAGGCTGGGCTGTCTTTGGGTATGTCTGCTCGTCAGACCATGCGTCGGATCATTTTGCCGCAAGCGATGAAACGATCGATCCCGCCGCTTGGCAACCAATTTATTTTGTCTTTGAAGGAATCGTCTCTGGCCGCTTTCATTGCCATGGATGAGCTGTTCTCACTGGCCCGCCGCTTGTCTGCGGAAACCTTTGATGAAATGACGTACTTTTTGATTGTGGCGCTCTATTACTTGGTTATTGTCATGGCGTTTACGTATGTGGTCCACATCATGGAGAAGCGTCTGGCAAAAGGAGAGGCGTAAAGCGGAGGGGAAAGACGATGGAAAAGCAAAGAGAAATGATACGCGTGCAAAATTTGAAGAAAAGCTTCGGAAAAGTGGAAGTTCTCAAGGATGTTACCCTGGAAGTCGGAAAGGGCGAGGTCGTCGTTTTGATCGGTGCCAGTGGGTCGGGGAAAAGCACATTGATTCGATGCATTAATTTTCTGGAGATCAAGGACGGCGGAGAGATTTATATCGAAGGGAAAAGCATCGATCCGAAAAAGGATGACTTGACCAAAGTACGGCAAAAGGTAGGAATGGTGTTCCAGCACTTCAATCTGTTTCCACATAAAACCGTTCTGGAAAACATCATGGAGGCACCGCTGATTGCGAAGAAAGCGGACAAGGAAGAAACGAAGCAGGAAGCGCTCCGGTTGCTGAAAAAGGTAGGTCTTTCTGAAAAAGCGGACGCTTACCCGTCGAGCCTCTCCGGTGGACAAAAGCAACGCGTGGCCATTGCTCGTTCGCTGGCGATGAAGCCTGAGATCATGCTCTTCGACGAGCCAACCTCAGCGCTTGACCCAGAGCTGGTAGGGGAAGTGCTGGAGACAATGAAACAGCTCGCGCAAGAAGGAATGACGATGATTATTGTGACGCACGAAATGGGGTTCGCCAAGGAAGTGGCGGATTGGGTGGCGTTTATGAATCAAGGCAAGATCATCGAGATGGCTAGACCCCAAGAAATTTTCAACAACCCGAAAGAAGAGCGCACGAGAGAATTTTTGAACCGTGTACTGTAATGGCGTAAAAACGAAGGGGAGCTGTAGCATGAGAGACGTGGTCATTGTCGCGGGTGTGCGCAGTGCTGTGGGTGCATTCGGAAAAAGCCTGCGTGATGTACCAGCAACAGAGCTGGGGCGGCAAGTGTTGGAAGGCTTGATGAATAAAGTTGATTTGCCGAAGGAACAGGTTAATGAAGTGATTTTTGGCAATGGGTACGTACACGGGGGAGGACTCAATGCTGCACGTATCAGCTCGCATCTGGCGGGATTTCCACGCAATGTCTATGGTCACATCGTCATCAAAGCGTGTGGTTCAGGATTGAAGGCGATTGGCAACGGTGCGCTAGCGATAGCAGCAGGTCAAGAGGACGTGGTGATTGCAGGGGGAGTGGAGTCCATGAGCAGTGTTCCCTACCTGGTGAAGAACCGCTGGGGCAGCAAATTCGGCAATTTGTCCATGGAGGATGCTCTCTTGTCCGATGGTTTGATCTGCTCGCTGACCGGTGAGCATATGGGGATGACGGCAGAAAGGCTGGCTGTACAGTACGGTATTTCCCGTGAAGAGCAGGATCGTTATGCCTATGACAGTCACGTAAGAGCAGCGGCAGCAATCGAAGCGGGCACGTTCACGAATGAGATCGTACCGATTGAAATCAAGGATCGCAAAGGCACCCGTGTTTTTGCGCAGGATGAATCCGTGCGCCATGATATTAAGTTGGAAGAGCTGGCTAAGCTGAAAAGTGTTTTTCAAAAAGAAGGAACCATCACTGCCGGAAATGCGTGTCCGATGAATGACGGTGCAGCCGCTGTATTGATGATGTCTCGTGAAAAGGCGGAGGAAGCGGGGTTGACTCCGCTCGTGAAAATAAAGGCTTTTGCCAGCGCAGGAGTCGAACCTGACGTGATGGGGATCGGACCAGTTCCCGCCACGCAAAAGGTACTGGAAAAAGCGGGATTGACGCTGGGTGACATTGGGCTCATCGAATTGAATGAGGCATTTGCCGCTCAGGCTTTGTCTGTCATCAAATGCTTGGAGTTAGACACGAGCAAGGTGAATGTCAATGGAGGCGCGATTGCCCTGGGTCACCCCGTGGGAGCAACTGGTGCCAAATTGACTGTGACATTGATGAACGAAATGATCCGCAGACGGGAGAAGTATGGCATGGTGACGCTGTGCATGGCAGGTGGCATGGGGATGTCAGTGATCTATGAAAATTTGACGATGTAAACTTCTCATATGCATAGGCAAAAGCCCCGAACGTGGATATGTCGGGGCTTTTGCCATGAAGGCGTGATCGCTTATGAGGAGAACTACTGTTCGTGTACATGTTTTCGCAGTGTGGCTGCTACTTCTGTTGGGTTTTCCAACTGTACAATGACGTGCTGATATTTGACATGACCCTCTACCTCCAGGATCAACAACGAATCCGTCTGGGCAAAAGAAAGGAAGTACCATTCATTTCGATGCTGAAAGCTTCCTTCATAAATGTTCAAAGGTCCAATCGACGTTCCTGGCAAGCGCAACATCCATTTTGGCGGAACAAAAGAACCGACCTCGACATGCTTGATCGATTGATAAGGTAGCGTGATCGTGTTCTTCAAGGCTAAGAGCGTATGCAAGCCAGTGAGACGCAAGGTAAAATCCGTTTTGCCAAAATGTACACTTCTTCCCATCGTTGCTCACCTCATTCATCTGCCATCGTTCCATTATCGCACAGATGAATGAGGATGACACGGGACAATCAAAAAAGCCGGCGTTTCCCCAAAAGAGGAAGGCAACCGGCTTTTCGTATTCTTTCTTACATTTCTTCTGGAGCAGCCAGACCGAGCAGACGCAGACCTTCCTTCAGTACAGCAACGACTGCTGCTACGAGCTGGAGACGGGATGCTTTCACATCTTCTTCTTCAGCCAGGATGCGTACATTCGCATAGAACTTGTTGAACGTTTGCGCCAGGTCGATTACATACTTGCCGATTTGTGACGGATCGAAGTGATCGGCAGCACGTTCGATTACCTCTGGGAACGCGTTCAAGAGGGTAATCACTGCCCAAGCCTCTTTGCTGTCGAGTGCACCGGAAGCCAGGTTCACTGTCGTTGCTGGCTGGTAGCCACCTCTGCGCAGCAGCGAGCATGCACGAGCGTGTGCGTATTGCACGTATGGTCCTGTTTCCCCTTCGAAGGTCAGCATCTCTTCCCAGGAGAAGTTGACATCATTCAGGCGGAAGTTTTTCAAGTCATGGAAAATGACTGCGCCTACCCCGACTTGACGAGCCACTTCTTCTTTATTGGCCAGCGTAGGGTTTTTCTCTTCGATGACTTTTTGGACATCAGAAATGGCTTGTGCCAACACTTCTTCCAAGAGAACAACTTTCCCTTTACGGGTGGACATTTTCTTGCCGTCCTTGAGCATCATGCCGAATGGGATGTGGTGCATATTTGCGGACCACGCATAGCCCATTTTTTCCAACACTTTATAGAGCTGCTGGAAGTGGAGGCGTTGCTCGTTTCCTACGACATAGAGCGCTTTTGCAAAATCGTACGATTCGTGGCGGAAGAGGGCAGCAGCCAGATCACGCGTTGCGTACAAGGTAGCGCCGTCTGATTTTTTGATCAGGCATGGCGGCATGTTGTATTCATCGAGGTTCACGACCATCGCACCGTCGGATTCAGTCAAGAGACCTTTTTCCTCGAGCAACGTAACGACGCGATCCATTTTGTCATTGTAGAATGCTTCACCATGTGTAGAGTCAAAGGCTACGTTCATCAGGTCATAAATCTTCATGAATTCCTTGAGAGACTCATCACGGAACCATTTCCACAGATGCTGTGCTTCTTCGTCGCCATCCTCGAGCTTTTTGAACCATTCACGGCCTTGGTCTTCCAGCGTAGGATCGTTTTCGACTTCTTCGTGGAAGCGAACGTAGAGGCTGAGCAGCTCCTTGATCGGTTCTGCCTTTACCTTTGCTTCGTCACCCCAGAGGCGATACGCAACGATCAGTTTACCGAACTGCGTTCCCCAGTCACCCAAGTGATTGATGCGCACTGGCTCGTAGCCTTGCTTTTCCATGATGTTGGCAATCGCGTTTCCGATTACAGTAGAGCGCAGGTGTCCCATGGAAAACGGCTTCGCGATATTTGGGGAGGAGAGGTCGATTGGTACTTTGCGTCCATCACCGACATTGCTGCTTCCGTATGTGCTGCCTTGGGTAAGGATGGTTCCGATTACTTGCTCTGCCACATTTTCTTGATCCAGGAACAGGTTCACGTATGGACCAACTGCTTGCGATTCGCGCAATGGTGCACCGGAGAGCTGTCCAGCCAGCTCTGCTGCGATCATCGGTGGAGCTTTGCGCAATGCTTTTGCCAATTGGAAGCATGGGAAGGCAACATCGCCCATCGCAGAGTTTGGTGGTGTTTCCAGCATGCCGTATACGGCTTCTTTGGTCAGTGTGTCTACGCCCATCGAGGAAAGCGCAGCGGCAATCTTTTCAGCGACCTGGTGTTTGTAACTCATCTAAATTTCCCCTTTCGAAAAATACGAAAAACACTATCGAGGCCTCCCAAGGAGGAGCGACCGCGATATAGCGGAATTTTTTCCGCTATATCAGGAAGCCATGTCAGTGCAGTTATTACTTTCTGATATAGTAAAAAAACCTCTACGTCTCCTGTGAAAAAGAGACGAGAGGTTATACTCCCGCGGTGCCACTCTTGTTGTTTTTCCCTTCCATCAAACAGGAAGGCAAAAACCGCTTGATCTGCTGTAACGGGCAGTCCCGGCATAAGCCCTACACGATCCGTTGCCCATAATAGCTAGCGTAGGATGTTCAGGCCGCATCTCCGAGGGGCGCTTCCTCACATGGTTTGGCATCGGGCTCACACCGTCCCCGACTCGCTTTCGTCCTCACACAAGGAGTACTTTCCTCATCAACGATTCGTTTGTGTCTCTAGAATTATAGCTGTATTAACCGTCAGGATGCAACTCACTGTTGCGGTTTTTTCAAAATCTTATCTAATTCCGCGAAATATTGCTTGGTCAGCTCCTCCTTTTCTTCCGTGCTGAGGTTATCCGCGTTCATCATTTGCTCTTTGTATTGTTCCAGCTTTTCGAGCATGGCCAGCTCGGCTGCAGCGGCCTCGTCCAGATCGTAATTTTCCGATGGATCGAACGGGATCAATCGATTGTCGTTACCACTCCGCAAATAAGCGGAGCGCCAGTTCTCCGGAAACTGGTATGGCTGTTCGCCAAACATAATCGCTAAAATATCGTCGGATTCAATCGGCAGGAAGTGATCGTAATCGTCTCTTCTTCCTCCCTCGGACAAGTTAATGTGGGACAAAAAATAGTGGAGATAATGTTCCCCGGTTTCGGTATTCTTAACGATGGAATAGGTTTCAAATTCGGATTTGGATAGTTCTTTTATAGTCTCCAAACAGGACAGAAATTTATCTTTTTCTCGTGCTTGCAAGTCATCCATGTCATCTCGTTCCTTTCGCTCTACAATAAGCCTCATGATAGCAAAAGCAATGTGCGCTGACAATGAAAGCAACGCAACGGAGTGCAGCAGTAGAAGAAGGGAAAAGGATTATAGATAAAATAGTTGGATAATCTTGTCACAAAAATAAGCCAGCTGGATCAAATACATATCAACACGAAACAAGGAGGTGAACAGCGCGTGAATGCAAGTGCCAAAAGTAGCGAAGCGGACTGGACGCTGCAATTGACCAACGAGGAGAAGCTGACAAGACTCATGAGCGAGTACGGAGACAACATCGTGCAGCTCGCCTACCTGATCGTCAAGGATCGGGGAATCGCGGAAGACATCACCCAGGAAGTGTTCCTGAAGGCGTATCGGGGTCTGGATCAGTTCCGCCATCAGAGCAGCGTGAAAACGTGGCTTTACCGAATTGCGATCAACGAGTCCCGCAAATATTTGCGTTCGTGGTCCTTTCGCCAGATTTTTTCTACATACCTCTCCAAAGAGGAAGCACCGCCGGAAAAGGTGGACAACGCAAATGTTGAATCGGCTGTCATCGGACAAATGAGCAAGGTACAGGTAGCGGAGCAGGTGATGAAGCTCTCGCCTTTATACCGAAAAGTTATGGTACTTCATTACTATGAAGATTTGTCGATAAAAGAGATTGCGCAAGTGTTGGATATTTCAGAAGATGCCGTACGAACCCAATTGTCCCGCGCCCGAAAACATTTTAAGGCATTGTGTGAAAAGGAGGGATTGGAATGGACGTAGATAAGCAAATTCGCGAAGCGGTACGGAATGGGAGTCAAGAATCTCTCGAAGAAGTGAGGTTTACAAAAGAGATGGAGTTGCGGATCAGAGGTGCGATTGCACAGAGCAAACACAAGAACCGAAACAGAATATTCATGGCAGGATCACTTGCTGCTTGCTTGGCGGTAACTGCTGTGGGCATGCACCAGCAAGGCTGGTTTTCGCAGATGCCGAGTGGAAAAAATTTAGCGAGTGCGGTCGCAACGACTGGAACGGATAAAAAGAATACAGAGGCAAAGCAGAACGGCGTAAAGGTATCGGCAGAAGAGGCGATTTTGCCCTTGAAAAAGGCGATCCCAGCTTTGAGCAACATGACAATAAGAGTGGATCGTACAAGCCATGGAATCAGTGACCTCATGTTACTGGAAGGCGATAATGCGCGTGCCAATGTTGCTTATGATATACAGACAGGACAAATTGAGAGCTTTACAATCAATGGTGATCGAGGAGAACAGAAGGAAGAGAAATTGCCATCAGCCAAGACTGCGGAGAAAGCAGCAAACGCATTTCTACAAGCTTTCCTTGGGGAGGGAAGCCAGTCCTATCAGCACGTCGAGACTCAGATCTATACCGACGAGTATAAGGTAAAAGGCCCATGGATGAGCGTGAATTATCAACGTATGGAAAACGGCCAGCCCGTTCCGTTCGACGTATTGTCGGTTGGAATTGACGAACGTGAGCAAGTCGCGTTTTTCGGGCGATTAAACAAGAGCGAACAAGCCTTTTTCACCAAGCTGACAGATGCCATGCCCGATTTGAGCCCATCCCTTCTTCTTTTGGATAAAGAAAAGAACCACGATGGCATGTCATTCATCTTGGGGAAAACGAACAAGGAGGGGCATCAGGTTTCGCTTGTGATCTATGGAAATGGTCAAGCACTGGAATCGTATAGACTTTTGAATAGGGATGAAAAGGAAGCAGCGAGCCGGAAAGAAGCAGAAGGAGAAAAAGCCTTGCAGCAAGAGCGACAGTTCCTGAACAAACTGCTCGGTGCGGATAGTGATAACTATCGGTTATTGGACGCCAACGATCCAGGGTTGTATCTGCGATATCATAACGAACTGCCAGTGTTGTCTGATGAAATTAGCATAATAACAACTGACTCTGGCCACGTCCAATCTTTTAGGATGGAGCCCGAAACATTCGAGCCGTCGCAGTACCCGGATGTATCGACTGCTGTGTCAGAAGAGGAAGCCATCAAAGAGCTGAGTGAGCATATGAAGCTTCGATACGTGCAGAACCCGAGAATACGGCCAGAATCAAGACAAGGGGAGAAGTGGCAACCTATTCTGGAGTACACACCCGCTGTTTCCTTCATGCAAAGAGGACGTGAAGATGGTACGGAGTGGCATATCGACGCGACCAATGGCAAGATTGTGTATGGAACGGGAGATAACGGGCTTGCTTATGATCAGTTGAATACGAAGGAAGCACATCCGATCGAATCTCCAAAGGAATACGTCAAGGTTCGCTCCAAGGATGAGGCAAAAGCGTTGCTGCAAGCGGAATTCGGCATACAAGTGGATGACTCGACCTATAGAGAGAGTAACCGTGACGGACGCAAGGAATACGTCTGGAATGATAAAAATGACAAGTATATCGGCGTAGAAGTTCTCGCAGAAACAGGCAGTGTCGTCGGGCTGGGATCACCGCGATCCGATACAGCAGTGACAGTCAAACGCGAGCAAGCGGAAGAGGCTGCACTTGCCTTTCTGCCTAAATACGTTGATCCAGGCATAAAAGAAGTGCAATTGGCGCAAGTCATACAGCCAGGCGAAGCGAATCCTGTGTCATCGGGCGAATGGGAATTCAGATATCTCATGAGCAAGGATGGCATTCCAGTACAGGATCGCGGGCAAAAAGCGGCTTATTCAGTAACAGTCGATCCGTCTTCTGGCAAAGTGACAAAGTTTGAAAACTACAGAGAGACGCACGAATTGGTGGAGCTTCCAGCATCCGACGAAATCGTCTCGAAAGACAAGGCTGTTGAGGCGTATTTACGCGTCATGCCTTTGAAGCTGGTCTATTTGATGAAAGATGTGGATGGGCAAAAATTAGCTCAACCAAAGCTGGCGTATGTGCCGTGGAGCGACGAAAAGCTGGCGGGCAAATATATTACTCTGGATGCCGTGACAGGCAAGATCATCACCAAATAACAAGAAAAAAAGGCTATCCCGCAGCCATTCCTGATGGCTTTTGGGATAGCCTTTTTTACACACTTATCTAACAGTCGTCACACGAGCACCCGATAATAACCAACAGGATAAACAGCACGAGCACGATTGCGAAGCAGTCACCGAAGAATCCGTTACCGCAGAAAGATGTACTCATCTTTGTTTCCCCTCCTTTCCGTTATACTCCAGTCTATACACGAATGCCGATATTGGACTGGGCGGATGCCCAGCTTAGGCAAAAATGGGCGCGTAAGAGGAGAGGCTCAGTAAAAAATAGACAATTCACAATTGACGAGGAGACAACGGGGGTGTTAAGATACTTGCAAACATTCAAGACATTACGCATAACAACTAAATGACAAGTGTACGACTCTTATCCAGAGAGGCAGAGGGACTGGCCTGATGAAGCCTCGGCAACCGGTAAAAATCCGGTGCCAATTCCAGCAAAGCTACGTGCTTTGAAAGATAAGAGGATGTCTCAGGCGTTTTCGTATCTGCTGACAAATCCTCTTCTTTCAAAGAAGAGGATTTTTTTATTTTATTTACCCAATTACAGAGAATAAGCCGATGCTAGGGAGAAAAGGGGCACGTCAATGAAACCAACTTTTCGCGAACAGCTTTCCCGGAAAATTCTGATTCTGGACGGTGCAATGGGCACCATGCTTCAACAGGCGAACCTGACTGCTGATGATTTCGGCGGTGAAGCCTATGATGGCTGTAATGAACTCCTGAACCTGACCAGACCAGATGTGATCCGTTCCATTCATGAGAAATATTTAGAGGCGGGCGCAGACATCGTCGAGACAAACACGTTTGGTGCTGCTTCCATCGTTTTGGCCGAGTATGATGTGCCGGAGAAAGACCTTGAGATCAATATAGCGGCAGCTCGCTTGGCCAGAGAAGCGGTGGATGCCTATTCCACAGAGGAGTGGCCGCGTTTTGTAGCAGGTGCAATGGGACCTACGACCAAAACCCTTTCGTTGACAGGCGGTGTTACATTCGAAGAACTGGTCGAGGCGTATTATCGTCAGGCAAAAGGTCTGATTCTCGGCGGCTCCGATGTTCTTCTTTTGGAAACCTCGCAAGATACGTTGAACGTCAAGGCTGGTGGAATTGGGATTCGCAAAGCTTTTGAAGAGCTTGGACAGGAGCTCCCGGTGATGCTGTCAGGTACGATTGAGCCGATGGGCACGACACTGGCGGGCCAAAACATCGAGGCGTTTTACATCTCCTTGGAGCATATAAAGCCAGTCTCCATCGGTCTGAACTGTGCGACAGGCCCAGAGTTCATGCGTGATCATCTGCGGACACTGTCAGGAATTGCCCAATGTGCGGTTAGCTGTTATCCAAACGCAGGCTTGCCAGACGAGAACGGCCATTACCATGAAACGCCACAAGGACTTGCCTCCAAAATGCTGGCGTTTGCTGAACAGGGCTGGATAAACGTCGCTGGCGGCTGCTGCGGAACAACGCCTGACCATATTCAAGCGATGGCAGAAGCATTGAAAGACTGCAAGCCGCGCAGTGCAGCCGTAGAAACGCTGAGCGCGGTCTCCGGGATCGAGGTCGTTTACGTCGAAGATGACAATCGTCCCCTGCTAGTAGGGGAGAGGACCAATGTCATTGGTTCCAAAAAATTCCGTGAAATGATTGCAGCTGGTCACTATGAAGAAGCATCCGATATTGCCCGGGCCCAAGTAAAGCGAGGCGCACATGTCATCGATATATGCTTGGCTGATCCTGACCGTGATGAATACGAAGATATGGAAAAATTCCTACAGTTCATCGTGAAAAAAGTAAAAGCGCCCCTCATGATCGACTCGACAGATGCCAAGGTCATGGAGCTGGGACTTCGCTACTCACAAGGGAAGGCCATTCTCAACTCGATCAACTTGGAAGACGGGTTGGAGCGATTTGAGGAAGTCGTTCCGCTTATTCACAAGTTCGGTGCCTCCGTTGTCGTTGGAACGATTGAGGAAGCAGGTATGGCTATCACGCGCGAAAAGAAGCTGGAGGTCGCGCAACGCTCATATGACCTTCTTGTCAACCAGTATGGAATAAAGCCACAGGATATTATTTTCGATCCACTCGTCTTTCCAGTAGGGACAGGGGATGAACAATACATCGGCTCTGCAAAGGAAACGGTAGAAGGCATTCGTTTGATCAAACAAGCAATGCCTGCTTGCAAGACGATCCTGGGTGTCAGTAACGTTTCCTTCGGCTTGCCTCCTGCGGGTCGGGAAGTGCTGAATGCGGTCTTCTTGTATCACACGACTCTCGCAGGGCTTGATTACGCCATCGTCAACACGGAAAAGCTGGAACGCTACGCTTCGATTCCAGAAGACGAGAGAAAGCTGGCAGAAGCCCTTCTATTCGAGACAAATGATGAGACATTGGCGGCCTTCACCGAATTTTATCGCCAAAAGAAAAAGGAAGTCAGTGTGGAAGTATCCTCGTTAACACTCGAGGAACGCTTGGCCCGTTATGTTGTCGAAGGCTCCAAGGATGGTCTGGTGGAAGACCTGAAGCTGGCTTTGGATAAATACACACCGCTCGAGATCATCAACGGTCCGTTGATGACTGGGATGGAAGAGGTCGGTCGCCTGTTCAACGGAAACCAACTGATCGTGGCAGAAGTGTTGCAGAGCGCGGAAGTGATGAAGGCATCCGTATCGTTTTTAGAGCCATTCATGGAAAAAAGCGATGCCGCTGCCAAGGGGAAAATCTTGCTGGCGACAGTCAAGGGCGATGTACACGACATCGGAAAAAACCTCGTGGAAATTATCTTGTCAAACAACGGCTACAATGTCGTAAACCTGGGGATCAAGGTACCGCCAGAGCAACTGATTGCCGCTTGCAGAGAAGAAAAGCCGGATGCCATCGGTCTTTCTGGACTCTTGGTAAAATCCGCACAGCAAATGGTCATTACTGCACAAGACCTGCGTGATGCAGGCATTGATATCCCGATGATGGTAGGCGGTGCGGCGTTGACGCGCAAGTTCACATCGAACCGGATCGCACCGGAATACCGTGGAATTGTTTTATACGCAAAAGATGCCATGGATGGTCTGGAGCTCGTGAATCGTCTGCAAAATCCGGAGGAACGTGATCGCTTGGTAGAGGAACAGCAGCATCTGCTGGAAGCAGTTGCAACGGCTCAGCCTGTTGTCGAGGAGAAAAAAGCACCATTGCCAGCTCGCTCAGCCATCAGCAGAACCGTTCCAATCCATCTGCCGCCTGATTGTGAACGACATGTTTTGCGACAATATCCGCTCAGCCATTTGCAACCATATTTGAACCTGCGGATGCTCCTCGGAAAACACCTCGGTGTTCGCGGAAATGTAGATAGATTGATAGAGGCAGGCGACGAGAAGGTACTGGAACTGTATGGCATTGTGGAAGAACTATTAAATGAAGCGAAGCAAAAAGGAACCATTACGACACACGGTGTGTATCAGTTCTTCCCGGCTCAGTCAGATGGCAACGATATTTTGGTCTATGATCCAAAAGACCACAGCAAGCTGCTGGAGCGCTTTTCGTTCCCGCGTCAATTGGAAGAACCTCATCTTTGCCTGTCCGACTTCTTGCGACCAGTGGAGAGCAAGGAAATGGATTATGTCGGATTCCTGACCGTAACGGCTGGGGGCGGGATTCGCGAAAAATCTACAGAGCTAAAAGAGCGTGGTGACTACTTGCGCTCTCATGTCCTCCAAGCCTTGGCATTGGAGCTGGCAGAGGCATTTGCTGAGCGAATTCACCACGTCATGCGCGACGTGTGGGGCATACCGGACCCGGTTGAGATGACGATGCTTGAGCGCTTCGGTGCTAGATATCAGGGCATTCGTGTCTCCTTCGGTTATCCTGCTTGCCCGAACCTGGAAGATCAGGCGCAGTTGTTCCGTCTGTTGCGTCCGGAGGATATCGGCG
Organism: Brevibacillus brevis; assembly: GCF_001039275.2. Classification (NCBI taxonomy): domain Bacteria; kingdom Bacillati; phylum Bacillota; class Bacilli; order Caryophanales; family Paenibacillaceae; genus Brevibacillus; species Brevibacillus brevis. The sequence continues at coordinate 2,317,656 of NZ_CP030117.1, forward strand.
TTCAGCTGACAGAGGGCTTCATGATGGAGCCAGAAGCTTCCGTATCGGCGATGGTATTTGCTCACCCTGAAGCGCGTTATTTCAATGCAGGTCCATCCATTTTTGAAGTGTAAAGATAATGAATATGGGAGAGAAGGGATTGAGTTGACGACGAGAAAGAAAGATTTACGAGCCTATTTGAAAGACCACTTGCTAGTCGGAGATGGTGCGATGGCGACCCAGCTGCACGGGCTGGGCGTCCCGGTTGGCGTCAGCTTTGAGGAGCTGTGTTTATCCAATCCTCGTTTGGTACATGAAGTTCATACGTCCTACTATCAGGCTGGTGCACGTTTCCTGGAGACAAATACGTATTCTGCCAACCGAGATGCGTTGAGTCGTTACGGTCTGGAGCATAAGGTAGCACGAATTAACCGGCTCGCAGTCGCTATTGCACGGGAAGCCGCACAGGATGATGCTTATGTGGCTGGGAGCATCGGATCGATTTTGGCTGGACGGGTAAAGAAAAAGGTTTTGGATGAATACCGTGACCAGTATGAGGAACAGGCGATTGCACTGTTGCATGCGGGGGTAGACGGACTGATTCTGGAGACGTTCCTGGACTTGGAGGAGCTGCTTCTGGCGATTGAGGTTATCCGTCCACTCACAGATGTACCTGTAATCGCGCAGTTAGCCACATTGGAAGTAGGGCGCACACGTGATGGTTACGCTCTGACAGACGCTTTTTCCGAGCTGAAAGCCGCAGGCGCTGACGTGATCGGACTGAACTGTCGCCTTGGTCCCGCTGAATTACTACGCTCGTTTGAAAATACAGTGATACCAGAAGATGCACTCTTATCCGTATTCCCGAACGCGGGGCGTCTGGGGATGACTGACGGAGAATACGCTTTTAAATCATCACCTGAATATTTTGGACAAAGTGCACTTCGCTTGCGTGAGCAGGGGGTACGCTTGATTGGTGGATGTTGCGGAACCACACCTGCACATGTGAAGGCGATTGCGGATGCACTTGAGTCACTTGAGCCGCAAGCGCGTGTGAACCCAACCATCGTGGCTGGAGATCGTCCTTCGATTTCTGTGCAGAACACGAGGGAGAGGGAGAAACCAAGCATTGTCGAGCGCGTAAAAACAGCAACGACGATTATTGTCGAGTTTGATCCGCCGCGTGATCTGGATGCAGACCAATTTCTAGACGGATGCTGCGAGCTGCACAAAGCAGGAGCGGATGCCATTACGCTGGCGGATAACTCGTTGGCGACCGTGCGGATGAGCAACATGGCTCTCGGGGCACTCATGAAGGGCAGGCATGGAATCGATCCGCTCTTGCACATTGCTTGCCGCGACCGCAATCTGATTGGGCAGCAATCGCACTTAATGGGGCTGCACGCTTTGGGGATCGATCAAATATTGGTGATTACTGGCGATCCATCGCGTTTTGGGGACTTGCCAGGTGCCAGCTCGGTATTTGATGTAACCTCGTTTGATCTGATTCGCATGGTGAAGCAGTTGAACGAAGGTGTTTCGTTCTCAGGACGTCCGTTAAAGCAAAAAGCCCAGTTCATCGTGGGCGCAGCCTTTAACCCGAATGTCCGAAATATGGATGCTGCCGTTGCGCGTTTGGAAAAGAAGGTCGAGGCAGGCGCGGATTACATTATGACGCAACCTGTATACGATGCTGAGTCCATTCGGAATGTGTACGAGGCGACGAAGCATATCGGCATTCCTGTCTTTATCGGGATCATGCCGCTGACCAGCTCGCGCAATGCGGAGTTCCTGCATAATGAAGTGCCGGGAATCAAGCTGTCGACAGAGGCTCTCGACCGGATGAAAAAGGTACAGGGAGAGGCCGCCCGACAGGAAGGAATCGCGATCGCGAAGGAATTGGTCGACACGGCCGTACGTTACTTCAATGGCATCTATCTGATTACACCTTTCAATTATTACGAGATGGCGGCAGAGCTCATTCAATATACGCGCCAGCAAAGCTCATTGGTGAAGCTGGCCCAGATTTAACGGTATACGCCAGTTAAATAGAGAAGGCCTATGTGTATAGACAGGCTATAGCCTTGTGTCTATTATACATGGGCCTTCATTTCGTCTAACATAAAGGCAGTCTTGAGAGCTTCCCGATTGCAAAACTGTTGGATCTCAGCAAGGCTCATCTGGGCATACAGCTTCTTGCGTAAAAAACGTTCAATAATATGTGGGAAAGCGAGATCGATAAAGAGCAAATGCAGTTGCTCAATCGACAGGGGATTTTCTTGGAGATAGCCACGCAATAAATGAGAGAACAATTCCTCGTTCCACTGATCATTTTTTCGCATAGCAAGGGATAGAACACGGGCAATGTCTTTGGACGGGAAATCGTAACGAACGTCCTCCCAGTCAATGATCGCAATTCTTTGATTACTGACGAGCAAATTCCCATTGTTAAAATCGCCGTGACAGAGAAAGTGGTTGCGCAGTGGTTCCTTTTTCCACTTCGAGAAGTACCGAGAGGATAGCAAATGTTCTTTGGCTGTCCTGCCCGCTTGTTTAAAAAAAGGAAGGTATTCCGCGATAACAGCGTATTTTTGATCTTTCTTCCCGGCATGTCGAAGTTCCCACTTCTCAATAGCAGCTAAATCTGCCTTGTACTCCCCGGACCATTTTTCTGCGCCATGGTAAAGCTCGCCATACCTGGAGGAAAAACCGAGCGACCTTGCATGAAATTTGCCTAATACGATGCCGATCCGTTCCATTCGAATAGGGGAGTTATACGCAATATTTGCCCAGGATAGCCTTTTATGGAGAACGAGAACCTTTTCTTTATGAGTTATGTAACGCTTATTGTTTTCGGTACGTTGAATGTCGGGGATGAGCACACCGTTTTTGCGCAAATGCGCTTCTGCATTCAAAATGAAATGTAAACGTTCCTTTTCCATAGTGAAAACTTTTCCGATGAATTTGCCATTGGTTGTTTCCAGGTAAATGACAAGTGATTTGGATGTATCCCGAATGGTTTTGTGATGCAAAACAGTCATGGCGTATCTGTTCTGGATTTTTTTGATGAGGTCGTCCACTGCTGATGACCCTCCTTGCAAACAGAGCTACAAGTATTGTACGGAAGAAGAGCAGTGATTGACACAGAAGGAACTATTCACCAGGCAAGGGAAGAGGGTGCCAATTCATCTCGCGTAAAAAATGACTCAGCTCCGTAAACTTGGCGATTCGTTCCTCACGGGTAAAAGATGCGTTAGCCCCACTGGTAGACGGGACGACAAACACATAGCTGCCAGACCAGTCCTCCGTCCCAAAGTACCTGATTGTCTGTAGCCCCAGTGATATTGCTTCTTTCTTTTGTCCGGTCGCGTGACGAAAAGCAGTAATGCCGTTAAAACAAATGACACGAGGTCGGTAGGTCTGGATCATTTGGACGAACAGCTCTGCACCTGTGGCATAATCCTCATTACGCAGGTCTGTTGCGGAGCGGGTAGGACGTGAGACCAGATCGGTAATTCCATAGTTGTAATCTAAAAGGGTAGCGGTTTCCTCGGGCAAGAGCTTGTGAGGGGTCAGGCCGCCTTCGTACAATCCGCGCCAAAACAGGTTGGCTGGATTGGCGTAGTGGAAACCCGTCGTAGCTGATATACGTCCTGGATTGATACCGCAAAATAAAACCGCCAAATCGCGGCGAATGTATGTGGGCAACCATTTTTCTGTGAACTCGACCAAATTGACCCCTCCTGTTTACCACATTGTAGCACATCAGTGAGCGCTTTCAGAAAGGAGCAAAAAAAGCTGCCAGATTCGGCAGCTTCAGGTTATATTGGATCAAGTATTGGATCTTATAACTGGGGAAGCGGATACGGCAGCACTTGCTGTGGCTCATTGAACGTGAATTGCTCCATTTCATTCCGAACGTATCTTTTCGTCTCGAATGGAACGACTTCTTGTTCTTCATTCCCCCACAACCAATTCGACAGCATTTGTATCATAAGGATACCCTCCACTTTGTGGAAATGTTTTACATGTTCATCATACTCCATTTGAGGGCATTTTTGGTTGGGCAGGTGTGAATAAGGCGTGAAGAAATCGTGGATAGAACGTGAACAAAATTGAAGCGATTTCACGCGGCAATGATTTGAAAAGCGAAATCCAAAACCTGCTCTTGTGTTAGTCTGTCATTGGCTCGTATGTGTATGTGATAGTCATATTGCGACTGCTTCCAGTGTATCTGCCATGCTGGAACTGTTGTTGCCTGCTTACATAAAATGACTTCTGTATTTGAAACGTTTCGCTTCTCCATGTTCCATTTTGTCCGTGTTCCCAGACTTTTGCCTACGGTGAGTGGAAAGGGGCTTCCCAAAGACTTGGGAGCCTGCCAAACCCATATGCAATCGGTTAGATTATCACGGTCACGGTACAAGAATTGATACTCCATGCCATCAGCATGTTGGTAACTTCCTGCTGAATCACAGAGGAAGGATTGCAAATGCTTTGGAAAGGGTAGAGATGGGGCGGATACATCTCTGTCTTCGAGAAAAGATGAGCTTAGCCATTTTACACGATTGATCGGATCGTCTTCACTCCAGCGAGGAACTCGGAATCTGGCCGTATGACTCGTTAACGCGAAAGATTTCTGACCGATTTCATGAATGGCTTCATGTACAGAGGGGACTAAGCCTTCCAAGAATGAAAGCAACTCCTCTTCCTCAAAGTGTCCTTCTTGTACGGACAATTCTATTTGTGTAAACCATCGCGCATGAGCTGCTGCAACATTTCCTTTATAATCGATACCTACAAAGCCAGCGATATTGTGCAAGATAAATGGCTCACCTTGACTAACCAGATTTGAATCTGCATGTATTCCCGGGATGGACCAATCATAAAAAAATTGCTTGATGCGAAAGGAGCGGTTGGTTCCTGAGATTTCAAAACGTATGGATGAGCGCACGGTAGGTGTTTCTTTTCTGACACTAATAGCTGATACTTTTGTGCCGAATGGAAGCAGGGTTGGCTCAAGGATGACAAAATTGACATAGGCTTGTGCCTCATGAAAAGAAGAAGTTGTAAGCAAGTGTTTTTGCAAAGGAAAACCTCCTTTTTTAACAAATGATACTTAATTATTTAAATAGTTCCTTATTTGTTGGGGAAATCCTTTTTCTAAAGAAAAAAGCGAAAAGAAATCCGCCTGTACGAGCGGACTCTTTTCGCTTTTTTGCCATGCCATTTCTATGGATTGGTGGACCAAAGTCCAGCGGATTTTACAAAGATGCGTTTATTCAGCTTCAACTGGCTAACCACGAACTCAGCAATATCCTCAGGCTGCATGGTCTTTTCTGGATTTCCGTCGGTCAGACCCAAGTCAATTGCCATATCGGTTGCTACTGTGCTAGGCGTAAGCGCCGTTACGCGAATGTTGTGTTTGCGAACTTCGAGGGCCAACGATTCAGTCAGACCAAGAACACCAAACTTGGATGCACTATACGCGCTGGTGACAGGAGCGCCTTTTTGCCCAGCAGTAGAGGAGATGTTGATAATGTCACCGGAGTTCTGGTCAATCATGCCAGGGAGTACAGCGCGAGTCACGTAGTACACACCCATCAGATTGACTTGGATGATTTGCTCCCATTCGCTGGTTTCCAGCTCCAGGAATTTACCGAATTTAGCGACGCCTGCATTGTTGAGCAGGATATCAATTTGACCCAGTTCATTTTTGATAGAGGTAACCGCTGTCGTGACGTCATCATAGTTGGAAACGTCTGCTGTCGCAATCGCGACCTTCACGCCGTATGCTTCTACTTCCTTGGCTACTTGCTTCAAATTTTCCTCAGAGCGAGCCAAGAGGCCGAGATTCACGCCTTCTTTTGCCAACGCAATTGCAGTAGCGCGACCGATGCCTTTACCTGCACCTGTAATGATTGCGGTTTTTCCTTTTAGATCGATAGCCAATCGATAACACTCCTTTTTCAAGACAATAGGAATCTCATGTATATTGTGCAGTGTACTATCATTTATCCGCGGGGGGAAGGATGCACTTTTATGTACGTAGGTTACGAAAGGTAACTAAACAATAAAAAATGTCCTCCCAATAAGAAGGTGTACAGAGATAATAAAGTTTTAGACTCGCATTCTGGGCCGGGGTTATCAATTATTTAAATATCATGGCCTATAGGCAGATAAACGGTAAATACAGCGCCTTCGTCAGGCTGACTTTCAACGCGGATGAAACCGCCGTGGGCTCTTACAAAATGATGGACGATAGATAATCCGAGCCCCGTACCGCCTGTATGCCGCGAGCGTGCTTCGTCTACGCGGTAAAATCGATCGAATAGGTGGTGCAGATGTTCCTCCGGTATCCCGATGCCGGTATCGATCACCGAGACACGTGCAAAGAACGCATTCCGTTCAACGACCCGGTTTTCGATTTCAACCGTAATCTTCCCTTCACGTGGCGTGTAACGAATCGCATTGGTCAGCAAATTAAAGAAAACCTGCGTAATTCGTCTTGCATCGGCCATCACGGTAACCGGCCTTGTAATTGTATGAAGGCGAATGTCCAATCCATTTTCTTCTGCTTCGAATTTCAAGTCGTCCACGATTCGTTCTAGGTGTATCGTCAGATCGAGCGGTTTGCGATCGAGCGATAACTGGCCCGCTTCTGCCAACGACAAGACATGAAGATCATCTACAAGCAGGCTCATTCGGATCACTTCATCATGAATCCGAAGCAGCATTTCAGGCGGGACATGATGACCGGCCTGCTGATAATTCTCCAATTTAAGCTGCATAATCGACAGCGGCGTGCGAAGCTCGTGAGCAACATCGGCCACCAATCGTCTGCGGGTTTCTTCGGCTTCACGCAGACGAAACGTCATATCATTGAACGTTTGGCTGACTTTCCCATACTCATCTTTCGTGTCTACAGGTACTTTGACGTTCAAGTCGCCCTGCGCCACGCGCTCTATGGCGTCTATAAGCTTTTTGAGCGGGAGGGTCAGCACTCCCGATATCCAAAAAATAAAGGACAACCCGATCAAAACAAAAATGGACGCTCTAAGCAGTACGTTCAGCTCCATTTTGTCAAGGACATATGATTTTAATTTTTCGATTTGCTCTTCGGGCGAGGCGCTCAAATAGTTGTCATCGATTTGTTCCCTTTGAAATTGATCGAACAAGCCGCCTGTGTAAACTTGCGTTGTAAGGGAGATAGTGTTACCCACAATGAGCAAAAGCAGTCCCATAGCAAATATTTTCATCCGGACCGTCATCTTCATGAGCGTTCACCGAATCGGTAACCGAAACCATATACCGTTTGAATATATCGAGGATTGGCAGGATCGTCTCCCAGTTTGCGGCGAAGATTCCGGATATGGGAGTCCATCGTTCTTTCGTATCCCATGTATTCATCCGCCAAAGCAGCCTTTAACAATTGCAAACGGCTAAAGACAATGCCAGGACGACCCGCCAGTGTGAACAGAATTTTGAATTCGGTAGGTGTCAATTGGATTTCCAGACCGTCTTTGAATACCTGACATTTGGCCTCGGAAATGATCAAGTTGTCTCTTTCCAAGAACATCGACTTGTCTTCAGGTCCGCGTAAGCGGCGAAGTAAAGCTCGGATGCGCGAAGCGAGCTCGCGCAAACTGAACGGCTTCGTCAAATAATCATCCGCGCCGATTTCCAGACCGACGATTTTATCCGATTCATCCGATCGGGCCGTGACCATAATAATGCCGCATTGCAAAGTTTGCCTGATTTCGAGGCAAACGTCGATGCCGCTTTTCTCGGGGAGCATCCAATCAAGCACGATGAGATCAGGCCGTTCAGACCAGGCAATCATAAGCGCTTCCTTGCCAGTACAGGCGGTTAATATTCGGAACCCTTCACGTTGCAAAAAGGTCTGCATCTCCTCCAGCATGCCTGGTTCGTCCTCCACAAGCAACAATTTCGCTTCCATTCCCATCACATCTTTCCCTTTTAGTCTGCTTTCATTGACGAGAGTTAAATTGCTTACCGAAATAATACCGTGATTTGGAAGGTTCTTGAAGAAATCCACGCAAAGAGAGGAAGATCTGCATAAGTTCTCGATATTTGTTTTATAAACTGGCTGTGAAAGGAATGAGCAGTGGATTGTGTGTGATGTCGATTGAAAGGCGCTACTGGAACTAGGAGCTAAGGGGGGATTTATCCACCAATTACGTAACAATTGAGCTGAAATGGAGTGATGGTTATGAATGCTTAGGAATATTTTACACTTTATACACCTAAACGGCTTTGTCGAGACTCTGCGTAAAGCATGCCTACGCTTCCGCAATGATATTGATGAAATAAACATTGTAAGATTTTTATTCGGTTCGCAAAAAAAAAGAGGAGTAATTAGCAAATGAAAACGAAGCTAGTTTCATTCGGAATACTTTGTGCACTTTTGCTTGTTCCAACTATAGCCTCTGCTGAAGTAACCAACGGTAATGTCGTATACGGATTAACCCCCGGGCGACTCTGGGCCACGATGGACGCGGTGGTGGGGCTGATCAGTGCGGTCATCGGCGGGCTGTCTCTGGCCCGCTCCGCCGGTCGCTTCGGCACCGGATCAGGGAGACGCGGGGCCATCGTGGCTGCGGTGATGGCGTTGATCGTCATAGTTTACGCTGGGCTTCATCTGGCCAACTTTACCGGTGATTTCGGCACCGGTAGCGGGCGAGCCGGGGCCATTGTGGCCATCGTGATGGGGCTGACCGGCATGGTTCTCGCTGGGCTAACTTTGGTTCGCTCCCGCCGTTCCATCTGACCCGATCATGGTGCCCTATGCAGTGTTTCATGTCCTTCCTGGATGCTACCAATAACATCGAATGCTTGGAAACTAACGGCTATCGATCGTTCAAAAGAATTAGCCAGTCAAAACTGAACTGCACCTCTAACTGTTAGATGTGTCTGACAATTGGGGGGCGGTTCACGTGTTTGACTGGCTTTTTGTACGAAAGGATTGAGCAGTCGAGAAACTTATTTTTCTAGCTTGTATACGTCTGTGTATTTTTTCTCCAGATAATTCATCAAGTAAGTCGCATTTGTACTTTCGCCTGTAATTGCTTGAACGAGTTCACGAGGGCTCTTCATTTTACCGTACTGATGAATTTTTTCCTTGAGCCACTCACGGATCGGAGCGAAATCGCCTTTTGCGATCAGCTCTTCGTAGCCGTTGATCTCCCGCTCCATAACGTGGACGAATTGTGCCGCATACACATTACCCAGCGAGTAAGTAGGGAAGTAACCGATCATTCCGCCTGACCAGTGTACATCCTGAAGCACACCCAGTGCATCTGTCGGTGGCTCAACACCGAGGTATTCTTTCATTTTTTCATTCCAGATTTTTGGCAGATCAGCTACTTGAATGGTTTGATTGATCAAGCCTTTCTCGATTTCGTAGCGGATCATGACATGCAGGTTGTACGTCAACTCATCTGCTTCAGTCCGGATAAAGGAAGGAGTAACAGCGTTAACCGCACGATGCAGGTCTTCTACAGACACACCCTCGAATTGGGTAGGGAAAGCTTTTTGCAAGTCAGCGAAAAAGTGATTCCAGAACGGCAGACTGCGTCCGACCATGTTTTCCCAGTAGCGGGATTGAGATTCGTGAATCCCCATGGAGGTACCATCGCACAGAGGAGTGAACAGCAAGTCAGGATTGATATTCTGCTCATACATCGCGTGGCCAGCCTCGTGAATACAACTGAAGAGCGCAGAATTGAAATCATTTTCAGCGTAGCGCGTCGTAATGCGGACATCACCAGGGTTGAAGGTGGTGCAGAATGGATGAGCACTGCGATCCATGCGGCCAGACTTGAAGTCGTACCCGATTTTCTCGAGGATATAACGGCTGAATGTTTCCTGGTCTGCCACTGGGAAGTTTTTCGTCAAGAATGATGTGTCTGGTTTGTTCGGGGAGTCGGCGATCGCTTTTACCAGCTTGACCGTTTTCTCGCGCAAGGTGGCAAAGATCGGATCGAGCTGATCGACAGTCATACCAGGCTCATACATGTCCAAGAGGGTGTTGTACTTGTTTTTGCCGTCATGACCCCAATACTCGATGAACTCGAGCTGGAAGTTCACGATTTTCTCCAGGTACGGCTGGAACATGGAAAAGTCGTTGTTGGCACGAGCTTCTTCCCACACTGTTTCTGCCTTAGCGGTCAGCACGACGTACGCTTGATGTCTGTCAGCAGGAATTTTCCTGTTGCGGTCAAATTCCTTTTTGCATTCCAGCACACTATGACGGGTAATTTCATCCAATGTTTCGAGGACAGATGGCTCACTCAGCTCCGTCAAAAGCGCTTCCATTTCTTTAGACGTCGCCAGCTTGAATTGCTCGCCAGCCAATGTCCCGATGATTTCGGAACGGGCATCCATACCATTGCGAGGCGCTTGTGTAGCCTTGTCCCAATACAGAACGTTCAGCGCTTGCGTGTAGCTGGTTATTTTCTTCACATAGTCACGAAATTCGGCCGCACGTGTTTCCACAGTCGTTGACATAGGGTTCCTCCTATCGTTTTGTCATATCTTGGTAAACAATATGTAAGTCATGCAGTCAAAAAATTTTTACTACTGAAATATTATAACGGTTTTTAGGAAGCTTGGCTACGCAAAGCCTTGTACGTGGCCTTTGTTGCGCTTATACTATCATCCTTGAAATCATTATTTTTGCCGAAAGTAGATGAAAAATTACGAGGTGGATGCGGCAAGCATTTGTCGGTATAATCGTAGAGGAAACGAAAGTGTTACTTATTTGCGATGACAGGAGAATGAAGATGAGTCAATCCAATCCCCAATGGGAAAATGAGATAGCAAAACGCCGTACCTTCGCCATCATCTCCCACCCGGATGCGGGTAAAACGACAATGACGGAAAAGCTGCTCTACTACGGCGGAGCCATCCGTGAAGCAGGGATGGTCAAAGGGCGCAAAAATTCCAAGCACGCCACCTCCGACTGGATGGAGATCGAGAAAAAGCGTGGAATCTCCGTTACGTCCAGTGCGATGGATTTCGAATACAACGGACATCACATCAACATTTTGGATACACCTGGTCACCAGGACTTCAGTGAAGATACGTACCGCACGCTGACGGCTGCTGACGCTGCTGTGATGATTATCGACGTAGCAAAAGGGGTAGAAGCACAGACGATCAAGCTGTTCAAGGTCTGTCGGATGCGGGGTATTCCAATCTTTACGTTTGTAAACAAGCTGGACCGTCACGGTAAAGATCCATTCGAGCTCTTGGAAGAAATTGAGCGCGTACTGGGTATTCGTTCTTATCCAATGAACTGGCCGATTGGGATGGGCAGCTATTTCAGCGGCGTATTTGACCGCATGAAGTCTCGTGTCGAGATGTATCAAAGTAATACACAGCACGAGGACATTTCCTTTTTCCCTGTAGAGGGAGCAGAAGATCCACTGATCGGTGAGCGTGTCGGTCAAGAACTGTGGCAGCAATTGCAGGACGAAATCTCCCTGCTGGATGTTGCCGGAGATGAATACGATCCTGAACTGATCAACAAAGGGCAACTGACGCCTGTTTTCTTCGGTAGTGCCATCAATAACTTCGGTGTACAAACATTCCTGGACAACTTCCTGCAAATGGCACCAGCACCTTCTGCGAAGAAAAGTACAGAAGGCTTGATCGATCCGTATTCGAACGCGTTTTCCGGCTTCATCTTTAAAATCCAAGCCAACATGAATCCAGCTCACCGAGATCGCATCGCTTTCTTGCGTATTTGCTCCGGCAAGTTTGAGCGGGGAATGTCAGTCAAGCACGTCCGTCTTGGCAAAGACATCAAATTGGCACAGCCGGTACAGTTTATGGCACAGGACCGCGAAATAGTCGATGAATCGTTCGCGGGAGATGTCATCGGTCTTTTTGACCCAGGCATTTTCCAGATCGGCGATACACTCTGCGTCGGAAAATCGTTTGAGTACGAAGAAATGCCGCACTTCTCGCCGGAGTTTTTCTCCAAGGTGATGGTGAAGGACGCCATGAAGCACAAGCAATTCCAAAAAGGGATCATGCAGTTGACCGAGGAAGGAACGGTGCAGTTATTCCGTACCCATCCGATGGAAGAGCTGATTCTTGGCGTGGTAGGTGTACTGCAGTTCGAGGTACTGGAATACCGTTTGAAAGCCGAGTACGGGGTAGACATCATGCTGACGCGTATGCCGTATCAAATCGCTCGCTGGCTCGAAGGGGAGAAAGCAGACCTCGATGTTGTCAAGAACAGAACCGTTTCTGACCGTTATGGCCGTCCGGTTATGCTGTTTGAGAGCGAGTACCAGTTGCGTGTCGCGATGGATAAGTACTCGAATATCAAGTTCCACGAGAGTTCTCTTGGCTTGAAATCCGTTCATTCTTAATTGAAAAAGGAATTACAGGGCCTCCCGATCACGGTGAGGCCCTCTTTATCCCTCAGGAGGAGGCAATACAATGCAAATTTTGTTGATTCGACATGGACAATCCGAAGCTGACATTTTGAATGTACATGAAGGTAAGGCAGATTTTTCTTTGACAGAAGAAGGGCGTAAACAGGTACGGCTCATGGCAGCACGTGTTCTAGAGCAGTTTCCTCCAGAATTTATTTGGGCGAGCACACTCAAGCGAGCCAGTGAGACCGCCTCTATTTTGGCTGAGACAGTGGGTTGTCCGGTTCAGTACATACCCGAGCTGCAAGAGCACAATAATGGGGACCTGGCAGGCAAGCCCTTAGAGGAAGTCCCGTTTCCTTGGGGAATCTTGCCGCACGAAAAGCTGGGCGGAGATGGCGAGAGCAAGATTGAATTCCGCGCACGCGGGGAGCAAATCTATTCCGCAATCAGACATCTTAGTACTTCCTATAAAAGAATTGCGATTGTTTCCCACGGAGGCATGATCTCAAGAATCATCGAAAGCTTCTTGCAACTGCCTGTCTTGCACGACATTTACTTTGCCACAGGCGACACTGGTATCCACTTGTTGGAGTATAACGAATACGGACGTCTGATCCATTTCACCAATTCTACGACTCACTTGGACACCATAGCCTAGAATTCGATGGCAAAAAACCTGACCTCCTTCGTATCATTGGGAAGGGTGATCATCCCTTTTTCTTGCAGGCCGATTTTCTTTAGAAGATTGGCAGAAGACTCATTATCGGGGTTGGTGATTGCTACGATGCGCTGTAAGCCGACAACTTCTTTTCCGTGGGCAAGAACGGCAGAGGCTGCCTCATACGCGTAGCCTTTACCCCAGTATGCAGGCAGAAAGGCAAAACCGATATCAACATCCTCCAACGAATCTCTCTTAATCAGTCCACATAAACCGATCGGAACATTTCCTTCCTTCAGTTCTGTCAAATACAGACCAAAGCCAAGACTCTCGTACATTGCGACAGCACCATTCAAAATATAGTTGCGGGCGTCTTCCGTCGTACGAAGACCACGATTGCCAATAAATCGAATCCAAGAAGGTTCATTCATCAGTTTCAAGACAAAATCAGCGTCTTCGGCCGTTTGCCAGCGGAGGATGAGACGATCTGTTTCCAGCACTTTCAATGGAACGACACCAGCCTTTTCTTTTATCATTTATCCGAGGATTTGCAACTCTTTGGGAAAAGACGTCAATACTTCTACGCCATCCTTCGTGACGAGCACATTGTCTTCAATACGAATGCCACCGATCTGCGAATGATAAATGCCCGGTTCAATCGTGAAAACCATGCCTGGGATGAGTTCTCCTGCTGCCTGGCTGTGAACGTACGGGGCCTCATGAAGCTCCAATCCGATCCCGTGGCCTACACGATTGATGAAAAATTCTCCATAGCCCCGGTCCGCAATGACAGCTCGTGCAGCTAGGTCTACATCTGCGATCGGAGCCCCCGGGTGAACGGCCTGTATCCCGGCCAGATTCGCTTGCAAGACTGTATCGTACATGTCTAGCAATTCCGCACCCAGTTGACCAACTGCAAAAGTACGAGTCAGATCCGATACATACCCATCGACATACACCCCTGCGTCAATCAACAAAACTTCTCCTGCCTGAATCAGCCGATTCCCCGGGTCACCATGGGGCAGTGCTGCTTTTTCTCCAGCTAGTACAATCGTGGAAAAGGAAGGGCCTTGGGCTTTTAGCTTTTTCATCTGGTATTCCAGCTCTGCGACGACGTCCAGCTCCGTCATTCCTACGGATATCAGAGGGAGCGTACGGCGTAGGGATTCCTCCATCACCCAAATCGCTCGCTTGATAGTAGCGATTTCAGATTCATCCTTAGCCACGCGTATATTGCACAGCAATTCTCCGACATCTACTGCTTCTATAGCTTGCACGATCGATACGAGCGACTCATATGTTTTCGCTGTCAAATGGTTCTTCTCCACACCAATGTGAGAGAGGGGAGTCGGCAGCAAATGCTTGAGCACGGTTAGCGCATCCTGTGAATCGTCATGCGTGTAAATCATAATGGCAGGACAAGCCTCCCGTGCTTTTTCACCGTCCAGCAATGGAACGAAGAGGAAGGGGGACTCGCCTCTCACTAAAACGAGACCCATAAAACGTTCATGTGGCTCTGTCAAAAATCCGGTAAAATAGTACACGTTTTTGGGGTGCGTAATAATCAATGCGTCCAGGTTCCTGCTTTCCATATACGCGTGCAGCTTTTCCAATCTTTCCTGCATCCAGATCACCCTTTTTTATTGGTAGACAATGCGGAAACGACACGTTGCGTTAGGTTCTAAAAATAACAGGCGTCAAAACGGACAGGATCTCGGCTTCTTCAACAGTGGAAGGATTGTACCACGTATGAAGGAGAGAGGAAGGGAAGTGAATCGTGTCTCCTTGCTCGAGATGGTATTCCGTTTCGTCGACGACGATGGTGACACATCCTTTTACGACATAGTAAAATTCTTCACCGGGATGCTGAAAGGCGACATGCTTCGTCTGTCCGGGTGGCAACACGTTGAGGAGAGGCTCAAGCGCCCTGTCAGGAAAATTCCCACCGATTCGAACGTACTTCACAGGTGACCCTTCAATCTGCAACGTTTTACGCTTTGCTATGGGCGTGTGGTACGTGACATCTTTTTCTACTTCAAAGAAGTACGTAATGGGGACGCCCAGACATTCCGCAATTTTTTGCAGAGAAGTAATCGCGAGCGAGCTGTTACCACGCTCTACTTGCGATAAGAAACTGACGGAGAATCCTGATTTCTCACTTAAATCCTTTAATGTAAGCTCCTGCTGTATACGAAGCGCTCGTATTTTTTTGTAAACTTGCTCCAAAAAGTCACCTCCTGCACAAAATCGATTACAGTAATACAGTAAATATTACGGCAATACAAAATTAATTGCTACACTTATTCTGAATCTTCCTTCTTCTTTTTGTATCCTACTTGTACCATTCCCTTCATATACTGGGACAAAGACAGGCCGTTTGAGAGGAAGGGAATGCTTTGAGGGCTCTCTTGTTAGTGGTTTTGTTTCTGGTTGCCTTTGACATGCATGCGCAGACGCCTCTTCTTGCGCCGTATTTAAACGTATTGGGTGTATCCGCTGCGATGATCGGCTTCGTGCTCGGCGGTTATGCGATCAGTAATTTGACAGGAAACCTGCTCGCTGGCCCTTTTCTCGATCGCTATCCGAAAAAATGGTTTATTGCAGGTGGATTGATTTTGGCTGGGGTGATGCTGATTGGTCAAGGCATCGTGCAAAATACCGCGGGTTTCTTTACCTTTCGTCTGATGCTCGGGTTCTTGATGGCGTTTGTATCGCCTGCTTGTTCTGCCTTGCTCGGAGAAACAGGGAAGACGGCACTTGAGCAGGGCGAGATCATGGGCAAAAAGGGATTGGTCCTTACCTCGGCAGGTATCGTATCCCCGGCAGTCGGTAGCTTTTTGGCGGTGCAGTTCGGCTATGGTCAATCGTTCGTAATTCTTGGCTACATGATGATCATTGCTGGTGTTTTCGCATGGATGATGCTGCCGGATAGAGTAGAGGGAAGCACGCCATCCCCGCCACGGATCAAAGGTGGAGGCAAGAAGAGCCTTACCGCCATCCTGGAAAATCGAATGCTGTACCCTGCGTTTCTTGGGGGATTTGCGATCATTTACGCTCAGGGAACGATCATCTACGAAGTGCCCTTGCTCATCCAAAGACAAGGGCTGTCCCCGGCTGTTACTGGCATATTGTTCAGTTTGAAAGGATTGGGGGCCCTTGCGATTTTGTGCCAGTTTTGGCTACATCGTGTACCCGTTGAGACGAGAACATTTGCTGGATTGGGTGTGCTTAGCCTTCTTTTATACGCCCTCGCAATCGGTTTGGCGATTCCGATTCATGTGATGATGTTTTTCTTCGGTGCGTGCTTTGGGATGCTGTTCCCGGCTTTTGCGACCATTTTGACGGTACATTCACCCCGAGAGCAATACGGTAGCGTGTTTAGTATTTACTCAGCGGTATTGTCGATCGGTGCGGTATTGAGCCCAGTATTGGCAGGCTTGCTGGGGAATTGGCACCATTCGTACTTCATTGCGTTTTTTGTAACAGCCGGTGTTTGTCTGATTGGGGGACTGCATCGATTCTTGTTAAGCGGGGTTCCGCGATAAGGCTGCAAGACGGATAGAAGAGGGACTTTCTGCTTCGCAGGCAGGAGGTCTTTTTTCGTTTCGATAAACAAAAAGTTGAGCATCTCAGCATAATCCGCTATAATACCCATTGTGATTTTGATTATTATTCTCAATGTGATTGTGGTCGAGTTAGCAAGATTGGCTTGATGACAAGGCACAGATGGAGGAACAAACGCATGAAGAAAATAACGAAACATTCGATAGCCAGCATGGTATTAGCAAGCTTAGTGCTCATTGTGAGTGCTTGCTCTGGCCAGCAGAACCCTTCAAGTCCAGAGGCACAAGCGGGCAACAGCCAGACCGTGGCACCAGCGGCGGAATCTCCACGGGTACTGAAGGATGCGATGGGAAATGAAGTAACAGTCCCAGCTCAACCGCAACGCGTGATCGCTTCTTATCTGGAGGATCATTTAGTAGCGCTGGGAGTGAAGCCAGTTGCTCAATGGTCAGTAGGGAACAGCCAGGTACAAGGCTACTTGCAAAAAGAGCTGGCGGGTATTCCAGCGATTCCTTATGATCTGCCGCCAGAGGTCGTGATGAGCCACAGCCCCGACCTGATTATTTTGGAAAGCGCATCCCTGATCCAAGGGGATAAGTATAGCCAGTACTCGAAAATCGCTCCTACTTACACCATTGGAAAAGAAAAGAACAGCGATTGGCGTAAAGAGCTCCTGACAGTAGGAGAAGTCCTCAACAAGGGAGAAGAAGCGAAGAAAGTGCTGGCAGATTATGAGACATTTGCAACCGAGTCCAAACAAAAGCTGCATCAAGCGATCGGGGAAAAATCAGCGGCAGCACTGTGGATGACGGGGAAAAATGTGTACGTAGCACGTCAGGACTTGTCTAGCGGAGATGTCCTCTACAAGGACCTCGGGTTTAAGGCTCCTGCCATCGTTCAGGAAATCTCCAAGTCAGGAGAAGCAAACTGGAACGCGATCTCTATGGAGAAATTGGCTGAACTCGATGCCGAGTACTTGTTTATCGTAACCAGTAATCCAACTGCTGTGGAACAGCTACAAAAAGATCCAGTCTGGGCGAATATCCCTGCTGTGAAGAATGGAAATGCCTATACGTTTGCGAAAGATTCCAGTTGGCTGTACACAGGCGTCATTGCCAACCGCCAAATGATTGAGAATGTACTGAGCAACGTTAGTAAGTAAGAAGCGAAAGCCTATCCACCCTTTGACGTTTCGTAAGAGTGGATAGGCTTTTTACATGTGTTTCTTGCTATCATGGGACTGGGATCTTCTGGATTTTACGTGCTTCAATTCCGCCACGATAATGAAGCTCACGATGACAAGTAAAAACCACGAGCTGATTTTACTGAGATGCACGAGCTCCCAGCCTGCTTTTTGATTCGGATAATTCCAGGCGCCGAGGAACGTTGCTATATTTTCGGCAATCCAAATGAAAAAACCGATCAAAAAGTAACCAAGAGGGATGGGCATGAAAAATCGCTCGTTCGCGACGCTAAAATAAACACGTGTTTTCCAGAAGACAATGAAAATAGCTGCCATCAGCACCCAACGCAAATCCCAAATATAATGGTGGGTGAAAAAGTTCAGATAAATCATGGCGCCCAAAATGGTGGCGATAATCTGATTCGGCCAGCCAGAGAGAGAGACCTCAAGTCGGCGCCACGCTTGACATAAGTAGCTCGCGACACTGGCGTACATGAACCCACTGTAAAGAGGAACGCCAAACACCTTACTGTACGCATCCTCTGGATAGCTCCAAGATCCCATATGTACCTTGAATATTTCCAAGCACAGCCCGATTACATGAAAGACCGTGATAACCTTCAATTCGTCCCGAGACTCCAAGCCACTTTTCACCATGAAGATCTGGAAGAGTAGGCAGAGCAAAAGCAGGAGGTCATACCTCGGCAAACCAGGAATGGTGACGAGCTTGGATAAGGCCAATGAAGCAAAAATAAAGACTGGAAACAAGCAAGACATGGCTTCTTGATAGCCGAAATGAAGCAATAAACGAATATATCGTATCATTTGTCTGTCCTTTACGTTTACGAAAGTAGTATCAGAAGGCTAATCCGTAAGCACAAACCGCACAAGTCTATTAATAGCGGAAGGCAGCACGCTTACGTGGCCCTCATCTTCGAATTTGATGTAGCTCACTTGAACACCTTTGGTAACGAGTGGTTCCATGCGCTCGACGACCCGTTGTGCACCCTCGACCATGAAGGAAAGCTCATCACCGCCAACAATGACCAGCAGCTTTCGTTCGTAATCCCCTTTCCATTGGGCGATGAAGCGCTCTTGTTCCCTCAAAACCTCGTCGTTGCCCCACCAGATGGAAGGGCTGCCTGATACGATGTGAGTAAATAGCTTCGGACGCGAGAACATCGCATACAGTGTGAAATGACCACCCAAGGAGTGGCCGAAAATCGCCTGTTTGTTCAGATTTATTTTCCACTCGGAAGAAATAGCTGGCATTAGCTGCTGTTCAAGGAAATCGAGGAACAAATCAACTCCGCCATGCTCTGGCCACGGCTGCCCATTTGGTCGGTCAGGAAGCGTAGCTGCGTCCACAGGCATGGTCAGATCATAACAACGGCGGTCCATGTCAAAGGGGAGACGTGATGGATAGCCGATTCCTACAACAATGGCTGGGTTGAAGCCCTTGGGCTTACGGGTTTGCACCTTCACTGTCTCGGCAATCGTTCCAAACATCGCATCGCCATCCACAGCATAAATAACCGCATACCCTTCAGGAGGGGCCTCAGCTTCCGGAATCGCAATCATAATCCGATAGTCACGACCTTGGCTTGATTGCAGTGACCACTCTACACAATTACGAGGGGAGTAGCTGTTTTTCTCTATGATTCTCATTTTGCAATCAATCCTTTCACATCGTCAATGACTTTCCTATGTGCGATTAGGCCGCCACTTAACCAGTGATCTCCCTCTACTTTAAACGTACGACCGTTCTTCACAGCCTCCATGCTTTTCCACACAGGACTCTCTGTCAAATCTTTCTCGAACGTATCCCCCGTATTAGCGTCATTGATGAGGAAAATATAATCCGCATCCAAATCAGGCAAGCTCTCTAGTGATAAATGAATGTCACCGCCGGATACAACCTGGCTCGGCAAAAAGCCTAGCTCATTGGTAAGTACGTATCCACTGAAGAAATCGTATTTGATGAAGAACATCCCTCTGCCATTGAAGCGAATAATCGCTGCTTTTTTGCCTTGGATATGGGGGGCCAGCTCCTTTTTGGCTGACTCGACATGCTCCTTATATTTCTGCAAAGCTTCTCCAGCTTCCGCCGACTTGCCCAACAGATCGCCAACCACCCGTACGGAAGATTCCAGATCAGCATTTGCTTGCTTGAACACATACGTCGGAGCAATCATCTTATATTTATCATACACGCCGCTTTCGATATGGTTGGCATTGTGCAAGAGGATGAGATCTGGCTCATGGGCCATAACCGCTTCCGGCTCTGGAGGCAATCCACCTGCGAAGGTAATGGATGGAACATCTTTTAGCTGATCTTGCAAATACATTTTTGGTCTTGCGCCAGTTGACCACTGCACGACCGGAGCAACGCCTAATGCGACCAATGTATCTTCCAGATTGGGAGCGAATATTTTGGTAGGTGCGGCTGGTAATGTCACCTCGTTACCCATTTCATCTTTTAGTACCCGCGGGTAGGCAGGTTGTTCAGAAGAGCCTTTTGTCGATCCTTCAGCACTCTCAGTGGTAGACGAATTGGCCTTCTGCGTCACTGCCTCACTGCTTGCGTTGTTCCCGCATCCTGTTGCAAGTCCAGCAACGAGCATCGTCGTGGTCAGCATTAGCGCAAGGCTAGTTTTCTTTGTCATACTCGTGGAATCCCCTCTCGATGATAATGTTTCTCACTGGAAAACATTATAATTCACACAAGAAGGGGGCTCCATGGACAACACCTTGAATTGCATTTGGACTTTTCCCCGTTACCATCAGCACCATCTCATCCAGCATGCGGTTCATGGCAACCGGTGAATACTCGTACCACGGATTAGAAGGCAAGGGGTAGAGATAGCCATTTTGAACAGCGCGAAGTCCTCTCCAAAGCGAATGATGTTGTAGTGTCAGCCAGCTTAGGCGTGTCGACTCATCCAGACAAACGAACAACAGGATTCGCTCCGGGTCTAAGCTCGCAAGCTGCTCGAGCGTGATGGGCTGATTGCAAGGCTCCGTTTCCTCTTCCACAAGAAAAAGCTGCAAATCATCGCACAGAAGCTCCTTCATTCCCTTGTTGTTGTAGAGATGGATACCATCCCGATAAAGTCGAATGATCGCAAATTTATCTTGCTTGAGCACGGACAAAAGCTCTGCGCGAGCGTCAGCAGCCTTCGCTTCATAAAAAGCGATCCAGGAGTCACCAGCAGCTTCTTTGCCCGTGTAACTGGCAACTTCACGTAATTGCTCTCTCCAGTCAGAAGATTGGAGGGTCAAGACGTCTATGGCGTGTGCGGACAAGCGTTGCCTAGTAGTTTCGGGAAGTTCTCTGTGGCTAATGACAACATCCGGTTTGGCAGCCAAAAGCATCATTTCCTGATCGCCATCGTTCCGTGTTGTTTCGACCGATTTTAGATGAACGGCAATTCGCTGCTGATACTGCTGATAATAGTAGGGGGTCCACTTCGCATCCAAAGGAGCAGCGACTGGTATAATCCCCAGTACCATTAGATGACCTAACAGGGAAGGGGAGTAAACGGCAACTTTGCGTTCGGAAGCTCTTTCATACGCAGACGGGGATACACCCACTTCCTTCTTGAACTTCCGACTAAAGTAAAACTCATCGCTATACCCGATTGTTTTCGCAATATCCCGCAGCTTCATATCCGTCTCGCGTAACAATCGTTTGGCATGATTGATACGCAGACTCGTTACATAGTCCATGACACTTTGTCCGTAAGCCTTCCTGAACGAATCACCAAAATAGCTCGGACTCAAGTTCGCCATCGCTGCCAACGTAGTTACGTTTAATGGACGATCGAAGTTACAGATCATATATGAGCGAACCTCGTGGAGTGACATATGACGACTAGGCTCGTATTCTTCGTTATGCTTCATGAATCCATCCACCTTTTCAGGCAAGTGCTAATACTTTTGATAATGATAATTATTATCTATGAATAATAACGAAAATGATAGTGGAAGAAAAATAAGGCGACCGCTTCTCAGTATCGTAAGGAAGCGATCGCCGACAGTCCAATTATGGAATTACTCTTCGCCGGTAGCTACCGGATTATCTGGATACGAGCTCCAATCACTCCAACTGCCCACATACAATTTCACATCTGTTCGACCAGCAGCATGGAAAGCAAGTAAATTGGAGCAAGCCGTCACGCCTGAACCACAATAGACGATCAATTCTTTGTCAGCATAAGGGGCGAGAAGCTTTTGCAGCTCGTCTGCCGGAAGCATCGTCTGATCAGCAGTGAGGTTGTCCTTATAAAAGAAATTGTGCGCCCCGGGTATGTGACCTGCTTTTGCGTCGATCGGTTCGTTCTCGCCGCGGTAGCGTTCTGGTGCACGAGAATCGAGCAGTACAGTGTGCTCGCTGCGTTTTTTGACACCTTCCATGTCAACCAGCATGTCGTGGCGGACATGAGGGACGAACTGACGAGCTTGTACAGTAGGTACTTCTGCTGTTACCTCATAGCCAGCCTTTTTCCAAGCAGCGTATCCACCGTTGAGTACAGCTACCCGATCGTGACCAAGGTATCGCAGCAGCCACCATAGACGTCCTGCCATCGCCATTTCCTGATCATCGTAGGCGATGACAGTCGTGTTGGCATCGATTCCCGCATTTGAAAAATGGGCAGCCAGCAGATCCGTGTCTGGTAACGGATGACGCCCACCATGCTCGCTTTTGGAGCCAGAAAGGTCACGGTTCAGATGAAAGTAGAGGGCTTGCGGGATATGGTCCTTTGTGTATTCCTCTGCACCTGCTTCAGAAGCACTTAAAGCAAAACGACAATCGACGATCACCAAATTTTCATCGTTCAGATGATCCTTGAGCCATTGAGGTGTGACAAGTGCTTGCATCAATCTCCCTACTTTCTCTTTTTTTCTTCATCATAGCAGATGGCAATCTAATCAGGTACAATAATTACGGTAAGGTGGTTAGGAGAGAGGAGCAGAGAGATGAAGCGTTTCATCCGCTATTTTTTAGAAGGGTTATTGTTTGTCATTCCTTTGGCAGTGACGATTTATATTTTGTACTGGATATTCACGACAGTAGATAACTGGTTCTATCTGCTGGTCAACAACTGGTTTAATCTCCAAATTCCAGGGCTTGGCTTCCTCTTGACGATACTAGGCATCACGATTGTAGGTTTTCTGGCATCCAATGTGCTGACACGCGGAGTGCTTTCGCTCGTGTCCACCGTTTTCGAGAAAGTGCCGTTTATCAAACTCATTTATACGTCCATCAAGGATTTGATCGGAGCGTTTGTAGGGGAGAAGAAGAGCTTCGACAAGCCGGTGCTCGTGACGCTATCCAAGGATGGAAATGCGAAGGCCATTGGGTTTATTACAAAGGAAAGCCTTGATTCTTTTGGTCTCACAGACCACGTAGCGGTCTATCTGCCACAGTCGTACAATTTTGCAGGAAATCTCTTGCTGTTTCCGAGTGATCAGGTACAACTGCTTGATACGGAAAGCTCAGAAGTCATGGCATTCCTGGTATCGGGTGGAGTATCCGGAGGGCCGCAAAACGTAAACAAAAAAAGCAGCGATGCGTAAATCATACAAACCTCCAACGCCACGAGTCTTGTGGTTTTGGAGGTTTGTTGCTTTCGTTTCTGTCCACCACTGCTTGATTTGCATGTAATTACAATCTAACCTCGATTTTTCCACATAAAAAAAGACACTCAAACGGGTTTGAGTGTCTTCTCATTTTCATTACGTTAACTGCTAAAAAATCCACTATGGCTGGAATATTTGCGACGATAGTGACGATGACCGTATGTTCGATGCCCCATCTTCCAAAAAGGGCGATATCGGTAATCGCTGCTGCTGTACTTGTGATAGCCACGTCCGGTCATTTTCCACAAGAACCGTGCGCCTTTCTTAAAGAGGACCGCCACAATGACAATCGCAACGATCAATATAACGAAACCGATCCCCAAAATCGTGAGTAGGACTGACATCCACATCGTCTCCTTGCCAAAAAGGTCTTACCCTTTTTTACGGATGACTCCACGGGAAGTTTCACTTATCCCTCGGCATTTAAATATTTCTCATAGGGCGTGTAATCGATTTCTTTGGATTTCAGGTGGGCAATGAGCCATTTATGGTCACGCTTGGGGGTAGCTACGATGTACCCCTTTACAATCAAATCTGTCGTAATGGTAGTTGCTTTCTCTTCCAGCGCGATCTGCCCTATTTTCGCTGCAATGGAACGTCTCGCAACATCACGAAACAACTGTGGCACAGGATCAACCAATTCATTGAGCAAGGTCAGACCCTCATCTGTCCAGAGTGCACGTGTCTGATCAATGAAATGATCTTGCCAATCCAAGTCAGATTTTCCGTCTTGCTTGGGCATGGACTTGAGAAATTTGCGGAACATGAAATACCCGCCAATCGCCATAAGACTTACGAGAACAATGGTCCAACCAACGATAAACAGGGAAAACCCTGTAGACATTTCACCCATACCTTGTACACCTCATTACCAATATCCATTCATTTGTAAAAATTGTACCTTATTTTGGTTCGAGCAACAAACTTTTTGTGTGTTTACCCATCCTTGGGGTTTGCTCTTCCCAAGAACACATACAATTTAGTATGATTAGAATTAATCTTTATTGGGAGTTGACGCTCATGTTCAAGCTTGGACAACGCGTCGTCATTGTTGCCGACTCCTTCGAGCAAGGTTTGCCTTTGGGTGAATATGGATACCTGATTGCTCGTGACCGCAATCCGGACAGCGCATTTTCCTGGGTTTTACGCATTCCGAAAATTGATAAGCATATCGCCGTTGTAGAAGAGGATATCGTCTTGGAGGAGCAATTGCTGGAGGAAGAAGCAAATCGCATCTCGCATGAGGCTTTGCTTGATTTTGCATTGGCGACAAGGAACGAAGCACTGTTTCGACAACTGATGGGCATGGAAGATGCAGAAGAGGCAAATGACGAACCCGCGAAGGAATCAATGGAGGAATTTATCCGTAAAGTAAATATCAAAGCATGGATCTAATTGGCGGTACAAGCATTTGAAACTTTTGTGAGGAAATGAAAGCGAGGCTGTTTCATGTCTGAATTTGTGACGTTTACCAATGAGTTCGGTCAAACCATCGATATGTCCCGAGAGGATTACCAGAAAAAAATCATTCCGCAAAATCTGGATAAGTACTGGGATGAAAAAGATAAGCTTCGCGATTTTGCGATGGAGTTGGTGAAGGGTCAATTTCATGAGCAAGCCGCTGTCGCTGCCGACAGGCTTCTCGAATTATACGGTCCAATCGAGTCTGCTCTCATTTTCCGTGCAGTCGTTCATATGCAGGCGAGAGAATTTGAAAGCGCTAAAAAAATTCTGACAGATTGTCTGGAACGATTCCCTTCCTCGGGTACGGCTTGCACCAATTTGGCAAAAATCTTCGCGTTTGAGGGAGATGAGCCAAAAGCGTTCGAGACCCTACATACAGGTCTGCACAAAGACCCTAATCAAGAAAATGGCTTGAACATGTTTGTTGAGAGCTTCTTGCAAAGAGGGAAGAAGGATGAGCTGAAAGCGCAGCTTGAGGCGCTAGCAAGTAAAGAAGGCGCTTGGAGACCACAATTGCAGTTGGCACGTGTTGCGTTGAATGAGGAGGATCTCCTGAATGCAATGAAATGGTACACGGTTGCGATTGAAGGAGCGAAAGATCGCTTTGAGGTTGTCATGACTGTAACAGGTGAATTGGGACAAGCGGGATATGTCTATCAGTTGATTCAGATTTGTGAAAAGTTCTGGACGCCACATTTCCCCTATCCGTATGCAGGCTTCAACTATGCCAACGCTCTGCTGGCGACCGATCAAATGGAAAAGGCAATCGTCATTCTGCGAAACATGCAAGAGCATTTACCAGATAACTACAAGCCTATGGTCGATCACTTCCTGAATCGAGTACCTGGAGCCCTCGAAGTGGAAGCAGCGGCCCAACAGAAAGTCGTCGAGAGCCAAATGGACGATTCGACGGCGAAGAAGAGCAAGTGGAAGTTTTGGAAGTAAATCGATAGATGTAGCGCCCGGCAATTCACTGTCGGGCGTTTTTCTGTAAAAAGGAGGACTGTGCGATGCTGCATCACGTGGAAGTGTATGTCTCTAATCTGGCACGCTCCAAAGATTTTTGGGGCTGGTTGTTGGAAGGAGAGCTGGGCTATACGCGCTATCAAGAATGGGCGAGCGGGGTAAGCTGGAAACAGAACGGTACCTATCTGGTTTTTGTCCAGGCAGAAGAGCGATTCCTCGACATTCCGTATCATCGTTGTCGAGTCGGTTTGAATCATCTGGCATTTTACGCACGGGATCGAGAACATGTGGAAAAGCTGCGGGAGGAAGCTGCTCGTCGCGGTATCTCTTTGCTCTATCAGGATCGGCATCCGCATGCTGGAGGCGAGGGACATTATGCTTTGTTTTTCGAGGACCCAGATAGAATGAAGGTCGAGATCGTCGCTCCCTAACCCCGACAGAACATATTGGTCCATGAAAAAACGGTGCAATCATCCCCGGTAGATGGTTGGCACCGTTTTTTAGAAGCCATCTATTTGAACTGGCTGGTGAGCCGCCGCTCTATATAGGCTACACCTTGATACATCAGGGTAGCGATGACCGCGATAATGGCTAAGCTCATCATGACCAGGGTGAAATTAAATACTTGGAACCCGTATATGATCAAATACCCCAAGCCTTGCTGGGATACGAGAAACTCTCCGACGATGACGCCTACCCACGAAAGTCCGACATTCACCTTCAGCGTTGCGAGAAGGGTTGGGATGGTAGCTGGCAAAATGACGAGCGTGAAGATTTGCCGTTTGCTCCCGCCGAGTGTTTGCACAACTTTGACGTAGTTTTGATTGACTTCCTTGAAGCTGGTATAGACGTTGATCGTGGTGATGATGATCGAGATCGCGCACCCCATCGCTATGACGGAGAGCAAACCTGGACCAAATCCGACGATGAAAACCGGACCGAGCGCTACTTTTGGCATACTGTTGGCAATCACGAGATAAGGCTCCAGTACGCGGGAGAGAAAAGGGGACCACCAAATGATCGTTGCCATGACGGTTCCCAGAATCGTTCCTAAGAGAAAGCCGATGATCGTTTCCCATACGGTCAAACCGACATGCGGGAGAAGACTGCCATCTTGCAGCTGCAACCAAAATTGAGCCCAAATCTTGGAGGGATAGCTGAAGATGAGCGCATTAATGGTATTGGTTCGAGCCAATAGCTCCCATAAGCCGAGAAAAACGAGAAAGAGGAACAGTTGGGTGGCAAAGACGGAATAGCTCATACGCTTTTCTAGCTGTAAGTAGCGACGATGGACGGATTCAATTTCCTTTGGCTGCATCAGACACTACCTCCATCTCTTTCCACACGCGATGGAACAAGTCTTGGAATCCATCATGATTTCTGGCGTCGAATGGCAGAGCATCCCGGATCGGGGTGGGTACGATAATCTCGTTGTTGATGCGTCCCGGGTTGCGTGAAAAGATATAGACGCGATCGCCCATCGCGATCGATTCGGAGAGATCATGTGTCACAAGGACTGCCGTTTTTTTATGCCGACGCAGCGTTGAAAAGATCAAGTCTTCGAGCTTGAGTTTGGTTTGGTAGTCCAAAGCCGAAAATGGTTCGTCAAGCAACAGCACATCAGGTTGACAGGCGAGTGTTCGGACGAGTGCAACCCGTTGCCGCATGCCGCCGGACAGTTGCAGGGGAGAGGATTTGCGCACATCAGACAGTTCCATTTCATCCAGTAGATGCAGCGCGTACTCCTCTGTTTCCTTGGAGCGGATGCCTTGGATATCGAGTCCGAGAAACACGTTATCTTCGATGGAGCGCCAATTGAACAAATAATCTTGCTGAAGCATGTAGCCAACTTGCCTTGACGTTCCGTTGACTTCTCTTCCGTCGATCCACACCTTGCCTGCTGTCGGCTTCTCAAGCCCTGCAATGAGTGAGAGCAGCGTCGTCTTTCCACAACCGCTGGGACCAACCAGACAAATGAATTCGCCTTCCTCCACGCGCAGGTTAATGTCTTGGACCGCCATGAACGCCCTGGTCGTGGATAAATAAAGATGGGTCACGTGGCCGAGTTCTATTTTTGCCGGCGTAGAAGAAATCTGCTTCATGACGGCCTATTTCCCTTCCTTGGATTGGGTAGCAAAAGTGGTGTTGACCAGCTTGTTGTAATCAGCACGTTGCTTTAATTCACCAGCGGAATCCATAATATCTTGTAGCTGGTTCCATTCCTTTTCGTCCAGTATGGGATCTGTCGCATAGGAGCCCTGTTCCAGGTAACGCTGTACAGCGGTCTCCAGAATCTTTGGATCGATTTGCTCGAAGTACTTGCCAATCACATCAGCCGTTTCTTTTGCACTGTGGCTGGCAACCCACTGTTGCCCTTTGTAGACCGCATTGGTAAACTTTTGGATAGCTGCTGCGTTGCTGTCGATATAGCTTTGTTTTGTCATGAAGACGGTATAAGGAACGGTTCCGCTCTCTTTGCCAAAAGAGGCGACGACATGGCCGATTCCTTCCTGTTCAAAGCGGGAGGCTTCCGGTTCAAAGAGCTGTACATACGCTCCGGTACCCGATGCGAAGGAAGACGCAATATTTTTGAATTCGATATTCTGAATGAGTTCCAGGTCGCCTTGCGGATTGATATGGTGCTTTTTGAGTACATACTCTCCGACCATTTGCGGCATGCCGCCTTTACGTTGACCCAAGAAGACACTGCCCTTTAGCTTGTCGAAAGTAAAGTCATCCATTTTGGTGCGGGAGACGAGGAAGGTACCGTCCGTCTGCGTGAGCTGCGCGAAGTTGACAACTGGATCGGCAGCTCCTTGCTGAGAGACGTAGATGCTGGTCTCGGAGCCGACAAGCGCTACCTCGATGCCGCCAGATAAGAGGGCCGACATCACTTTATCTCCGCCGGGTATGGTTGAGAGCTCCACTTCCAGACCCTCTTCCTTGAAAAATCCTTTTTCAAGTGCGACATATTGCGGGGCGTAAAACAAGGAACGAGTTACTTCACCAATTCTTATTTTTTCGGGAGTGCTGGAGCAGCCAGTCAAGACGGCTGTCATAACGAGAAAAGCGGCCAGCCCCAGCGCCAAAAATCGTTTCATGATTAGGAGTCCCTCCTTGCTAGGCTTTGTATGTTGTAGGCTATGCGCCCAGACAAAAAAGGGTGAATGCCTAGAGATAGAGACAGGCACATGATGAGGGAAGGCCACAAAGGAGATGGACATAGCGTGATCGTTACATTTTTAGGCACCGGATCAGGTGCACCCACTACGCGAAGAAACGTGAGCGGGATTGGCTTGCGATTTTTACAGGCAGGCAAGTGGTGGTTG
The DNA here is from genome assembly GCF_001039275.2 of Brevibacillus brevis. Lineage (NCBI taxonomy): Bacteria > Bacillati > Bacillota > Bacilli > Caryophanales > Paenibacillaceae > Brevibacillus > Brevibacillus brevis. Next base: position 2,346,855 of record NZ_CP030117.1, read on the forward strand.
TTTGACTGCGGAGAGGGGACTCAACACCAGCTACTGCGAGCACCGATGAAAATTAGTCAATTGGATAAAATCTTTATCACCCATCTGCATGGGGATCATCTGTATGGACTGATCGGACTGCTTGCGAGTCGGTCTTTGCGCAATACCGAACCGACTCCGTTAGAGCTGTACGGACCACAAGGGCTCGACCGATATTTTCGCGGTATCATGGAGGCAAGTCCGGTTCATTTACAATATCCTTTGGAAATAAAAATCGTCAGTGAGGGAGTAATCTACGAGGACGAAGAGATCGTGGTGAGCTGTCGAATGGCGAAGCATCGCGTGCCTTCATTTGCTTATGCCGTGATGGAAAAGGAAAAGACAGGAGCATTTCAAGTAGAACTGGCAAAGCAAGCCGGGGTGCCGTCAGGGCCGTTATTTGGAGCTTTGAAGAGAGGAGAGCAGGTCACACTTGAGGATGGTCGAGTGTTGGACGGCAAGGACTTCGTTGGAGAGCCGCAGCCAGGACGCAAAATTGTCTTCAGTGGAGATACGGAGCCGAGCCAAGCGGTTGTGGAACTGGCAAAAGGGGCAGATTTGCTCGTTCACGAAGCGACCTACGCCCATCATGACAAGGAGCTGGCTACCAGAAGCGGACATTCCACAGCACGCGAGGCGGCTCAAATTGCGAAAGACGCGGGCGTGAAAGAACTGTGTCTGACTCACTTTAGTCCACGTTATGAAGATGAGGACGGAGATTTTTCGATGGAGGATTTGTTGGCAGAAGCTCAGCAAATTTTTCCGGCGACCCAATTGGCTGATGATCTTGGCAGCATTTCTGTAAAGCGAGAGAGAAACGATGGGAGAAAGCCATAATCCCTGCTATAATGAATGATCACGATGGAGGAGGTGGGGGAGCATGAAGCGGATTACTTTTACAACACCAGAAGAACTCATTCAACATTGTCAGTCGGAAGAAGTCAGTCTCGTCGTCGAATATCGAGACGATGTGAACAAGCAGCGCCAGGTCATTTTGACGGGAGAGCAGCTTGCAGAGGCAAAAACTTACCTGGACTTCTCCAAATCCGAAGCGTATTACCGGAAGGACGGGCTTTTTTACGAAGTGATTGCAGGTTGGAAGTAAACCACATCGTCAGGAGATGAGCAGACGTGTCTGGCAGAGGGTTCAACAGGTCGATCGCAGTTCGCTACATGATGTTTGTACTGGGCTTGTTCGTTGGTGCATTCGGTACGGTACTGGCTATTAAAGCAAACCTTGGCGTAGCACCTTGGGAAACCTTTCACATCGGCCTGCAAAAAACATTTGGATTAACGATTGGCCTATGGTCTCAGATCGTAGGAGTCGTTGTCATTTTCGCCACGTATTTGGTGGCAAAAATCAAGCCTAATTTTGGAATGTTCTTAAATATGATTTGCTTTGGTGTTTTTCTCGATCTTATCTTATGGTTGGATTTTATTCCTGAGGTGCAATCAATCTGGGCGAGGCTCTTGATGTTTCTTACAGGCGTTGTTGTTTTGGCTGTCGGGATCGGGATGTATTTGTCTCCTTCTCTTGGAGCTGGTCCGCGTGACAGCTTCATGCTTGCGATGAACGAACGTCTTGGCTGGAGTATCCAGCGAGTCCGCCTTATCATAGAAGTAACCGTTTTACTTGCAGGCGCTGCTTTGGGCGGACCTGTGTCAATCGGCACGATACTAATCGCGCTATTAACGGGACCAATGATTCAACGGACGATTCCGTTTTGGCGTCAAGTTATGAGAAAGCAGTATGGTCTGCCAGACCCAGTTGAAAGACAAGCGAGCTAATCTCCACTCCATTTGCCAGTAACTGTGTAAAAAACGGGAAAAACGGTCTTGTATAGGCGATGGTCCAATCATCCTTGAGCATTCGCACATACAGTATGATTAGTTGCTGGCAAAGGAGGGAAAGCGAATGAGTCTGTTCAACGGAGGATTTGACGACTTTGCTTTAATACTGGTGTTGTTCGTATTGCTCGTTATCGTTGCTTGCTCTTGCGATTAACGAAAACACCGGGTAGCTTCGCCAGGAGGGAGAGCGATTTTTCGCTCTCTCTTTTGTTTTGCAAAAAAAGCTTCGCCATAGAGGGGCGAAGCCAAGGGGAGACCTATCTTATCCGAGGCGATCGTGTACTTGTTTTTTTACACTGGACATTTGCTGGTCGGATAATTTGACACCGACCGCCTTGCTGACTTTTTTGATTAGCTCGCTTAATTTCTTGTCGTCCTTCAAGTCTTTCATGGAGAAGTCTTTGGCCAGCGATCGTACATCACCCATCGTCCATTTTTTCTTGCTTTTCTTGTTAATGGATTTCAATAAATCACGTGGACTGCCCTTCGCTTTGAGCTTGACTTTTGCCTTTGCTTTTCCTTTTGCTTTTGCCATGATGCTTCGCTCCTTTCAAAAGAATACGCCTGCCCTATGCAGTTATATGGAAAAGCAAGGGAGTTCGCTTGGACAGATTCACGCCGCTATTCGCCTATTTTGCTCAACGTTGTGCAATGGCCCAAACCCATAGGGGGAGCCGTGACATAGGATGAGTCAGAACGATGCATGACAGGAGGCTAGTGGGTTGAAAATTGTCAGCTTTCATCGGGATACGCCGTTTACCGAGATACTGTCAGATTTGAAAACCAAGGTTCTGACTAAAACCGAGAGACTTCCATGGCGATGCTATGATGACCTTTCTTGCTTGTGTGTCAAACAAAAGATATTTGAGCAGCATGAGGAGCTTTTTCGAAGGTATAAAGCGATGGTGGAAGAGAACATTACCGTAAGCGTCCATGCGCAAGGGGAGGATGAAATCCCGTGGGGCGTTCAATATGTGGGAGCACAGAGATTGTGGCGAAAGGGGCGCGGAGCAGGCGTCAAGGTCGCTGTCATCGATACGGGAATCTCCCGCGATCACTTTGACTTGAAGGATCAAATAAAGGGCGGCATCCAGCTAGTGCGCGGCAAACAAAATGGACACGGGACACATGTCGCAGGGATTATCGTAGCTGAGATGAACCAAAGGGGTATTGTCGGAGTTTCTCCAGAGGCCCATTTGTATGACGTCCGTGCTTTTGATCATGAAGGTCAATCATCGTTGTCGACCATTTTGCAGGCCCTGCAATGGTCAATTGCCAATAAGATGGATGTGGTCAACATGAGCTTTGGCATGCCCCAGTATAGCGAAGCAATGGCGAGAGCAGTTAATCGGGCCCATCAGCAAGGAATCGTACTGGTAGCTTCGGCAGGCAACGGAGGGGGAGAAGCGGAGTATCCAGCGCGGTACGATGGTGTCTTAGGGGTTAGTGCGATTGATCAAACGGGAAAATTGGCATCGTTCAGTGCGAGAGGCAAGGGCGTAAATATGAAGGCACCCGGGGTTGATATTTTGTCTACGTGGCCGGGGAATCAGTTTAAAAAGCTGAATGGTACTTCGATGGCTGCCCCGCATATTGCAGGACTGAAGGCGTTAGAAATTGGTCGCAAGCGAAAAAAAAGCATAGCGTTCCTATAAAAAAACAGCTCCGCGGCTAAAAAAGAAGCCAAGGAGCTGTTGGATTTTCATAAACGAATTATTGATGGATTTTGGTGTCATGGTCTTGCTGGACGCGGAACCATATATTAAGATCGTTAATAACACTGGCCAATTCGTGGATCTCGCTGTTCAATTCGCAAGATCTTACGAAATTTTCTTCTTCGGACATTTGTTTGGTTTTTTCGATGATGACCTTCTCTACCCGGTGTATTTGATCCGGAATGGTCGCGCGGATTTCTTCCCATTCCAGCAACATATCCGCTCTTTCTACAGTCGAATAATCTTCCCATTCCAGATGCAGCACGGGAAGTCGTATACCTAGCCGTTCATCATGGATAAATTGATAGCGCAAAGGTGAACTCACTCCTCTCCACCTCCATCATACCAAAAATGAATCAGTACGGGGAGAGAAATACACTTGAAAGGAGCAACCATGTCAAAAGGACGTGTTCTTATCGATGCGGATGCTTGTCCGCGCCAGGCTCTCTTAACTGCCCAAGCATTGTGCAAGGAGCTCGACTGGATCTGTTTGACCTTTGCCAGCTATAATCATCAAATCGGCAACGCAAATCATGTAACAGTAGATGCCGGCCCACAAGCGGTAGATATGAAGCTGGCGAACGAAACGAGTTCAGGAGATGTCGTGGTGACGCAAGATATTGGTCTGGCAGCGCTCATTCTCGGGAAGAGAGCCCATGCAATGACACCGCACGGGATGGTTTTTGACCCGGAACGGATTGCGTTTCATTTGGAAGAACGAAATGAAAAAGCGAGATATCGGCGCGGGGGAGGTCGTACAAAGGGGCCTGCTGCTCGCACGCGTGAAGACGATCAGCGATTTGCTGAGTCCTTGCGCTTTTTGATGGAAAGAGGAGATCAACAATGAATCAGACAACGAGAAAAAATGGATATGTAGGCGGAGCACTAACGTTTGCTGTTCTTGCTACGATTATGTTTGCCCTCTACGTAGCGGGGAAAGTAGCAGGTATGGATCAAGCTGCCATCGCATTTGCGGAGGCGATCCGCTCGGAGATTGGGACCGCTTTTTTCCGATTGGTAACCATTCTGGGCGGAGGCATGTTCCTTGTACCAGTAGCGGTAATGATGATCGCTGTCCTGTACATAAAGAAATATCGAGTGGAGGCAATGTTTGTTCTCATTTCCCTCGGTGTCAGTGAAGTTGCAAATGAACTCTTAAAGCTGTTCTTTGCCAGACCTAGACCGAGTGGCGTCAATCTGGTTGAGCTGCCAGAGTCCTTTTCGTTTCCGAGCGGTCATGCGATGATTGGACCAGCCTTTTATTGCATGGTTGCATTTTGGATTGCCCAATGGTTTGCGGAGAAAAGATGGTCGTCGCTCGTACAGCCTGCGGTTTTTATTTTCGTAGCATTGCTCGCGTTCAGCCGTGTGTACTTGGGCGTTCATTATGTAAGTGATGTGCTTACCGGCTTTTTCCTGTCGATGTGCTGGTATTTTCTCCTTCGTCTTGGCTATGAAGAATGGATGGGGAGACGAAGCACGGTCGTCGACCCCATACCGCATTCCAGATAAACGGCAAGCTAGGTGGAATATCCTAATTCACTCATTAAACTCAGCCATTTTTCTACGCTGGGTTTATTTTTTTTGTCCTTCGGCAAGACGATGTACGCCGAGCGTTTGGGAGGCTTATTGCCAGTTATAATCAGTTCCTTCAAGGTACCTGCCGCAAGCTCGGCTTTGACGGTAGAGCGTGTTAACAGGCTAACGCCGAGACCTTCTTTGATCAGATCGATGGCGAGCTCTGCTTTGTCTACTGTCAGCTTGGGGACGTAATTACGCGGCAGTGTCTGTCTAATCCACTCGTTAAAAGGAGGGCCCCAATTCATGTACAGCAGCGGCAGATTGCGCAGCTCGCGCGAATCGACGTGTGTAGATGCGGCAATGGGGCTCTCTGGACAGCAAACCAAGACAATTTCATCATCCCACGTTGGAATAACATCAAAATTGGGCAAGGATGGGGGGACGTACACAATTCCGATTTGAATCACGTTGTCCAGCAAATACTGGATGACATCGGACGAATGCCCTGTCTTGGTGCTGATCGCAATTTGTGGATACCGATAGTGGTACTCTTTCAAGATCGGCTCGAGGGTAGAAGTCCAGATCGCGTTTAAGCTGCCGATCGATAAATAATCTTCATAAGGCTGGAGTGAAGCGACTTCATTTAGCGCTTCATGGGACAGTTTGAGGATTCTCTCCGCATACGGTAAAAGGGTTAATCCCGCTTGGGTAATCTCAACACTTCTTTTATCACGAATGAAAAGAGGTTTGCCAACTTTTTCTTCCAGTTGCTTGATTCGCATTGTCACCGTAGACTGGACTAAGTGGAGCATTTCCGCAGCCTTGGTGAAATTTTTCGTTTGGGCCAATGTGTAGAAAGCGCGTAATTGTTCGAAGTCCATACAGTTGGAATCCCTCTTATCTAAATATTTGATTACCATATACAAAAATGTTCGTTTCCCAAATTATACCCTGTTCGCTAAGCTGGGGATATCCTTATTTCATGTGGCTATCGGGAGAGCGAGGGGTATGGGGATGAAGTGGGAATGGTGGCGAGAAACGCCCTTTTCAGTGAAGCTCTTGTTAAGCACATCTTTTATGATGAATATGGGTTTTTATGCATTAATCCCGTATCTCACTTTGTATTTAACGGGTAGTATCGGTTGGACACTGGCGATGGCAGGGATTGTCCTGAGTGTCAGACAGTTTTCCCAACAAGGTCTTGCCTTTTTAGGCGGTGTGATCGCGGATGCCTTCGGATACAAAGGGGCGATGTTCCTCGGATTGGGCGTACGTGCGATTGGTTTTGCGATGTTCGCTTTTTGTACTGAGACGTGGCACTTTTTTGTTGCCGCGATTCTTTCCGGTTTGGGTGGGGCGCTGTTTGAGCCTGCTTGCTCTGCTGCCTATGCGATTATTACACCTGAGGCGATCCGAAAAGAAGTATTCTCCCTTCGCAATGTGCTTGGCAATATTGCGGTTGTCGGTTCCCAAATCGTGGGGACAGCACTCTCGGCTATTGATTTTACGTACATTTCATTGTTTGCAGGGGCCGTCTTCGGAGTGAATGCCATCGTGATCTTCTTTTTATTCCCACCGATTCGCGCTACAAATACACGGCATAGTATATGGGAAAGTATGTCCTCGGTAGTGAAGGACAAGCTGTTTGTACGATATACCTTTATTTTGATGGGGTATTATTACTTGAATATGCAGGTATTTTTAACGATTCCGCTGTTTGTTGAGAATGTTACGCATAGCAAGGTGAATGTAGGGATCGTGCTTTCTGCGCTCTCGCTGTTTGTTATCTTATTTCAAATGAAAGTGACACAGTTGCTGGAGAGTTATCAGCAAAGGCTTACCTTGATTGGCATTGGGACGTTGTTTATGAGTGTGGGACTATTTTTGTTCACCTTTGCCGATTCATTGTGGCTCATTCTCTTGGATGTGTTCCTTTTTGCACTGGGCACTATGATTGCTGTTCCAAATCTGGTGGATGTCGTTCCTCGTTTTGCTCCCAAGGACTTGGTGGGCGCCTATTACGGCTTCAATGGGTATTCGATTGCCATCGGAGGTTCGTTCGGACAAATAGCCGGAGGATGGGTGTACGATGTAGGGCTGCGCTTGCAAACGCCGTGGCTGCCGTGGACCATTTGTTTGGTCATCGGGTTTTGGGTGGCCTGGATGCTATATCGTATGGAACAACAAACCGGACAAATCGGGAATGATCTGAAGAAAATAGCTCGATCGTAAATATTTTTGGGCGAAATGAAACATTTTCCATCGTTCACACGTATATAACGATAGAGAAGATTGGCGCAAGAAAGTGAGGGAATTTTATGGAAGATATGAAAAAGCTAAAGCGCATGTTGCTTGTAACGAGTTCCCTTGGATTTGCAGTTTTTGCCATGGTAGTCGTTACGGAAATTGTCCGAATCTCATTGTAGCATTGCCAAGCCTATTGCATCGCATATAAAACAAGAAAAGCTTGCAGTCCCTTCTTGAAGAGGGGGCTGCAAGCTTTTCTTTTTAATTTACGCTTCGAGTTTCTTTTTAAAATGGAATTGGTACACGCATATCGCGATGATCATAAACGGAACTCCGCAGTACAAGGCGATGCGCTGTTCTGGATCGAATGCCAGACTCACGAGAACGAGCAAGTTCAAGATCAAGGAAATCAAAGGCAGTATAGGGTACAAAGGCGTACGGAACTTCAGATCCTCCAGCTTGCCTCCATTTTTCAGGTAATGGCGACGGAAAGCGAGTTGTGAAGCGGAGATGGAGATCCAACCCACCTGTGCACCGAGACCAGCGATAGACAACAGTACCATGAACACCGTATCTTCTGCAAAAATACCGGACAGAAGAGACAAGAGAGCAATGGCAAACGTAATCAACAAAGCGTTCATGGGAATCCCTTTTCCATTTACGGCCCCAAGCTTTTTCGAAGCCATGCCTTCTTTGGACAGGGAGTAAAGCATACGAGTTGCTGCGTACAAACCAGAGTTCGCCACAGACAGAAGTGCTGTCAGGACAACGAAGTTCATAATGTCAGCCGCATAAGGAATCCCAATACTGTCAAAAACGACGACAAACGGACTTTCAATCACACCCGCCTGTTGGTGTGGAATCATCCCTGCCACGATGGCAATCGCCAGAATGAAGAAAACGAGTGTACGCCAAACGGTCGTACGAATGGCTTTCGGGATCGTCTTCTCTGGATTCTCACTTTCTCCAGCTGCAATCCCGATGAGCTCGGTACCTTGGAAGGAGAAGTTCACGGTGATCATCGTCATCAGCAAGCCTGTGATTCCAAACGGGAGAAGCGGGCTTTCTGTAAAGTTGGTGAGCATTGGCGCAGGCTGACCGTTTTTCAGGTCGATGAGGCCAAACATCGCAGCTCCACCCAAGATGATGAACAAGATGATAGCGCTTACTTTAATGCTGGAAAACCAGAACTCAGATTCACCGAACGCTCGAGCAGATAAAGCATTTAATAAGAAGAGCACTACACCGAAGATCGCGCACCACATCCAAACAGGTGAGTCAGGGAACCAACGTTGCATCAGCAATCCTGATGACAACAACTCTAAAGCAACGGTCACGGCCCAACCAAGCCAATACAACCAGCCTACACCAAACCCAAGTGCTGGGCTAACAAAGCGGGTCATATATGTTTGGAACGAACCCGCCACTGGCATGGCAACTGTCAGCTCGCCCAGACATAGCATAGTCAGATACATGATAAAGCCGCCGACTAAATAGGAGAGAATGGCACCAACTGGTCCTGCCTGACTAATTGTATAACCTGATCCGAGAAATAACCCGGTTCCGATTACGCCGCCAAGAGAAATCATAAAGAGGTGTCTGCTGTTCATCGTGCGTTTCAATTGATTGTGCTGATCCATGTTGCTTTGGGACATATAACCCTCTCCTTCACGCGAGTATGTTAAATGGATGTATGCGTTTTCAGGCGCGATAGCGATATATGCTCTGCAAGAATGATACCAAACGAAATACTTTATGAAAATATTATTTTTGAGGTATATACTGCCAAAAAGCGCAAAATCATTCGGCAGTTGATGCAAAATAATTAAAAAAACGCCAAATTTCTTGGCGTTTATTAAAATGGATAAGGTAATAATTGGATTGATAGAAGTGAAGTTAACAAGCTTTTAAAAAGGAACGATGAACCAACAAAACTGTCGAGAAGAAAAAGCGCAGAGCTCGTAGACCTTGACAAAGCCTACCCAGTCGGAACTGCAAAAAGGGGACCACGCTTGTCGAACACTTCTTCCTCGAGAACCTTCCGCCCGTAGGGTGCTTTGGCTCGACGGACCCCTTTTTGCAGTGGAGACGGACAGTGAATCACCTTTGCAAGCGTGTCAGAGTCGAAGGGAACTGTGCTTTTTCTTCTCCTCCACTATGTTGACTCAAACCAAAACGTTTTTATTGGTATGCTTTACCCCTTAATCCCCAGCTTACGCAAACGATACTGCAAGCTTTGACGACTGATCTGCAATTCCTTGGCTGCTCGTGAAATATTCCCGTTATAGCGTTCCACAACATGGTGAATATATGCTGTTTCAAATTCTTGCATGGTTTCCTTCAATGGTTTTCCTTCGTCCACAAAAGGCAACGTGTGAGGGGAGGGTTGCTCGATTGTTACGGAAGCGGCTGGCATACGACGCAAAAAGTGCAAGGGTAAGTGTTCATAGCGGATCGTTGATTCGTCAATCATCAGATTCATGGCCCCCTCAATCAAGTGTTGAAGTTCACGCACATTACCAGGCCAGTCATGCTGGATAAAAAATTGCAGGACCTCGTCGCTGATTCCACTTACTTCCATTTGAAACAGCTCATTGTATTTCTCAATAAAATGGCTGACCAGCATCGGAATATCTTCCTTGCGTTCCCGAAGCGGGGGGAGAAATAACGTGACGACGCCGAGACGATAGTACAAGTCTTTTCGCAGATGGGAATTGGCGATTGCCTCAACAGGATCTTCATTGATAGCGGCAATGATTCGTACATCGATCGACCGATCCTTGGTGTCCCCAATACGTCTAATCGACTTCTCTTGCAGAGCGCGCAACAATTTTGCCTGGAGTGGCATACTAAGCGAGTTGATTTCGTCGAGAAAAAGTGTTCCGCCTTCTGCTTGCTCAAACAATCCGGGTCGCTCTACTGCCCCAGTAAATGCTCCGCGAGCCGTTCCAAACAAAAGCCCTTCGATCAGGCTATCCGGAAGCGCAGCGCAGTTTTGTGAAATAAGGGGACCAGAAGCACGGAGACTGGCATTATGAATGCTTTGCACGAACAGCTCTTTCCCGGCACCAGTTTCACCGACTACCAACACGGACGAGGAGGTGCGTGCTGCACGTTTGGCATTTTCTATGACATCGAGAATAGGACCGCTTCTCCCGATAATGTGCTCGAATGTGTAGCGTGACCCGTTTTTTTGCAGCAAGTTTTCTCTGATCAACCGTTCCATTTTGGTAACATCATTTGCGATTTCCATTGCGCCGATGATCTTGCCATTTTCAATGATGGGATAGGTATTGTTGATGGTTGAAATTTCTTTTTGCTTGTCATTGAAATACGTTTGGCGTGTATTGCGAATGCTATTTCCGGTACGCAAGCATGTGAGCAAGGTACTTTCCTGTCCAGACGGGAACTGAAAAACCTCTGCCAAAGGTTTGTGCAAAACGTCTTGTCTGGTCATCGATTCCAGCTCGGTCATTTTGGAATTGTAGACAATCGTTGTCCCGTCCGAATCGATGACATGTACACCTTCATTCATTCTGTCCAAAATATGTTCATAAATGCGCAAGAGAGTATCAGCCGAAGAATTATGCGTAGAAGACGACACCGTGGTCACCAGCCTTTCCTTATGAGGGTATCATAGCATAAAGGGAATGAGTGCAAAAACATTATGCACTGCAAAAGAATATGAATGCCAGATGCAAAATTTTTTTGCTCGTCTGATCGGATTGGATCGAATTTATGGGGTTTTCCTATTTGGCACCGTTCTTGCTAGATAATTTTAGCAAGTGATCTTGAAGGAGGCTAACGACATGAGTAAAACAAACGTGGTTATTGAACAAACAGAAAAATTTGGTGCGCACAACTATCATCCGCTACCGATCGTTATTTCCAAAGCTGAAGGCGTATGGGTACACGATCCGGAAGGCAATAAATATCTGGATATGCTGAGTGCATATTCTGCGCTGAACCAAGGGCATCGTCATCCACGTATCATCCAAGCTCTGAAAGATCAAGCAGATAAAGTAACGCTCACTTCCCGAGCTTTTTACAATGACCAACTGGGTGAATTCTACGAAAAGCTTTCTGCGGTGACAGGAAAAGAAATGATCCTGCCAATGAACACTGGTGCAGAAGCAGTAGAGACTGCACTTAAAGCGGTTCGTCGCTGGGCTTACGACGTGAAAAAAGTACCAGAGAACCAAGCAGAAATCATCGTATGTGAAGGCAACTTCCATGGTCGTACGGTCACAGTAACTTCCTTCTCTTCTGCAGAAGAGTACAGACGTGGCTTCGGACCATTCACGCCTGGTTTCAAAATCATTCCGTATGGCGATATCGAAGCACTTAAGCAAGCAATTACACCGAATACAGCAGCATTCATGCTGGAGCCAATCCAAGGAGAAGCAGGCATCATCATCCCGCAAGAGGGCTTCCTGAAGCAAGCACAAGAGGTATGTAAAGCAAACAACGTACTTTTGGTCAGCGATGAGATCCAGACGGGCTTCGGTCGCACAGGTAAAATGTTTGCCAGCGATTGGGAAGATGTAGTACCAGACATGTACATCATGGGGAAAGCTCTTGGTGGTGGTGTGTTCCCGATCTCCGCAGTAGCAGCAGATAAAGAAATCTTGAGCGTATTTGAGCCAGGCTCCCACGGTTCTACCTTTGGCGGAAATCCACTCGGATGTGCGGTTGCTGTTGCAGCTATGGATGTATTGGCTGACGAAGGCCTTGTACAGCGCTCCCTGGAAATGGGCGCATACTTCATGGAGAAATTGAAAGAAATCAACAACCCGATCATCAAGGAAATTCGCGGTCGCGGTCTGTTCATTGGTTTGGAGCTGACAACTGCGGCTCGTCCATATTGCGAAAAACTAAAAGAACTGGGACTTCTGTGCAAAGAAACACATGAGACGACCATTCGCTTTGCACCACCGCTCGTTATCAGCAAAGAAGACCTGGATTGGGCAATTGATCGCATCAAGCAAGTTCTGCACGTGACAGAAGCTGCAAACGCATAATAGCAACGAAAAAAGCCATCCTGTAATAGGGTGGCTTTTTTTCTTGAGGGGTCATTATGACAGAATAGTCACATCATTCGTTCGACAAATTTCGACTGACTGTGGATAAATGGAAAAAAACATCCACAAAGGAAATGCTTGGATACTTATAAGTTACACACAATTTGCCCACATGTTACCAACAAGATGTCCACATTGCTTGTGGATATCCGAACGGTTGTTCGATGCAAGTGCTTCTGTTACAATGGGCTCATATTAAAGATGGAGGTGAGCAAAGGTGAAATACTTAAGTGACCAAATGTTGATAGAAGTATATCATCGAGCTGTCGACCTTCAACTAGATGCAGCTTTTATCGAATTGCTTCGCGAAGAACTACAGCATCGGAATATCCGTATCACGCAGTTCAGCGCCTAAGAGCAAAATCATCACACATACGTAACATATGGCAAAAGCCATCCTCTTATTTCGAAGGGAGGATGGCTTTTGTTATCTTACGCTTGCTCTGTAATAAACTCTAAAGCGGTAATTCCTTTGATCGGTGCTTCATTTGCCAGCAATACTTCCGGCAAATAAAAGTACACAGGACCATCTTCTTTAATAGGCTTGCCGTCTTTGGAGAATTGCAGGATGGCTCTTCTTGCCTCTGCAAGTGGAAGAACGATCGCTTCCTGATCCTCGCGGTGAAGACGGACATGAGTCACCTCTGGTAGGGGTTCAGCATTTGTAATGAAGGGATCGAGACGAATTCCGTACTCGCCTTCAAGCACTTTACGTTCTTCGGCTAAGCTTTTTCGTTCGGAAGGAAGCGTAGCCCCTTCGCGCAATTCCTTATCCCACTGCGTCCCCGTGCCAGCCAAATACTTTGCTTGCGTAGCCAGCGAGCTATCATCTTCGCCCGAGTATGTTTTCAGATCGAATTTGCGTTCATCAAAAACCCAAACGGTTGGATCTAATGTAATAGGGAAAGCAATGGCCCCTTTGAACACGATAACATCAGACATACGTCATTCCTCCGTGATCATTCATAATCAATCTCTATATTACTATAGACTCGCAAATGACAGCAATTATCCAAAAAGCGAAAATTTCATAAAATAGTCTAAAAATTATTGACAAGCATTGTATAGATTATATAATCATATTAGAAAGTTATTATGTGAGAGTGAACTTTGTCTGCTACATTTGAATTCTGACTAAAAAGTTGGGGTCAGATAAAAGGCATTGTGTACAAGTCTTTCGATTCTTGAAAAGGCTTTCACGAAAAAGGGAAGCTCACTTCGTCTTTCTCCCGCTGTACCATCAACGGCGATGAGCGCTTGAGAAGGAAGACCACATCATTCATCCCGAGGATGGTTGCAAAGCCGCAGAAACATTCAGGGAATTCAAACGACTTAGGGGGCGAAACTATGGCGAAAGGCACGAATGTGCAAGCAGATCTGATGAAGCAAAAAGGTATCTTAAAGTGGATTGAAACGGTAGGGAATAAGCTCCCGCATCCATTTGTATTGTTCATTATTTTGTGTGGTGTATTGATGGTAGTCTCTGCAATCCTCGCAGCCATGGACTTTTCGGTTATGCATCCTGCAAAAGGCGAAGAGGTTGCCGTTAAGAGTTTGCTTAGCGTCGAAGGGATTCACTGGATTTTAACGAGTATGCTGAAAAACTTTATTGAATTTCCAGCACTTGGTCTCGTTCTGGCGATGACGCTTGGAATTGGACTGGCAGAAAAAATCGGTCTTTTGACGACCGTTCTACGCAAAATGATGGCAGGCATTCCGGCAGCGGTTGTGAGTTATGCAATTGTCTTTGTCGGTATATTAGGAAATCTTGCTTCTGATGCAGCCATGGTGATTATTCCTCCGCTCGGCGGTCTTGTGTTCTTGGCAATGGGGCGTCACCCGATTGCAGGCTTTGCAGCTGGTATGGCTGGTGTATCCTCCGGTTTTACAGCGAACTTTTTCATTGCCGGTACAGATGCCCTCTTGGCAGGGATTAGTACCGAAGTAGCGAAAACGATTGATCCGAATGCAATGGTTACACCAGTAGATAACTGGTTCTTCATGTCAGCTTCCGTTGTCATCCTCGCTTTCATTGGTGGATGGATTACCGATAAAATTATCGAACCACGCCTTGGCACGTATCACGGCGATCGAAACGTACAATTCGAGGAAGTAACGCCTCAAGAAAACAAAGCATTGCGCAAAACGGGTATCGCAGCGTTGATTTTCGTAGTCATTGTAGGATTGCTGGTCGTTCCAGAAGGATCACTGTTGCGTGATCCAAAGACAGGCGACTTCTTGACATCACCGTTTTTGAAAGGGATCATTCCCATCATCTTGTTGTTCTTCGTGACCGTATCGTTTGTGTACGGTAGAGCAATGGGACTGATTAAAACATCGAAGGACATTCCGCATTACATGTCCGAAGCAATCAAGGATATGTCCGGCTTTATTGTGTTAGCGTTTACAGCAGCGCAGTTCATCGCGTTCTTTAACTGGAGCAATATTGGTATCTTGATGGCTGTCAATGGCGCAGAATTCATGACAAACATGGGCTTGACTGGCTTGCCGATCATTATTGCCTTTACACTTTTCACAGGTATCTGTAGCTTGTTTATTACAAGTGGTTCAGCGCTGTGGGCGATCCTGGCACCTGTATTCATGCCAATGCTGATGCTGCTGGATTACAATCCGGCGTTTATCCAGGTCGCTTATCGGATTGCGGACTCTGCAACCAATACGATCTCACCTGTGAATCCGTACATTCCGCTCTTCCTGGCTTTCTATCAGAAGTATAATAAGAATGCAGGAATGGGAACGATTTTCTCTACCATGACTCCGTATGCAATCGTTTTCCTGGTCATATGGATCTTGCAATTGACAGCATGGTACTTCCTGGATCTCCCATTTGGTCCTGGTGTATACGCTCGCTAATCTGTTCTTTCGTAAGAAGAGAGTCGCTCATTGGGCGGCTCTTTTTTTCGTACACCAGAAGCTTGGACAATTGGAAAAAGACGGTTTATGCTGTGTGTATGTATGTGAAGGGAATTAAGGGAGGGAACGAAAGTGTACGATTTTGATCAGCGCATCGAACGCAGAGGGACAGATAGTGTCAAATGGGAGATTCAGAATCCAAAAGTGAACGGTGAAGGAATGCTTCCGCTGTGGGTGGCGGATATGGATTTTGCTTGCGCTCCTGAAATCACGGAAGCACTGATCAAACGAGCAAGTCACCCGATATACGGATACACGTTGAAGTCAAATGCCCTTTATCAGAGCTTGAAAGAGTGGATACACAAGCGATTTGGTGTAGAGGTAGAAGTGAGCTGGATGACGGGGATACCTGGAGTTGTTCCTGGCATACACGTAGCCGTAGAGGCTTATACAGCACCAGGAGAGGGTGTCTTGATCCAGACGCCTGTGTACCATCCTTTTTACCATGCAGTCGAAAATCGCGGACGTCATGTCGTGACCAGCCCACTCTTGGAGCGTGACGGCCGTTATGAAATGAATTGGGATGATCTGGAACAAAAGCTGAGCGACCCGCGGGTGAAGCTCATGCTGCTCTGCACACCGCATAATCCGCTCGGGCGGGTATGGACGAGAGAAGAGCTGGAGCGCTTGGGTAGATTGTGTGTAGAAAATGGCGTGCTTGTGGTTGCCGACGAGATTCATTCGGATTTGGTCTATGAGCCAAATGTTCATACGCCTTTCTATTCGCTGGCACCGGAAATAGCCAATCAGAGTGTAACCTTCCTATCAGCCGCCAAAACGTTTAACTTGGCAGGTCTGTATACTTCCTATCTGATGACAGAAAATCAGCAGTTATTGCGGAACTTCTCCATCACAGCATCCAAAATGGGCTATGAGAATTTGAATCTGTTTGGGATGGAAGCAACGATTGCTGCCTACCAACATGGAGAAGCATGGCTGGAAGAACTGTTGATCTACTTACATAGGAATGCTGCCTATGTGCATGAGTTTTTATCGGCTCGTATTCCTGGGGTATCCATGGCGATTCCGGAAGCGACATACTTGGGGTGGATGGATTTTAGGCAGCTAGGACGTAGTCAGGCGGAGCTGAACAAGCTCATTCGCGAGGAAGCAAAGCTCGGCTTACACGATGGCACGACGTTTGGGCCCGATGGTGCAGGGTTCATGCGAATCAATTTTGCTTGCCCGAGATCGATTTTAGTCGAAGCGATGGAACGATTGGAGCAGGCCGTGCATAAGTAGGGGTAATTTGACATGTCTCATATAGAAATCTACAATCGAATTTATATACATCGACGTAATAGACTGAGGGGTTTTTCGATGGATTTGACACAAGCGTCCGAACAACTGGAGCAAGTACGCAACCAGTCACTTCAGTATACAAACAAGGGGAGTGTAGCTTCCTACATCCCTGAATTGGCAAAAGTCGATCCGCATCAATTGGGAGTGGCTGTATGCTTGCCCGATGGGACGATTTTTTCTGCTGGTGATGCAGATGTACCTTTCTCGATGCAAAGTATCTCCAAGATATTCTCTCTCATCGTCGCCTTATGCCAGAACGGGAAGGACCACGTGTTTCGGCATGTGGGAAAAGAACCAACGGGAGACCCGTTTAATTCGATTATTAAACTCGAGACGACCGAATCCCATAAACCACTGAATCCGATGATTAATGCAGGAGCTATTGCGGTTGCGGGCATGATTCGCGGTGCCAACGTGGACGAACGGCTAGATGCTGTGCTGGCTTTGATGCGAAAAATGACGGGGAATCCTCATCTTTCTATCAATCAAGCGGTTTATTGTTCGGAAAAGAAAACGGCAGATCGCAATCGTGCCCTGGCTTGGTTTCTAAAGGACAGCGGCATACTGGAAACGGATGTAGAAGAAACGCTTGATCTGTATTTTCGCCATTGCTCGATAGAAGTGACAGCGAAGGAAGTAGCTACACTAGGGATGGTGCTTGCAGCAGACGGAATTCTCGTGAATACGGGTGAGCGAGTGATTCCAGAAGAAGTAGCGCGAATCTGCAAGACCTTCATGGTGACTTGTGGGATGTACAATGCCTCTGGTGAGTTCGCCATTGATGTAGGAATTCCCGCGAAAAGTGGAGTTGCTGGCGGTATTATGGCAACAGTGCCACAGCGAATGGGTATTGGTGTGTTCGGTCCATCTTTGGATGATAAAGGAAATTCGGTAGCCGGTGTCAAGCTGTTGGAGCAGCTCTCAAAAGAGTGGAAGCTTGGTATCTTTTAGCTTCTTGCAGTTGATCTGTCTTCTCCCCTTTTCAAATGGCCCAGAATCGCGTACTATGTATGATAAGGATGGAGGCAAACGGAGGGATAGGTTTTGACAGAAATTAAGGTTCCCGATCTGGAACAAAAAGCGCTAGCGTTGCTTCAAGCAGACGCCGACAAAATTTACAAGCTGATCGACGTACAGATGGAAAACCTGACCATGCCGCAGTGCCCACTGTATGAAGAAGTGCTGGATACCCAAATGTTCGGGCTTTCTCGTGAAGTAGAGTACGCGGTCCGCTTAGGACTGATTAGTGAAGACATTGGTCGAGAAATTATGGGTTCATTGGAACGTAAATTGGCCCATCTTCATGAACTGTTTAATCAAAAGTAAGGCGAGGAGAGCGGCGATTATCCTCGCTTTTCATTTTGTTGAAAGAAAAAACACTTGCCTATTTCGTATATTTATATTAAATTAAACTCTAGAATTTTTGATTAATTTTGAAATGCAATGACGGAGACTAGTATGCGGAATCACCGCTTGTCAGGGAGAAGCTGCCTTAGACTGAAAGCAGCTTTGAAGCGCGCCCCGTAGAATTCCCTCCTGAGCAGCCCTCTTAATGGTTTTTTGCCTAGTAGGAGGAATCGGGTCATTCCCGTTATCAATGATGGAGAGAAGTGCGTAGGGAATTTGTATCCCGTGCACTTAATCAGGGTGGTACCGCGAATAACTCGTCCCTTTTTGGACGGGTTTTTTTTACGTATAGGAATTTATAAGCGTATGCTTATGAATTCCGGAACGCATGAAAACTTTCCGTAAAAGCGCGGTCGCTCTCCTTGAAGAGGCCTCGGTAGAGGTTTTCTTATTTTCGGGAGATGCCCGACAATCGAATCATAAAAACAAGCAAGGAAAGAGACTAGTAAACGGACCTGCTGCATGACAGGGAAGGCTGCCATAGACTGAGAGCAGCCTGATGTAAGCCCCGTTGAATTCACTCTTGAGCTGACCTCTGAACGCAGGCGCCGCCAGTAGGAGAGTCCGGGTCATTCCCGTTATCAATGACGAAGCGAGGCATTGCCAATTGTGGATGTCTAAGTAGGGTGGTACCGCGAGAAATGAATAACTCGTCCCTTTTTGGGGCGGGTTTTTTTGTATCCATTTATGAGCATAAAAAGAATATCTTTGGAGGGTGAAAACTATGAAACAAGCCGAACAATGGACGAGCAGGCTCGGCTTCATCTTGGCAGCAGCAGGCTCGGCGATCGGACTGGGGGCCATTTGGAAATTTCCTTATATGGTTGGAACGAGCGGTGGTGGAGCATTCTTTCTGCTATTCATCATCTTTACGCTAGCAATTGGTCTTCCGCTGTTGCTAGGAGAATTCACAATCGGACGCAGTACACAAAAAGAGGCGATCAGTGCCTATAAAACAATTGCGCCAGGTTCACTCTGGCATTGGATCGGCCGCCTTGGGGTGCTCACTTGTTTCTTGCTCCTGTCCTTTTACAGTGTGGTGGGAGGCTGGATTCTTAGTTATCTTCTTCGCGGGTTTACTGGTCAATTGCAAGGGCCAGCTTATGATAAGGTGTTTGGAGACGTTATCGGTGATCCTGTTGGTGCGGTAGTTGCCCAGTTGGTTTTCATGCTCATTACCGCATGGGTAGTCGCAAGAGGCGTACAGGGTGGAATTGAGTCCGCTAACAAGTACATGATGCCTGGTTTGTTCCTTTTATTTATGGTATTAATGGTTCGTTCCTTGACGTTGGATGGGGCGATGGAGGGCGTTTCTTTCTTTCTGCGTCCTGATTTTTCCAGGCTGACTGCTGAATCGATCCTGTACGCATTGGGTCAATCCTTTTTCGCGCTGAGCGTAGGGGTGTCCGTCATGGTCACGTACAGCTCGTACCTTGCCAAAAACGAAAGTCTGGTTCGTTCTGCTGGTTCGATTGTCAGTTTGAATCTGCTCGTATCGCTGTTTGCCGGTCTGGCGATTTTCCCTGCCGTCTTCTCCCTTGGAGTAGAGCCAACAGCAGGACCGGGATTACTGTTTATCGTACTGCCTTCTGTGTTTGAACAAATTGCCTTCGGTAGTATTTTTCTGTTAATCTTTTTGGCTCTTTTCCTTTTTGCTACATTGACTTCGGCTTTTTCGATGCTGGAAATTATCGTTGCTTCTTTTGCAAAGGGGGACGAAACGAAGCGCAAGCGTCTCGCTTGGGTGATTGGTCTGTTCATTTTTATCGTTGGTGTTCCGTCGGCTTTGTCATTCGGCGTATGGAGCGAGATTACGTTGTTCGGCAAATCTATCTTTGATGCCATGGACTTTTTGGTCAGCAATATCTTGATGCCGATGGGAGCGCTGCTCATTGCGATCTTCGTTCCGTTGAAAATGAAGCGTGAGACATTGATCAACGAGCTGGGGGCACATACTTCTTTGGGCAAACGCATGTTTTTCATTTGGCTTCTCCTGATTAAATATGTAGCACCTATCGCGATTCTCGCCGTTTTCCTGCAAATGCTGGGTATCTGGTAAAACAACGAAAGGCTTCGCCACTGAGGATGGCGGAGCCTTTGTTTTGTTACTGAACCCTACGCGAAGAAAAAGACTGTACCCAAAATAACATACACCGTCAGCAGAAGTACGCCTTCAAACCAGTTCGTGGCGCCATCCCGCGTGATGGAAATGGTAATAAAGGTAGCAACTCCGATTGCAGCCAATTCAAAGGTAGTGAACACGATGTCCATAGGATTGCCTAGCAAAAGACTGAGGATGACGAGAGTAGGGGCTACGAATAAGGCAATCTGCAAGCTGGAGCCGATCGCGATCTCTACTGCTGCACCGATGCGTCCTTTTAGTGCCAAAAGCAAGGCAGCGCTGTGCTCTGCGGCATTCCCGATGATCGCAATGACAAAAGCACCGACGAATAACTCCGACCATCCTAACGATTCGGAGACATGCTGTACACCCTCTACCAGCCATTCCGAGACAACGGCCACGAAAAAGGTGGAGACAGCAAGCATCAAGAGAGAGACACCCTTTGACCATACCGCGTCACTTTCTTGTGGCTCGATATCCGATAAAAAATCGCTGTGGGTAATCATTGAAAAGATGAGCCACAAAATGTAGGCAATGATGAGCAGGCTGGCGATGACGATGCTGATGATCTCCACCTTGATCATTGGCAGATCGAACATGAAGACTGCTGGTATGAACAATGCGACGATCGCGAGTGTCATTAGCGAAGCATTGTGACTTGCCAGCCTGCTATTGAAGGTTTGTTCCTTGTACTTGAGACCGCCCAGAAATGTACTCAAGCCAAGAACCAACAGCATATTTCCGATGATCGCACCCGTAATAGAGGCTTTGACCATATCGAACAAGCCTTCTTTCACAAGAAAAAAAGCAATAATGAGTTCTGCGGCATTTCCGAAGGTAGCGTTAAGAAAGCCGCCGACTCGGTCCCCAGCATAATGGGCGACGCTCTCTGTCGATTTTCCTAGCCAAGCCGCCAAAAAAATGATGGCAAGTGAAGACGTAACGAATTGGAGCATTTCATTTCCAGAAAAATAGTGGGCGTAAAGAGCTAACAGCATGCTCCCGCCTACTAATGAGAAAAAGAGTTTCAAGTTCATCTCATCACCTCAGTAGTTTTTACTCGTCCCTAAAAACCTCATAGGTATAGAGTTCCTGTTCTGGACAAAACTAACCATGAACAAGAAAAGTGAGGTGTTTTTTATGACCCAGCCTTTGTTGTGCCCAACATGTAAATCGAATCGGATGAGGTTCACTGTCATCGAGCAGACCCCTCGCTATATAAGACTGGACCCACAGTCAGGCGAAGTCGTAGCAGAACTCCATCAAGAACAGCTCGATATGTTTCACCAGCCTTATAAAGGCGAGAGCTACATGATACAATGTGGAGTTTGCGGGACCACAGAACCGGAAGAGCGATTCGTCAAAATGGCCCAGCATATGCAATCACAACGTTCGAAATGAAACTCGAAAAGGAAAACAGGCACACAGTTTACGGCTGTCGTGCCTGTTTTTTATGGAATGCTAGCGGCAAAAAATGTGTCTGCCGATCTTTTTGATTTGAGGGCGGCTCCAAATCCAACCGGAAGTAGCTGTATCCGGGTTGAAATAATAAATGGCTCCGTCTGATGGGTCCCAACCTTTGAGAGCGTCATTCACTGCTTTTTTTGCCTGCTCGTTCGGTGTCAGCCAAATCTGACCATCCGCCACAGCTGTAAAGGCACGAGGTTCGAAGATAACACCCGCGGGTGTATTAGGAAAGGACGCGTTCTTCGTCCGGTTTAGAATGACAGCGGCTACTGCCACTTGACCAATGTAAGGCTCTCCACGGGCTTCTCCGTAAACGGCATTCGCCATTAGACGCAGGTCATTCTCGGATATTCCGGCTGCGTGATACGTAGGCTTAGAAGGCGTAGAAGGTGTAGAAGGCTTCGATGGTGCAGGTGTTGCGGTTTGTGGCACCCCGAGATCAGAAGCAGTGGGCTTATAATTTTTCGTTGCGTTGTACAGCTTTACTTTCGTCTTCGCTCCGAGGACACCGTCTATGGGTAAGCCGAACTCATACTGAAAGTTACGCAACGCCCAATAAGAACGCCACCCGAAAACGCCGTCTACTTTCCCCGTATAAAAACCAAGGTGCTTCAAACGATACTGCATCTCACGAACGTCTGAACCTTCTGCCCCTACTTTGACGATCTGCTTACTGAATGCATCTGAGCGCAACGGAGATACCATAACCGCAGTCGTAACCAGAAGTGCGAATACTACTACAGCTAGCAGCCATTTGACAGGCTGTTTCATTTCTTACCCTCCTTCGGGTATGGATTTGAATATCAGTTGATTATTGTTAGGTTCTCCAACTTCCGTCATTTTGGTCTTAGTAAAATATTGGAGATTGTGCAGACTACGAGTAACGCATTTGCACTCTAGTTCTGGAAGGGGAAGATGTTTTCATGCAGGTCGCGCAATATTTGACGGAACAATTAATCAGATGGGGAGTAAAACGAATATATGGAGTGGCAGGTGACGGAATCTTTGCCTGGCTGGATCAGATTGCCAAGCAATCCGACATTCAATACATTGCGTGCAAGCATGAATCTGCTGCGGCCATGATGGCAAGTGCAGAAGCAAAACTGACGGGAAACCCGGCTGTTTGTACCGCGACGATGGGGCCGGGTTTCGTCAATCTGCTGAATGGACTGGCAGATGCGCATACGGATCGTGCACCTGTCATTGCGATTACAGGTCAAGTGGAGACATACAAGCTGGGTGGCGCGTACAAGCAGTTTATCTCACAAGAAGACATGATACGTCCCATCAGTTTTTATTCGACGACGATTACACATCCAGATGCCATCCAAAGTGTTTTGCACAAAGCATTTGTGACGGCTATGCAGCAAAAAGGAGTGACACATCTCTCCATATGCAAGGACGTCTTTACCCAAACGACTTCAGATGCTGTCCTTCCAGGACTTCCACGCATTCCACATGCCTTTTACCCTGATCGGATGGAGATCGAGCTCGCATGCGAACAGGTTGCGAAAGCCCAAAAGCCTCTCATACTGCTTGGTATCGGTGCCCGCAAGTCGGCGGATTCGTGTGTAAAGCTAGCGGAACAGCTAGGGGCGGGCGTGTTGCTTTCGCTCGGAGCAAAAGGAGCGGTAGATGAATCTCATCCACTTGTGATCGGCGGATGGGGAGAGGGGGGCAGCGAAACAGCTTTACATGCCTTAGCGGAAGCCGATCTGTTGCTGATTTTGGGAGCGAGCTGGTTCCCTCGCGCTTTTTTACCAAAGAAGCTGTCCGTCATTCAAGTAGATCATCAGCCTGGATCGATACATGCACATCCCTACCTTCAGTCTGTCACGGCTGAATTGGATGATGTCCTGCCAATCTGGATGAGACGCTTGCAATCGCGCAGACAGAACGATGCGTGGCAGGATCAGATCAAGCGGTGGCATGGAGAGTTTGGCGAGGAGACAGAACAAGCGGTCATTCAACAAGCGAGTGAGCAAGTAAAACCACAAACCTTGATGCATACGCTTGGGGGCGTGGTCAATGAAGATGCGATTATCGTCCTGGATACGGGGGAGCACACGATCTGGTTTAATCGTGCGTTTCGTGGGAAAAAACAGACCCCACTCTTTTCCGGGAAGTGGCGAACGATGGGATTTGGATTGCCTGCGGCTGTGGCTGCAAAGCTAACCTATCCGGAGAAGCAGGTCGTCTGCGTCGCTGGGGATGGGGGATTGCAAATGAATCTGGCAGAACTTATGACAGTGGCCCAGCTCCAACTTCCGATTGTAATTCTCTTGGTGAACAATGGGACATTAGGATTGGAAGAGGTCAAAATGAGTCAGGCGGGCTTGATCCCTTTTGGAGTGAAATTGCAAAATCCAGATTTTCAACAATTGGCGAATGCATGCGGAATCAGTGGGAAGGTCGTCAAAGAGGTACATGCTCTAGAGCCAGTATTGCGGGAGGCGCTTCATGCAAATCAGTTGACACTCGTTGACATTCATTGCACGTCTCCGACACTAACCGAGAGAAAAAAACAAATTTCCTTCCAAGCCCAAGCATGAATTGTTTATAATGAAAGAAAAGGCAAATGAAACCAGTGGGGGAAGTACGAAACGGGCGAAGAGGAGGGCGTCCTGATGGCTGACAGACTTGGCGAAATCAGAGTAGCAGATCAGGTGATCGCGATCATTGCTGCTGTTGCTGTAGAAGAAGTGTTGGAAGTCACAGTTCGTTCAGGCGGAATTTATCAAGATTTGGCGAAAAAGCTGAATGGCGGCGCGAAAGGCATTACCGTATCTGTAATAGACGACAGAGTCATCATTGACATGCGTGTGTCCGTCCGTTATGGGGCGCAGATCCATCACGTCTGTCACGCCCTGCAGGAAAAAGTAAAAGAAGCGGTGGAAACATTGACAGGTCTTTATGTGGAAGCCGTGAATGTACGGGTGGAAACAATCGAATTCCTTCGAAATGAGTAAGAAAAAAGGGATACTGGACGCATCCGGTATCCCTTTTTTCTGTTTCTTACATGGCATATGGCTGTTTTTGTAATTGCTCTTCTACCTTCTGGCGACTGACTTCCCGCGAAATACTGAGCAAAAAGCCAGTGGCGAGCAGACAAACGAGTAAGGAAGAACCACCATAACTGATAAACGGCAAAGGTACACCTGTCAATGGAATCAAACCCGTTACTCCGCCAATGTTTAAGAGGGCCTGAATGGCGAACATGCTGACGACACCGATTCCTGCCAGACTGGCAAAAGTGTCTTTTACCCGCAGACAAATATGGATGCCGCGCAGCAAGAAAAGCAAATAGATCAAAAGGAACACAGAGGCGCCGATAAAGCCTAGCTCTTCTGTCATGATCGAGAAAATAAAATCGGTATGCATCTCTGGCAAATACAAATACTTTTGGATGCTTTTTCCAAAGCCTGTCCCCGTCAAACCGCCATGTGCAATGGCAATCCAGGATTGAATAATGTGGTAGCCTGTACCATCCATATCATTCCACGGGTTGAGAAAGGAGTAGATCCGATTCAAGGCATGTGGTTTCGCTGCGATGTATGCTAACAAGGCAACAGTCACAACGGGGGCGCCAAGTCCAAACAGGTGACGGATTTTGGCACCGCCACAGATCATGACGATCAAAGCGCATCCGAGCAAGATGGCAGCAGAACCGAGGTCGGGTTGGACTACAATCAGCATAAAAAACATCCCCGTTACCATCAGTGGAGGCATCAAACCAGATTTGAGCTTCTGTATCCCGTTCCCTTTTTTGGAGATGATCGCTGCCAAGTACAGAATAAGGCCAAGCTTGGCAAACTCGGCAGGCTGTATGGTGATTGAACCCAATCGAAACCAGGATCGAGCCCCGTTATTCTCATAGCCGATCCCTGGTATGAGCACCAGAAACAAGGAAAAGAAGCTGACCAGCGCAATCAATAAGAAATTCCTTTTATAAAAGGAGAAGGGAATGTTCATGGCGACAAGCATTCCAACGACACCCGCCAGTAAGAAAATGGATTGTCGCTTCACGAAATAGAGCTCATCCCCGCCACAATATTTACAGCCGCCGCCTGTAAAGCTTGTCAACGCGAAAATGGAGCTGGAGCTTAGCACCATGGTTATCCCAAACCCAACAAGTAGGGCGGTCAAAAACAGGAGCAAGAAGTCAGGTACGCCCCTCGTCTTCATAAAAATAACCCCCCTCTACGTGAAACAGAGAGGGGATTCCTCTCTGTACACCGTGCCAGTTCATTTTTTAGTGTGAGGACAGCTTTTCGCCCAGCATTTGCAGCTTCAATTTCGCTGTTTTTACAACGGAGTCTGGCATTGGGTAATCGTAATCCAGACCGTGTGGGAAAAGATGTTTGCCCATATAAGGATCTTCGAGCTTCAAGACGGCGTGCGTATCCTCAAGTTTGCCTTCTGTCACGTTCGCTTCGATGCGCAGGTAGAAGACAGTGCCTTTATCTTGGATTTTATAATCGTATGTAGCATGCTTGTAATCCCAGGCGCCGCGATCAAAGCCAAGTTCGCTCATGTAGTGTTCCAGATCGGCGAAAAAGACTTCTTTCGTGCCAATCCCCGTGTCCTTAATGACCATTCTTTTTCCTCCTAAAAATGGGTGAGATATTCACTTATTAATCATAGTCTGTTTTTGGAAGAAGCGCAATATATCATACTCTTTCTTGCGCATGAAACGATAGGGGAGAGGACAAACTACAATCGTTGATTAGCAAAAGGAGGAGAATGAAATGGCGAAGCTGGAAAATCGCACACTGCGCGAAATTATGACAAAAGATGTCGCTACTGTGACGCTTAAGGATAATGTGTATGAAGTGGCTTGCAAAATGCGCGATTGGAATGTAGGAGTCATTCCGGTTGTGGATGAAAAAGAAGATGTGATCGGTGTCATTACAGACCGCGATATTGTGATTCGCGGTTTGGCTGAAAAGCATGAAGGATCGACTGCCACCGAGGTGGTCATGACACGGGACATTATTCTCGGTCAACCGGGGATGACAGTTGATGAAGCGGCAAAGGTGATGGCTCAGCATCAAATTCGTCGTTTGCCTGTTGTTGAGAAGGGCAAGCTGGTCGGAATTGTGGCGTTGGCAGATATGGCTGTTCGCCAAGTTCATCATGATGAGGCGAGTGACGCTCTCCAACAAATTTCTGAGCCGACAACACATTAATCAGATAGAAACGAGCTGTCGGAAGGGAATCCGGCAGCTTTTTTCTTTCGTTCTGTACATTCACGCTGCGTCAAGGTTTATGATAGGGAAAGAATGATACAGGGAGAGAGTTCCATGCAAATCAAAGATATGGCCCATCGCTTGCAAATAACCCCGCGTGCGATTCGATATTATGAAGAAAAAGGATTGATCAAGCCAACGAAAGCAGATGCGTCCGGATATCGGCAGTTCACAGAGGAAGATGTCTGGAGGCTGCAAACCATCATTACACTGCGCGAGGTCGGGATGGCGGTAGAAGACATTCGGGAGCTCCTGATTCAAATGAAAGATCAGGAAGGCAGTCTTCTCCATTATTTAGAGCTACAGCGTTCGTTTATGTATACAAGGTGGGTAGAAATGAGCAAGGTCATCCAAACGACTGAAGCGATGATTGAGCGGATAAAGGGTAGAGAAGCGATTGATCCAGGAGAGCTGTTTACACTGGCAGAAGCGAACAAGCGATTGAAGCAGACACGGGATAACTGGGTGGATCGTTGGAATTTTAATGAATGGGCGGACCGCTACGATGAATGGGCACATGGCGGGAATGGTCATGAATCATACGAAAGAGTACTAGATGAAGTTGTTGCGACAGTTGCAGTCAGACCGGGAGAGTGTGGTCTGGATGCCGGAACGGGTACTGGAAACCTCGCAGGGCGTCTCGTGAAAAAAGGAGCCAGGATGAGCGGGTTTGACCAATCTCCGCAAATGCTGAAGCAATGCAGAGCGAAACACCCAGAGGTCGAGACGAAGCTAGGAACCTTTTTCGCATTTCCGTTTTTAGAAAATCGGTTTGACTTTGTGGCTACGAGTTACGCTTTGCACCATTTGACGGATGATCAGAAGCAGCTTGCCTTGGCAGAATGTCGCCGCGTGTTAAAACCAGGGGGACGGTTGATCATTGCCGATTTGATGTTTGAGGATCAGACGCATAGACAAGCTCATCTGGATAGCCTAGAGGAGACAGGTCAAACGAGCGTGATAGCAGATATTCAGGACCGCTGTTATGCAGATCGCTCTCGATTACTACAGGAGCTTGCCAACCTTGGTTTTACGAATGAAGTAAGACAGCTAGGTACTTATACGCATTTGATCTTGTCTACTTGTAAGTAGTACATTCCCGGAGAGGTTTTAAAAGTCGTCTTTTGAACACGCATTTCACTTTTGGGCTCTTCCACCTACTGGCACGTGTCTAGCCTTTTGCATAGGCTGTAGCGAGAAGGAAAGGAGGACTCCGCCATGGGTCTGTTCGACGGTTTTTTTGATCGCGAAAACGAGGAATTTATATGGATTATTATTGTCGTGGTCGTCCTGTTGTTCTTGTTTAGCGCCGATCGTGACTAAAATCTGGACGTATAGACAAAACGACCTTGGGTGAAGGTCGTTTTTTTCGTTAGGAACCAAAAAGCTTGAACGTTTGTACTTTTTCCTCTCCTATTGACCTGTGCTGGCAAATCCACTACGCTGGAAAACAATGCAACGTAGAAGAGGAGAAGGAAGTCTATGAAACGATTACCTATATATCTGCTCGCACTGGTTCTTTTGCTTTCAGCATGTGGATCGTCCGGTCAGCCAGAAGCAAACGGCGAGATGGATGTTGTGATCAAACGAGTAGTGGATGGCGATACATTCGAGCTGGACAGCGGGGAAAAAGTCCGTATGATAGGCGTAGATACACCAGAGACAGTAAAACCTAACCATCCAGTCGAACCGTATGGGAAAGAAGCGAGCAATTACTCCAAGGAGCTTTTAACTGGCAAAAAGGTCAAGCTGAAGTTCGATGTCGAGCCCTATGACAAATACAAGCGTTTGCTTGCTTACGTATATTTGGAGGACGGCACCTTTGTCAATGAAAAGCTCGTTCGTGACGGATACGCACGAATCATGACGATCCCACCGAATGTAGCCCAAGCAGAGCTGTTCCTGGCAGCAGAGCGGGAGGCACGGGAGCAGAATCACGGACTGTGGGCTTTAGAAGGGCAGCAAACAGAGGTTCCTAAGGAAAATGCCAAGCCCAAAAAACAGTCCAACAATACTACCGCCGCAGACACCGCACCATCAGAAGGGAAGACCATCAAGGGCAATATCAACAGCAAAGGTGAGAAAATCTATCACGTTCCTGGCTCCGCTAGCTACGAGCAAACAAAAGCAGAAATGTGGTTTGCGACGGAAGAAGAAGCGCAGCAAGCAGGCTTTCGGGCGCCAAAACGATAAGACATGTAAGAAAAAAGTAGCAGCATAAATGGATAGGTAAGCCTCGTCCGCTTTGGCAGACGGGGCTTTTTCATTGTCGAAAAGAATTCCAAAAATGTTACAGAACGATGTTGTATGATAAAAAGGTCAAAAGACCTATAGAAAATACCGTTACATAAGAGGAAGGGATTATAAAATAACTTACATATTTCACAGAATGAAGGAATAATTCGTAGAATTACGATGGGGGAAACAACTATTATGAAGTTGACGGTAAGGAAAAAGCTTTTTTTAGGATTTTTGGCAGTGTTATTACTTTTAGTAGCAGTAGCAGGGATTGGATTTTCTCAGATTTCTTCCATCGATTCCCGCTATGGGAGGATGATTGAAGATCGAGTCAATAAGGAGATGTTGTCCAAGGACATTATTGCAAGTGTCAGTGAACGACAAAAGTATGCACGTGGATATGTCATTGTAGGCGATGACAGCTACTTGACGGGGTATACAAAAGCAAATGACCGTTATAAAGAGCTTACAGCAGAATTGTTCCGTTTGGGCATGACTTCTGAAGGGCAAAAGCTCGTCACAGAGATGAACGAGCTGCATGCCAAACACGAGGAAATTATTGATCGGGTTGTAGCGTTAAAACAACAAAACAAGGTAGAAGAGTACACGCGCTTGGTCAGAGATGAATGTACGCCAGTCGGCGAACGGTTTATTCAAAAAGCCCAAGAATTTGTTGCTCTCGAACAGAAGCTATTGGAACAAGATATTGCCGAGCTGGATAGCGGTATTCAATCTACGAAGCTCCTGGTTGTCCTGCTTAGCTTACTTGCTCTTCTCACAGGAGCAGGTATCGCCTTCATGATTGGACGAGCCATTTCTCATCCGGTTTTACTGATCACGCATGCAGCCGAACAAATTGCCGCAGGGAACTTGGCCCAAGCAGATATTCAAATCAAGAATCGCGACGAAATCGGGGAACTTGCCCGCCATTTTTCCCAAATGAAGCACAATCTGCAAGATTTATTAGAACGAGTCTCCTTCCATTCACAACAAGTAGCCGCTTCCTCCGAGGAATTGACAGCCAGCTCCGAATTAACACGACAGACAGCAGAGCACGTATCCCATTCGATCCAAGGTATAGCAGCAGGTGCTGAGCAGCAAGTACATGATGCAGAGAACGCCACACAGATTGTTGTGAGCATCTCGCAAGTTATGCAGCAAGTATCAATGAGCATGGATCATGCGATCAGCTCATCCGTTGAAGCGAATAAAACGGCAACCGAAGGCAATGAAGTGATTGCCAAATCCATCGAACAAATGAATGAGATTAATCAAAGAGTGAGCTCTTCTACCGAAGTGGTCAACATACTCGGCGAAAAATCAAAAGAAGTTGGCACAATCGTTTCTATTATCACGGAAATTGCGAGTCAAACGAATTTATTGGCGTTAAACGCAGCGATTGAAGCGGCGAGAGCGGGAGAACAGGGAAGAGGATTCGCAGTTGTAGCAGATGAGGTCCGCAAATTAGCAGAACAATCCGCGCAAGCAGCTTCGCAGATCGCTTTCATCATCGGGGATATTCAAAGAGATACGGAAAAGGCGATTCACGTCATGAGTCAAGGGGACGTAGCTGTTAAAGAAGGAGTCATCATGATCGAACAAGCTGGGGTTGCCTTCTATAAAATTTTGGGGGTAGTAGACGAATTCTCGAAAAGAACACAAGAAATGTCGGGACAAATCAATCAAGCCAATAACGGAACGGTTTCCGTAGTGGAATTTATAGAGGGAATTGCGCATGTTTCAAGAATGGCAGCGGAAAATACGCAAAGCGTAGTTGCTTCTGTACAAGAACAAACAGCTTCTATGGAACAGATTACGACCGCTTCCAGTACACTCGCTGAAATGGCAGAAGAGCTGCAGTATTCCATCCGTAAGTTTCAATTGTAGTGCGAGAACAGGCGGGGGTGTCATGTGTTTAATCAAATCAGAGATGTAAAGTATGCATTATCTGCATTGGAAGAGTCATCTGTCATTTCGATAACAGATGAAAAAGGAATCATCACCTACGTCAATCACAACTTCTGTCAAATATCCAAGTTTAGTAGAGAGGAATTAATCGGAAAGAATCATAACATCGTCGATTCCGGTTTCCATCCGCGAAACTATTTTAAATCGCTATGGGATACCATCAGCCGAGGAAAAGTATGGAAGGGCGAGATGAAAAATCGGGCAAAAGACGGTACGGAATATTGGCTGAGCATGACGTTGGTACCGTTCATGAACGACAGTGGATTCCTTTATCAGTACGTGGCAATCGGGACGGACATCACGAAACGAAAGCAGATGGAAGATTCTCTTTCAAAGACGATGAAGGACTTGCACGATATCAAAAATGCACTGGATGAATCTTCAATTGTAGCGATTACAGACGACAAAGGCGTCATTACTTATGTAAATGACAAGTTTTGTGAAATCTCCAGATACGAAGTGGATGAATTGGTTGGAAATACACATCGGGTCATTAACTCTCGCTATCATTCCAAGTCTTTTTTTAAATTGATGTGGGAAACGATCAAGCAAGGACGAGTCTGGAAGGGCGAAGTGAAGAATCGCGCCAAAAACGGTAATGAATACTGGATGAATACGACTATCGTTCCATTTTTAGACGACCGGGGCGTTCCGTATCAATATGTTTCGATCCGGACGGATATTACCGACCGCATTGAAGCAGAGGCAGCTTTGGCAGAAGCATTGCAGAACGATTTTCGCAGGACGGTCCAAAACTTGCAAAACTGTGTATTCAAGATCGTGACAGATCCGAGAGGGAACATCACCTACACCTTGTGTGAAGGGAAAATTGCGGAAGAGCTCGGGCTAACGTCTGAGAGGATGTTGAGAAAAACGTCGTATGAAATCTTTCCTTATGAGGTCGCAGAGCAAATGGAAAGCTATTTTCGCAGAGCTTTCGCTGGCGAGCCCGTTACCTTCGAACTGAAACTATCCGGAAAAGATTATTACATTACGTTGTCACCTATCGAGGAAAATGGAGAAATCGTGGAAATGGTAGGCTCCATGATTGACATCACTGAGAGAAAAAAGGCGGAAGAAACGATCCGCTACATGGCCCATTACGATTCCTTAACCAACCTGCCTAATCGAACGCTTTTTCATGAAAAACTGGCAGAGGCAATGCTCAAAGCAAAACAAAAAGATCAGAAAATCGGGGTCATGTTCATCGATTTGGATCGATTTAAAAACATAAATGATACGCTAGGTCACTCCATAGGAGATATCCTTTTACAAGCAGTAGCAAATCGTCTCATCGGTTGTTTGCGAAAAGAAGATTCTGTTTCTCGACTAGGCGGAGACGAGTTCGCCATCTTTCTCACAGGTGTCACACACAAAGAGGTTGGTGAAATTGCGCAACGAATCATCACGAGCATGTCCGAATCGATTACGTTAGACCATATCGAAATTTTTATCACACCAAGCATCGGCATCAGCATGTATCCGGATGATGGAGACGATATTGAAGCGCTGTTGAAGCATGCAGACGCTGCCATGTATTTGGCAAAAGAGCAAGGGAAAAATAATTATCAATTTTTCTCGGAGGAGCTACATCAGGTTTTAGCCAAAAAGCTACAGCTTGAAAGAGAACTGCGGAAAGCTTTGGATGAGAAACAATTTACGCTGCACTACCAACCGAAGATTCAGTTGCAGACGGGGCAGATCATTGGCATGGAGGCGTTGATTCGTTGGGAACATCCAGACCTTGGCCTCATCCCGCCTATTCAATTTATTCCGATTGCCGAAGAGACAGGCTTAATCGTACCTCTTGGGGAATGGGTAATGCGAACGGCTTGCCAACAGACAAAAGTGTGGCAGGAAGCAGGCTTTACACAGCTCGCAGTTGCGGTGAATATATCCTTACGCCAATTTATGCAAAACAATCTCATCGAGATGATTACCTCGATCCTTGAAGAAACAGGCTTATCTCCACAATACTTAGAGCTGGAAATCACGGAAAGCATGGCGCTAAATGTAGACTATACGATTCGGATTTTAAATCGCTTAAAAGGTCTCGGGATAAGCATCAGTATCGATGATTTCGGGACGGGCTACAGTTCTTTGAGCTATCTAAGTCAATTTCCGATCGATCGGCTCAAAATTGACCAATCCTTTGTCCGGAATTTGAATCCACGGAATCAAGCGATTATTAAAACGATTATCCATATGGCACACAACATGAAAATTGCTGTTATTGCAGAGGGTGTAGAAACACACGAACATGTTGATTTTCTAAAGGAACAAATGTGTAATGAAGTCCAAGGGTACTTCTACAGTAAACCGCTGCCCGGAAAA
This sequence comes from Brevibacillus brevis, assembly GCF_001039275.2. NCBI lineage: Bacteria > Bacillati > Bacillota > Bacilli > Caryophanales > Paenibacillaceae > Brevibacillus > Brevibacillus brevis. The sequence goes on from NZ_CP030117.1 coordinate 2,380,309, forward strand.
GAAATCGATTCCTTCTTGCAGGCAAATCGTTATAGGGAATCAGGCAGCATGGTTTAAGTGAGACCATCGAGATTTTACAAAAGGAAAGCGGTGAAGGAGCTTGGATCACCAGATACATGGGACGTACGACAGTTTCCTAGTGATACTATCTTATTTAATCGCGGTTGCAGCTTCTTTTTCTGCTCTCAACCTGGCAGCCAGAGTGAGTATAAGTAAGGGGAAGCATCAGCTACTCTGGTTGATTTTTGGTGCCACAACGATGGGGCTCGGGATATGGTCCATGCATTTTGTCGGAATGCTGGCACTTACCCTCCCCATTAAGGTTCTGTATGACATGGAGTATGTCATCCTATCTGTCATTCTTGCCATTTTTGTCTCAAGCATAGCCTTGTTTACTGTCACGAAAAGCAATCTCAATGCGAGACAGCTAGGTATCGCGGGAATTTTGATGGCTGCTGGAATATCTGGGATGCACTACGTTGGAATGGCCGCGATGATTATCGAAATTACATACGATATGTGGATCGTTATTTTATCCATTATTATTGCAGCTACTGCTTCAGCAGCGGCACTTTGGCTCTTGTTTTACTTTCGCCGTGATCAGTCGAAATATGCGTATCTATACAAATTGGGCAGCTCACTTATTATGGGAGCAGCAATCGCGGGTATGCATTACACCGGGATGGTTGCAGCGCATTTCTACGTAACGGAACTGCCGACAACCGAGGTAGAAACGCAGATCGAATCGGAGACCTTGGCCTATATCATTGTCTTGGCCACCTTTTTACTGATCGGCATTACATTGTTCGGCTTGTTTATTAACAAACGACTCTCGCAAAAAGATACGGTCATTCAGGAAAATGAAAGCTGGTATCGTTCCCTTTATAAAAATAATGAGTACGGCATTATTTCCTTAGATACAGGTGGCTGTATTATCAAAATGAACCCGGCTGTCACAAAGATTGGTGGACTGCGGGAGGAAGAATTCATCAATCAACACGTATCCAAAATTGGCATGCATATTGTTGAGGAGCAAAGGGAACTTACGAAAGATTCTTTCGCCCAGTCTTTTCAGCCCAATCGAAATAACTTTGAGACGACCATCTTTCATCCAAATGGAAAGCGTGTAGAGCTGAGTGTACTCAATGTCCCGGTTGAGATTGAGGGAGAAGTGGTGGGGAATCACATCATTGTGAAGGATATTACCGAAGAGAATCGCGTGAAAGAAAAAATCAGGTATTTGGCTTATCACGATGAGCTGACCGATCTACCGAACCGAAGAAAGTTTAATCAAGTCCTTCATCAATCGATTGAAAAAAGTAGCCAAGATTCATCGAGCTTTGCCGTCATGGTTATCGACATCGATCGGTTCAAAATGATCAATGATTCCTTGGGACACTCCTACGGCGATATCTTTTTGCAGGGGGTCAGCGACAGAATCGTAAAGAGTGCGGAAGGGTACCACGCAACAATTGCCCGGATGGGTGGAGATGAATTTACCATCCTGTGCGAAACAGGAGCGGACCGCAGGGAAGCGGCGAGTTTAGCGGATAAGATCATTGAAGCGTTGAAACAGCCATTCTCGCTAAAAGACAGTGAGTTTTACATATCAGCAAGTATTGGAACAGCGATATTCCCAGACCACGGAACGGATGCTGTCGTGCTGCTCAAAAAAGCGGATACGGCCATGTACGAGGTGAAAAAACAGGGGAAAAATGGTCACCTGTTCTATACGCCCGAATTTGATGTTCAATTGCTGGAGAATATTGAGATAGAAAGTGATCTCAGAAAAGCTATTGAACGTAATGAGCTGGTAGTATACTACCAACCTCAATTTCATGCCGAAAGTAATCGCATGATCGGAGTGGAGGCGCTTGTCAGGTGGAATCATCCGACCAAAGGAATGCTTTCACCAGGAGTGTTTATCCCTATCGCTGAAGAGACAGGGTTGATCTATGAGATCGGTACATGGGTACTTCGCGAAGCGTGCAGGCAAATGAAGCAGTGGCATGATGGAGGGGGACCGTTGATACCCGTCTCCGTCAACTTGTCCTCCCATCAATTCCACCAACGGAACCTCGTCCAGTACATCAAAAATATCCTCGAGGAAACCAAGCTTTCCCCACATTTTTTGGAACTGGAAATCACGGAGAGCATGATGATGGACCCGGCCGTATCGATCAGTATCCTGCACGAGTTAAACAAAATCGGAACGAGAATCAGTCTGGATGATTTTGGAACCGGTTACAGCTCATTGAGCTATTTGAAAAAGTTCCCGATCCACAAATTAAAGATTGACCGCTCCTTCATAACAGATCTGTCTCGAAATGATAACGATAAAGCCATTGTGGCCACCATTATTTCGATGGCGAAGCACCTGAAATTAGATGTGATTGCAGAAGGAATTGAAACGAAGGATCAGTTAGATATTTTGACAGAAAATCATTGCAAGGAAATTCAAGGGTACTATTACAGTCGCCCATTATCCGCGAATGAGGTGGAGCAAGCGTTTTTTGCTCCCATCAGAAATCATCTCAGCCAAGAAGCGTAAGGAAAACTCCCTGTCTTTTATAGATGGGGAGCTTTTCTTGTATGTACACAGCAGGAAAATATAAAATTGGGTATTGCATACCCTACAGGGGTATCGTAAAATGTATTCAAGATAAACTTCCCAAAAACAAAGGAGGATGTAAAATGAATGTCACCTTGAACGTACAAGGAATGTCCTGCAATCACTGCGTCATCTCTATAGAAGGTGCTCTTCAAAAACTAGACGGGGTTAGCAAAGCAACGGTAAGCCTTGCTGACAATCAGGTAAGCGTGACTTTTGATGAATCCGTTGTTTCGCTGGACAATGTGAAGGAGACCATTGAAGATCAAGGATACGATGTCGTTTAAGTAAGGTTGCGGGAAAGGCTGTGATTGTAGAATTGCAGCCTTTCTTAACCTGGTAGTTGACCGAAAATTGCGAATTTAAATGTGTAGGAGGAATGCTTTTTGAAGCGTGTACAGTTTGCCGTAAGTCCAGAAATTCGTGTCGGTGGTTCTGTGTTTACTCCAGCAGATATGGTGACGATCGGTCAAATCGTTGGCGAGGATGCACAGATTGAACTTTCAACCTTTCAGCAGCTTATTGTCGAAATGAATGAAGAGAAGGCGGAGGATGCCAAACAAGCGCTGCGTGAAAAAGGCTTATGCGTGTACGAAACGGGCTCTGTCGTGAAGAATTTGTCTGTCTGTTCTTTTTGCAAAGGAGCAGAGATTGAAGGGCTAGAGGCAGCGAGAAATTTGAATGATACGATCGCAGGGATGGTCGTTCCCTTTACGATGAGAGTCGGTTATACGGGCTGCCCAAATGCCTGTGGAGAGCCGTTGGTAAAAGATATCGGGATCGTCAAGCGAAAAGAAACCTTTGAAATATACGTCGGAGGCCAATCGAAAACAATGGAGGCCAAAACTGCTGAGCTCCTGGTCGAGCAGGTGAAAGAAGAACAATTATCCTCCATCGTCCAAAGCATCATAACGTTGTATCAGACGCAGGGGAAAAAGAGAGAGAAGTTTTTCAAGTTCGTCGAGCGATATGGATTGGAAAATGTCCGAAAAGAATTGGGGCTGTCCTCCTGATCGATAGGTGAATATGGAACTTGCTACGTTTTGAAAATTTGGATTATAATCGAAGCGTATGTTTGCGAGGATGATTAGAGGAGGAATCTCATTGTCAAGTGCAGAATTGAACGTTGTCCAGTCTTGTCATACATCTGATCGAAACAGTCATCATTCAGAAAAAACCAAGCAAAACTTGCAGGCGCGCCTCAATCGGATTGAGGGACAGATTCGCGGGATTAAAGGCATGGTGGAGAAGGATGCTTATTGTGATGATGTCTTGAATCAAATTGCTGCGGTACAATCTGCCTTAAATTCAGTGGGACGTATCCTTTTGGAAGGTCATATGAAATCCTGTGTGATTGAACGCATCCAAGAAGGGGACAGCGCAGTCATTGACGAGCTGTTAACCACAATGAATAAGCTGATGAAATAAAAAGCTTCAGAAATGAAGCTTTTTTATTATTGCGAAATATAGGTTAGTGGGGTATAGTATTTTCAAGTCAGAATATTTTCATAATACAGAAAATAGCAATCATACAGGATGACAAGGGAGATGAAAAAATGGGCAAGAAAATGTTGCTGTTAGGTGTATACGGCTTGGAAGTGGTGGAGAGTGGCGGTGCTCTTGCCATTAATGTGAACAATGGAGGGGAATCGTACGCCTCGATCATGCTGTCTAGCGAAAAATCACGCCCGCAGGTTACAGAGGCGGCAGCGGTATTGGGGGTTCAGATGTATTTTCCCGGCTTTCAATCCGGTTATGTAGATGTCAGTCCGGAATCCAAGAAAAAGCTCGTACGGATTATCCGGGAAGTGAAGCCAGATATTATCGTTACACAGGACCCGGAGCATTCCTTTCACGACTTGGACCCAGACCGTAGACAGGCCATGATTTTGATTCTGGAAAGTATCGCATTGGCAAGCCGGGAGTTTGCCTTAGATGAAATGCCTGGCTTGGAAGCTCACCCGATCCCGACGATCTATTACATGACTCCGCATCATCCCAACTGTGTCGTTGATATTTCGTCGGTCTGGGAACAAAAAAATCGAGCGATGGATGTCTTGCACAGTCAGATGGAGTTCAGTGGCCGACATTTTGAAGAAGCAGTCGATGCGAAGGCAATGGAGGCTATCGTTCCCGGGTTTTCCGCGTTACCCTCTGACTACGAAAAGGGAAGAGCAGTACACAAGGTACTCGATCAAGCCATTCACGTTTATCACAGTTTGGCAACACATGGTCATTTTGCATTAGCTGAAGCATATAAACGTGATGGGAACTTCCATTTGAAAGAACTGATCAACGAATAGGAGAGAGATATCGGATGAAGCATTATCGAATCGGGATGATATGGCTGCTCATCGCTCTGTTTTCCACGTTGTTCGCTATTCCGGCTGGTGCCGAGAATCACAGGGAGGTGAAGCTAGGGATCACACAGGATGAACGCTCCTTGAATCTGTACACATACAATACCGGCTTTCCTGGACTCGAGCTGGTCAATCTTCTTTACGACCCGCTATTTATCCTCGATAAAAGCAACAACCCCATTCCTTGGCTGGTCAAAGAATTCACGGTATCCGAAGACGGCAAGCAATACAAAATGATTTTGCATGACCAAATCTTGTGGCAGGACGGAAAGCCTTTGACCTCTGAGGATGTGAAGTTCACCTATGAATACTTGTTGAAATATAAAAAATCCCGCTTTACAACCCCGGCAGCACTCGTGAAAACCATTCAAACACCCGACCCAACCACCGTAATCATGGAGCTTGAGAAGCCTGAGCCAGATTTCTTCATTCAACCTCTCGCAGATTTGCCGATTCTTCCGAAACATATTTGGAGCTCTGTGACTGATCCTGATAACTTCAACAATTCCTTGGGAAGCGGTCCTTTCATTTTAGAGGATTACAAAAAGGATCAATTTTATAAGCTGAAAGCGAACCCGCAGTACTTTAAAGGAAAACCGGAAATCGATACGTTAGTCATCCCCATCATCGCAGAAGCTAACGCCATGTTTACAGCATTAAAGGCAGGGCAGCTAGATGTTATCAGTCGTAGAGTCCAGCCGGAACTCGTCAAAGAGTTTGAAAGCAATCCTTCTATTAAAGTGGAAAGAGGCCCCGGTTTTGCTACTACGTTTCTCCAATTCAACGCCGAAAAGTTCCCGATGTCCGATCAAAAATTTCGCCAAGCGATAAGTCTTGCTATCGATCCGCAATACTTGGTAGATACGGTTTTGCTCGGTTTTGGCACAAAAGGAAGTCCCGGCTTTATTCATCCAGCTACTTCTTCTTACAACAAGGCGGTCGTACATAAAACTGATGTCGAACAAGCCAAATCGATTCTTGAACAAGCAGGCTATAAAGACACGGACAATGACGGCCTGCGAGAGGCGCCAGATGGCAAAAAGCTCGAACTCGTCAATCTGGTCCAATCAAACAATCCTTCTAGCATACGCGCTGCCGAAATCATTGCCGGATGGATGAAAACGATCGGGATTGATATGAAAGTTCGACCGATGGACCCCGATACCGTGATTAGTCTTGTCTGGCCCGAATATGATGTCACCAAAGGCCGGAATTATGACATGACGATGTTTGGCTGGTCGTCTACGATGCAACTGTTCCCTGCCAGATTGATTGACTTGTTCCACTCTGATCTCGCTGGCATGGGGGGAACCAATATAGGCGGTTTCAAAAGTGCAGCGTTTGACAAGCTGGCTGAGCAGCTCGGTGCTACATTGGAACCGGAAAAACGCCAACAGATTATCAATCAGATGCAAGAGCAGGTAGCCAAAGATTATCCGATCGTACCTTTGTACTATGCAGAGGAAATTAGTGCGTACAATCCCGCTAAATACAACGGGTGGGTATTCCAGGATGGGAAAGGCATCATCAACAAGCTCTCCTTTGTTAAAAATGGCGAAAAAGCCGCTGTGACAGTAGGACAGCCAGCAGCAACACCTGCAAGTACAACGCCTGCCGCTGCTACAGAAAGTGCTACATCTGCACCCACGCAAAAACAGGCGAATGCGAATACAGGAAAAGGTACGACCTCGATCGTGACCATTCTCGTCATGATCGTCATTGTAGCGGGTGGATGGTATTTGCTCAGCAGAAGAAAAACGAAGAGCGAACGCTAAGCATATTGACAGCTTCCCAGCAGTAATGCTCCTCACTGTTATTGCGGGGGAACCATTTGTTCCTGTTGATCATCGAAAGAAGAGGTGTACTCATGACCCGATTTCTAACAGGCAAGGTCACTCAATATATTTTCGTTATTTTTATTATGCTGACACTGAACTTTCTCCTCCCACGTTTGATGCCAGGCAGTCCCCTCGCGTATATAGCTGGAGAAGACATCATGCTCATGACGACAGAAGAGAAGGAGGCCATATTAGAGGCACACGGATTGAATAAATCACTCTTGGAACAATACGTTATCTATTTGGGGAATATGGCGACGATGGATTTCGGCTATTCCTACCAACAAAAGATGCCAATAACGCAGTTGATTTCGGAGCGGTTGCCGTGGACACTGCTGTTAACTGGACTGAACTTAGTAATATCTACCTTGTTAGGCGTCATTTTTGGGACGATATCTGCCTGGAAATGGGGGAAAAGAAGCGATGTTAGTCTCTTGACGATTTTTATGTTTTTAAGCGCGATGCCATCCTTCTGGCTGGGCATGATTCTGGTAGCGATTTTTGCCGCACAATGGGGGCTGTTTCCCATTTTTGGCGCGCAGACGGCATGGAGCAATCTCACAGGCTTAGATCGCGTTACCGACATCGCCCATCATCTCGTTTTACCTCTGGTGACACTCGTATTGATCACCGTTACGACAACCTATATGACGATGCGCTATTCGATGCTGAACGTGCTGGGCGAGGACTACATTATGATGGCCAGAGCCAAAGGCGTAAAAGAAAAAATGATCAAATATCGTCACGCGATGCGGAATGCGTTACTCCCGGTAGCTACGGTTTTTATGCTCAGTCTCGGTAATATTTTTGGAGGGGCAACGGTGATCGAAACCGTGTTTGCCTACCCAGGTATCGGCAGGCTGATGTTTGAGGCCGTCTTAAGCAGGGACTATCCGGTAATACAGGCTGCTTTTCTTATCATTACGTTGAGCGTAGTCATCGCCAACTTTCTAGCAGACATCTTATACCCGATTCTCGATCCAAAGGTGGGAAGGAATAATGGATAAAGGAAAATGGCTACAATACTGGACCATTTTTCAATCGAGCCGACTCGGGGCGATTGGTAGCATCATCCTTCTTCTATTTGTCATCGTTGCGCTAGCGGCACCATTCCTAGCACCTTTTGACCCGGACGAACGTGTAGACGCGCCATTTCTTCCGCCAGGCGGAGATTATGTACTCGGAACCAATGACGTTGGACAAGACATCTTTAGCGAGCTCTTATACGGCACGCGCATTTCGTTGACGATCGGTATTTTAGCTGCATTGTTTTCTATCTTGCTCGGTTCTCTTGTGGGGATCGTTGCCGGTTACTTCGGGGGAAAAATCGATTCTGCTCTCATGAGACTGGTAGATTTGGTACTCGTTGTGCCTTTTTTGCCTTTGATGATTTTGCTCGCCGCGTTTATTGGTCCGAGTTTTTGGAATCTCATTTTCGTCATTACCGTATTGACCTGGGCATCTCCTGCTAGGGTGGTTCGCTCACAGGTCCTTACGATAAAAACGAAAGGGTTCGTGGAGGCCGCGCGATCAATTGGCAGCAGCGCTCCTACCGTGATGTTCCGTCATATTTTGCCGGGAGTTGTACCGATTGCTTTATCGCAATTCATCATGGCGGCGAGCAATGCCATCCTGTTGGAGGCTTCCCTCAGTTTTCTAGGGCTAGGCGACCCTTTGAATAAAAGCTGGGGAACAACCCTGTATTATGCACAGGCGAGAAGTGCTTTTTTGACGGATGCATGGCTATGGTGGATATTGCCACCGGGTGTGTTAATTACAGCGCTGGTTATCGGCTTTGCTTTTGCTGGCTACTCGCTGGAACAAATCTTTAATCCTCGGCTGCGGAAAGGGTGACTCGCCATGAATAAAGTTCTCGTCGTCGAAAATTTGCACACACACTTTTTTACGGCAAATGGTGTAGTAGAAGCGGTTGAGGACGTTAGTTTTCACCTGGAAAAGGGGGAAATGCTCGGGCTGATCGGAGAGTCTGGCTGCGGGAAGTCCACCGTGATTCAGTCCATTCTGCGATTGCTCGAATACCCGGGGAAGGTCATGTGCGGGAAAGCCATGCTGGGGGGAGTCGACTTGTTGCAGGCGCCAGCAGAGCAGGTCGAAAAGCTCCGCTGGAAATCAATTTCTGTTATTCCCCAAAGCGCGATGAATGCCTTAAATCCTGTATTTACGGTCGGGGAACAAATTATGGAAGCGATTTTGTTACACGAAAAAATAACGATGGAGGAAGCGATTCGACGAACCGAACAGCTATTGGAAATGGTCGGGATTCCAAAGCAAAGGCGTAAGTCGTTCCCACATGAATTCAGCGGAGGAATGAAACAGCGTGTAGCCATAGCGATGGCACTAGCCTGTAATCCGCAGGTCGTCATCTCGGATGAATCGACGACCGGACTGGATGTTTTGACCCAAGCGCAGGTCATCGCGATTTTGAAAGATTTGCAAAGATCCATGGACTTGTCCATTATTCTTATCTCCCACGACCTGCCGATGGTGACAGCCATCTGTGAAAGGATTGCCATTATGTATGCGGGCAAGATTGTAGAATGTGGGACAACAGAACAATTGATCACGAACCCAAGACACCCGTACTCACAAGGTTTGCTCGCTGCCACTCCCGATATTAATGACCCCGAGAAAGAATGCCGTTCGATTCCGGGGACAGTGCCGCTGCTCATAAACCCGCCCAAAGGGTGCAGATTTCATACGAGATGTCAGCATGCGCAAGACAAATGCAAGGTAGAGTCACCTCCATTAAGAGAAGTGCATGAAGGGCATTTTGTATCCTGTTTTGTAGGAGGGTAAGACATGGCAATCACGCAAAAGTCGCAATCCAACGATGAGTTGGTAACGGTGCAAAATCTGGTCAAACGTTTTGAAAAGAAGCAGGGGGCGTTTTTTCGCAGCAAAAAGACGACGGTCTATGCAGTAAACAATGTGAATTTCTCTATTAAAAAGGGGGAGATTCTCGGGATCATCGGGGAGAGCGGATGCGGGAAAACAACAACGGCTCGAATGATTATGCGACTTACAAAAGAATCATCCGGTCAAATTCTTTTTGATGGGCAAGATTTGTGTCGATTAGGGGAACGGGCAGTGAGGGGAATTCGACAAGAGATGCAAATGATATTTCAAGACCCGTACGATTCATTGAATCCGGGAATGACCATTCTTGAAATCTTAATGGAGCCGCTCCATGCCCATCAAAAAGCGGGTACCTTCGAAAAGAAGAGGGAGCAAGTGCTTCAAATTCTCAACCATATCGAGCTTAGACCTGCCGAAAGCTTTTTGCAACGATATCCGCATCAGCTAAGCGGGGGGCAGCGGCAAAGGATTGCAATCGCTCGAGCCCTCATTTTAAAACCAAAGTTCGTTGCGGCTGATGAGCCGACCTCCATGTTGGATGTGTCGGTCAGAATGGGCGTTTTGCAGCTATTAAAATCATTGAAAGAAGAAATGGGTCTGACGATGCTGTTTATTACCCATGACCTGTCGACGGCTGCCTACATGTGTGATCGGATAGCTGTCATGTATCAAGGGAATATCGTCGAGATCGGACCGACCCATGAGATTCTGTATCAACCCTCTCACCCTTACACACGCGCACTCGTAGCTGTAGTCTCCGATCTCAATCATTTTCTCAAACACAGGCAAGAGCTGATAATAGATGGGGAAGTGCAGAATGAAGGAATCCAAAAAGGATGTCCTTTTCTTGTTCGCTGCCCCCATCAGGTTGAACATTGCCGCAATACGGTACCAATGCTAGAGCGCATCTCATCCGACCACTATGTTTCATGTATTCATCAACAGGGGGAATATGAGAGCACAAAGGCTACCAATAGGCATGCGAACTAGAAAATGTGCGAGCCCTCTCGACAGCAGTCAGAGGGTTTTCTTGTTCGTTATGTCCTATTTTGTTGGCGTAGGACATACTTTACAATGAGGGAAATATACTCGGGGGTGGTATCTTGAGCGCGGTGTATCAGGTCCTGATCTACGTCGGTTTCGCTTACGTTTGCTTCACATGGTTTATATGGCGACGAAAGCAGGGGATCGATCATATGCAAGGCATGATGAGCACGATGTCTGTCAGTATGATGATTGGCTTGATCGGAGGGTTGATCCTTGGCGATGTTTACAGGGGAGACCTGTATGTATCCACCATGTGGGGAATGCTGGCAGGTGGACTGTCTGGTTTTCTCCTAGGAGTTCCATTGTCGATCCTGAGTATTGTGGAAGGAATCTTATCGGGCGTCATGGGCGGGATGATGGGCGCCATGTTGGGAGAGATGGTTCCCGGTGAAAAAGTAGAGCCTCTTTTGTTTGTTTTCGTCATGCTCTATACCGTATGTATGCTGCTCGTAGCCAAGCTGATTGATTTTCATAAAAATGAAACGAAGCGGTCCTCCTTTTTTCATCATCCTGCTACGCCAGCTGTGTTGCTGCTTGCCGTCTTCTTCTGGTTTCAATCATTGCCGTTTCCATCCCCGGCTCTTTATGCAGATGATCGCGCGACAGAAATCAACCTCACAGCCGTAGACTTTTCCTATAAACCGAACCAATTTATCGTGAAAAAAAATACGGAGATCAAAGTCGTCTTTCAAAATGATGGCAATGTAGAGCACGATATCGAGGTGGTGTCTCATGGAAAAATCGTAACGATTTCAGAATCAAGCATGGAACATCATCATGGAGCAATGGCTGATGGCGTGGTTCATTTGCACGCCAAGCCAGGAGAGTCAGTTGAAACCGTGTGGAAGGCATTGGAGGAAGGAACTTATGAATTTTATTGTACGATCCCTGGACACAAAGAAAGCGGCATGATAGGAAGCTTGCAAGTGACGGGATGAAGGAAAGGAGAGGCGAATCTTGCCTTTCTTTTTTTCTTCATAGTTTCCTCACAACCTGTCAGTAAAATAAAAGAAAAGAAAGACCTATTCGGAGGAGAAGCATGGATTGGTATTCGTACTTGTATCAATATGGAGCATGGATCAGCAAGCCCTTTTCCGATTTGTATTACGGAATGGGCGAACAAGCACCGTTGATTGGAGCGTTGTTGCTCGGGATCGTCGGGGCGTTTGCACCGTGCCAGTTATCAGGGAATGTGGCTGCTTTTACTGTGTTCGGGAAGAATGTCGTCGTCAAAGGTGGCTTTCGTAGTCATGTCTGGATGTTCATCCTTGGCAAAGCAGTCGTGTATTCCGCTTTGGGAGCAATTGTATTTGCGTTCGGCGAACAACTTTCTACACAAGCGATCCCTCTGTTTCAGTGGGCGAGAAAATTATTAGCACCGATGTTTATTTTGATTGGATTGTTCTTAATCGGATGGATTAAACTTCCATTTCTACATATGCACTCATTTGAAGAAAAAATCAAGCGTTTTTCGAAGCGATTTGAGGGAAAGACACAATCCTTTTGGCTTGGCGTTGCCTTTTCCCTCGGGTTTTGTCCGACGATGTTTTGGCTCTATTTTGGACTAACAATGCCCTTGATGTTCACGAGCTCGTTCGGTCCGATCATTCCCACTGTATTTGCACTTGGCACGGCGCTGCCGCTACTCATCGTTTTACTGCTGTTAGCCGTCGCAAGTGATAGCTCATCTCTGATGAAGAAAACAAGGAAATGGGGTACGGCAACGCAAAAATTGGCTGGAATCGTGTTTGTCCTGCTCGGTATTTCGGATTTTATGGCATTTTGGTAAGGCTGCAACAAGATAACATACGAAAAGGTGGATCGGATGAAAAAGATATGGTGATTGTGGATTTGCGCGAGCCTGAGCTGTTTGAAGAGGGAAGAGTCCCCTATGCCATTAATATTCCTTTTGCAGAGATCAATGAGAAATACAGAAGCATTCCCACAGACAAAAAAGTCGTTTTCGTTTGCCATACTGGCCGGATGGGAGTAGAAAGTGGAAATCTTCTGCTTGAAAATGGCTACAAGGATGTTGCGAATCTGGACGGTGGCATGGCGAAATGGACTGGACATGTGGAATCTTAGATGTTAACCGCTTTCCTTTTTTGGAGGAGAGCGGTTTCTTCGTTTTGGGGGGATTAATCACGCCTACTGGGTGGGCTGCATAGTGTAGTCATGAAGGAACAGACATTGCAAGTTGGAGGAGGATATTGGCATTGCATTCGCAAACACGCGACTACTTTCCGTACGTTGGTCCCTATGATCCATGTCCGCCGATTCGGGTAAAGACGTACCAGGTGCCCCCTCAGCTGTTTATGACGTTTCAGCCGGAGAACTTACCGCAATATAGCCCGATGGAAGCGTTGAAATTAGGTACGTTATGGCCAGCACTTTTTAGCCCCTATGATCCCAGACTGAGTCATTTGGGGAGGGGGCACTCATGACAGCTGAAAATAGATTTGGCGATGAACAATATTACGCATTGCTTGAACAGTTGCAAGCGATCGACTTTGTACTGGTAGAGCTCAGTCTTTATTTAGATACGCATCCCACCGATCAGAATGCGCTTCAGCAGTTTAATGATTTAACGGAGCAACGCTGGGTTTTGGCAAACGAATATGAGAAATTGTACGGGCCTTTGCAAAATCTTGGCCGCAGCTATTCAGGCTATCCGTGGCAGTGGAATGATGATCCATGGCCTTGGCAAGTTTAGAAGAGAGGGATAACGACACCGATGTGGATCTATGAAAAAAAATTGCAGTATCCGGTTCGTGTCAGTAAGTGCGATATAAGAATGGCGAAGTATTTGATTGAGCAATATGGAGGGGCGGATGGTGAGCTGGCAGCCGCACTGCGCTATATGAACCAGCGGTATACGATCCCGAATAAAGTGGTCGGATTATTAACGGATATCGCTACCGAAGAGTTTGCGCATCTCGAAATGATTGCCACGATGGTGTATAAGCTGACCAAAGACGCGACTGTCGAAGAGTTGAAGGAAGCGGGATTGGGTGAGCATTACGCCAATCATGATCGGGCGCTCTTTTACAACAATGCCAGTGGTGTACCGTGGACGGCAGCCTATATCGCTGCCAAGGGAGATCCGATCGCGGATTTGTATGAGGATATCGCGGCCGAAGAAAAAGCCCGTGCGACGTATCAATGGCTGATTGACATGACCGATGATGTTGATTTGCAGGACAGCTTGAAGTTTTTGCGAGAGCGGGAAGTCGTTCACTCGATGCGTTTTCGCGAGGCTGTAGAGATATTGAAGGAAGAGCGGGATGCGAAGAAGATATTTTGAGGGAAAAAAAGAGAGCTGGAGGGCTCTCTTTTTTTTATGGCTGCTGCGGTTCAAAGGCAGGTGGAATGACTATTATGAGAAGGCTTTTCCCTCACACATCCATAATAATCGGCAGGATCATAGGTCTGCGCTTTGTTTTGGCATATACGAATTTCCCAATCGATTCCCGCATGCCTTGCTTCAAGCGGTTCCACTGACTCACATTCGCTTCCTGCAAATTGGTGATCACCTCGGATGCAATGCGAGTCGCTTCTTCCAACAGGCCCTCTGATTCCGGAGCGTGAATGAATCCGCGAGAAATAAGGTCAGGACCTGACAAAATTTTGCCGTCGGTTTTACTGCGCGTCACAACGATCACGAGAATGCCATCTTCCGAAAGATGTTTGCGATCCCGTAATATTCCATTCCCTACATCACCGATACCTAAACCATCCACCAAGGTATTTCCGGCAGGGATTTTTCTTTCCTGCACAGCCACACCATCCTGAATATCCACGACATCTCCGTTATTTACAATGAAAATGGACTCGATATCAACGCCGACGGATTCTGCTAACAGACGATGTTGATGGAGCATCCGATACTCACCGTGAATGGGGATAAAGTATTGTGGCTTCATGAGAGTGAGCATGAGCTTCAACTCTTCTTGGAAGCCATGGCCGGACACATGCATGCCTGTCCCAGAGCCATATATAACGTTGGCACCCATAATAAACAAGTTGTCGACGATGCGGGCTACATTTCGTTCGTTCCCTGGAATGGGGGAAGAAGAGAGGATGACGGTATCACCGCGTTCTATTTTCACGTGCCGATACCCGGAGGTCGACAACCGGGATAAGGCTGCCATCGGTTCGCCTTGGCTTCCCGTGCATAGAACAGCGACACGGGCTGGATCGAGCTCGTTCACTTCTTCTACTTCTACCAGCATGTCATCCGGTATATGTAAATAGCCTTGTTCCGATGCGATTTTGACCACATTGACCATACTTCGGCCCAACAAAGCAAGCTTTCGATTCGTCGCTTCTACGGCATCAATGACTTGTTGCAGGCGGTATACATTGGAAGCAAATGTCGAGACAAATATTTTCTGCTGTGCCTTACTGAATGCTTCTAATAGACGATCGCCCACGTGTTTTTCTGATGGAGTAAAGCCTGGGCGCTCCGCATTGGTACTCTCTGACAACAAGGCCAATACACCTTTCTGCCCGATTTCAGCCATTCTGTGCAAATCGGGGGATTGCTTATGCACCGGTGTTAAATCAAATTTAAAATCGCCCGTATGCACAATAGAGCCTGCTTTTGTCTCAAACACGACACCCAAGCAATCAGGAATGCTATGGTTCGTCTGAAAAAAGCTGATCGTGAGCGAGCCTAATGAAATAGTAGAGTGACGGTCGATGGAGATGAGGGTGGTCTGATGAAGCAAATTATGCTCCTTCAGCTTCAATTCGATAAGTCCTAATGTTAAGCGGGTACCGTAAACAGGGACGTTTAATTGTCGTAAAAAATAGGGAATGCCTCCGATGTGATCCTCATGCCCATGCGTGACAATCAAAGCTCGGACTTTTTCCTGATTTTCCAGCAGATAACTAATGTCTGGTATGATCAGATCAATTCCTAAATAACTCTCATCCGGGAACTTCGAGCCACAATCAATGAGGACAATTTCATCCCCGCATTGAATCCCGTACATGTTTTTGCCGATTTCATATACTCCTCCTAAAGCAAAAATAGAAAGAGTTTCATTCCGTGCATTCATATGTAGTCACTGACCTCCCCAGAGCTTCTTGTGGTTACTTTTACCTATTGGAAAGCTGAGTATGTATGATAACTAGTTAGATCATGAGGAAAAAATGGATGAATGAACCAATCAGGTGTCGGGCACACTGGGGTAAGACTCATTTTGGAAGGGAGCAGCTCCGGTGAAAACCAAACGATTTCTTTTCCGCTTGTTTCTATTGATTGCCATTGCGGCTGGTGTGGAATGGTTTGTGTACGCGAACCAACAAGCGCAAACCGAAGTGGTAGCAGACGAGTCGCACGCTCATCATGCGGCGCCGACACTCGCTGTGACGCATACCCTTGTGAAGGATGATTTGCAACTCAAATTGGCCGTTACGAATTTCTCTTTTTCCCTCGAAAACATGGGGAAGGAAAACAAGCATGGAGAAGGGCATGTTCATCTGTACCTCGACGGCAAAAAGATCGCCAAAGTATTCGAGCCTAGCTATGTCATGAAGGATATCCCGGCTGGGAAACATGAAGTCAAGGTAGAATTGGCCCATAATAACCACGAGTCGTATGGTGTTGCAGAGAGCTTTTCCATTGAGGTAAAGCCCTGATAAGCAAGGGTAACTGTTGGGAAAAGGAAAAAAGCCGACTTCGATACGCCTTGTGGCTTTCGAACTGTCGGCTTTTTTCATGGATAGAGATAGACTAGCGCATATGCACACTGACTTTTGCTTGCTGGTCTGGCAGGGCAATCACCAAAGTCGGATAGCTGATGACTTGTGTTTTCATCGAACCTGGAGTTGGTGCTTGGACCCGAACGTGTACGGCAAAGGCATGAGGACCTGTCCGCTTGACTTGGTCCGCCACTAAACGATATCCTCCTGTAGGGCGCTGTCCTGCACCCACGACTACATAGGATTTTCCATTGGCACGAACAATGGTGTGTCCGCCATTTTTACGAACTTTCTTCAAAGCTTCCTGCACAGCCGGCGGATAGGGAGCAGCAACGGCCTCGTAAGCAGCATCTGCTTGTACAGCCTCTTTCGCCACAGGCTCAGATACGGTAGGATGTTGAGGTGACAAGACTTGTGTACCCGTTACTGCCAAGGTTGCTGTTAAGAGTAAGCTAGGAAATACATGCAACATCAAGATCCCTCCAATTGGTAAAAGTAATGAATCGAACATCATATAGACTGAGGTGACAGGCGTGCGTGTGAAGGATTCGCTGGAATACCTGTCCGAATCAACGCGACAAGCGATTCTACATGAACAGACCAAACGATATCAGATTGACGAAGAGCAAGATTTAACAGCGAGATTATTGGACCCCGCTTTTATTGGGCAAGTATGGGAACAGGCAGATGAGCTGGAACGAACCGTTATCCGGCTTTTCGTAACCAAAGCGACGAGAGGCTTTTTTAGCAAACGAACTTGGGAACGCGAAACGGCAAAAGAGCACAGACATCTGTCAGTCGGCTTGACGAAATTGCGACGGCTTGGACTGATCTTGACTGTACGGAAAATGTGGAGTGAGATTGGCTATTTGATGCCACAAGAGGTTCGAGAGCAGTTGACAAATCAAATGCTGCCGGAAGCCTCCCTGGCTTTTGTTTCTCTTTCAAAAACGCTCCCTTATTATATATCAGCAGGCAGAGGGATACAGCTGGATCTTTTTGGGCTTCTGTTGTTTATTCGAGACAACCAAATTCCCATTACGCAAAGAGGAAGTATTCATCGCAGGATGTCGCAAAAAATGCTGCCACTTCTCTCGTTTACAGACGAGCATGTAAAAGGAATCGTGATTCCGCCGCTCGATCAGGAACAAAGAGAGGGTTTATCCTTGACCATTGTCCTTGATATTGCGCTCAGACTGGGCTTGGTGCATAGAGAAGAGCGAGAACTCGTGCTTGATCTCAATCGAACGAAGCAATGGCTGCATCAACCGCCGCTCGTACGTTGGGAAGAGATGTACCAACTGGTCATGGAACAATTTTTGCCGCATGGCGACTGGTGGGAATTTTTCATTCAATTGATGAGACAGGTTCCTGTCGAGCAGTGGTGTTCCATTCATGAGCAATTGCGCATGCTAAAAGAAGCAGGATTCCCTTTGCCCGAGCATGCAGGGGAGCTCATTGTGGAGCAATGGATGCATTTGCTGTTAGGCTTGGGATGGATTCAGCTTGGGCTGGACGAGGAGCGAGGGGTTTTTTGGCGTTGGAGCAGCTTGCCGCGATTATCGTCGGAGGAGGGCTGGTTTGTAGACCCTACAGGTGCCCTTACAATCCCTCCACTTGTTCCGTTGCTGGATGTATGGGAAATCAGCCGATTTTGCCAGCTCCAATTTGATGGGCAATTGATTCGGGGTGAATTGCAAGCAAAGCTGTTGCAATCGTATTTGGCACAAGGAGGGACGGAGGAGCAAGTCATCGAAAAGCTCCGTGCCTCCTGTGTTCATCCGTTGCCTGAGAGCTTGATTGAAGTTGTCAGCCAATGGGCGAGAACAGCAAGGCAGATTCAAATGGAGCCGTACTTCCTCGTTCGGACAGCACATGCTGGATTTCTGGAGGAATGGCGCGAAATTCCTGACTTTCGCTCATTCCTTACCCAAGTGATATCGCCGACTTCGTTTTTGATTCCGTACTCACAGGAAAAAGAGCTGATCCGTTTACTTCGTCACTTCGGTTATGAGCCGCAAGTGCTGTCACATGTTGCTAGCGCAAGCAAAGAGCTCCAGCCGCACCAAAACAGTCAAGCGGGAAATAAAGGCTTGCTTCTCATCGAACGACCTTGGGACGGATATGCTATAGAAAACACGTTTCCTGAGCAAAATGAGCAAATCGCAGCACTACCCAAAATGTGGACGAAGCATTTCCAATCGTATCATCCACAATCCATGCGGGATTTGTTTAAGCGCGCAATAGAACTGAAGCTGGAAGTCGAGATCCAGCAAAGCGGAAAAGAAAAGCTGCGAGGGCTACCGACAGAAGTACGCCTGGAAATGGGGTACTGGATGGTTACGATTGCCGGACAAGGCGGCAAACAGGGTTACCGTCTCGACAACATTGAGCGAGTGCGCATTGTAGTGCCTGAATATCTGTACTAAGGGTGTGCATCGTGATACAATCAGGAATGACGTAAAGTTTTCTTGCTTTACGGCGAAAGGAGGTCTCGCTTTATGAAAACATTGGAGGCTGTGGATATGTCACAGTTGATCATGGAGTCTCATGAGCTGTCCACGATGATTAACCAATCGCGCGAGGTCTCGGAGTATCTGGAGGCCAAACGCCAAATGGAAGCAGATGAGGAAGTGCAACGTCTGCTCGTCGTGTTCGAGGCTAAGAAGGAACAGTACGAAGATGTGCAACGGTTCGGGAAGTATCACCCGGATTACAATCATATATCCAAAGAAGTACGGGAACTGAAGCGCAACATTGAACTGAGGGATTCCGTACAGGCATTCAAGCGAGCAGAGGATGCTCTGGATGAGCTCTTGTATCAGGTGAGTAGAACCATTGCTCATTCTGTCTCGGAAACGATTAAGGTACCGAGCAACAATCCATTTTTAGAGGCGCAGGGTAGTGGTTGCGGGACAGGTGGAAGCTGCGGCTGTAGTGTGAAAAAGCCATCGTAATTTACGTTGTTCCCGGTTCATTTTGGCGCAACAAAAAGCAGTCTTCACAAAGATTGCCACAGCAAAATTGCTTTTCGTCAGGTACGCGAAAGCGGAAGCGATACACATGCTGCGCGTCATCAGAACGCACGTAAATGCATTCTGGCTGTAATTTGGTATCAGTGGTCAGGCGCTCTCCTGTCTCCATGAGCTGCTTTGTCAGCATAGGAGCGGGGAGCGTACTGCATACATAGAAAAAGAGCTGGCCAGCATATGTTCGCCAACTGCTATGGGTCACGATATTTTCGTGGTGAAGCGCTTCCTCGAATTGATGATAAAACGTAGCCAGCATAGACCACGATTCCTTTCTGTAATTAGCTTTCACCAGTAAGTATACCACGATTGGGAAGGAGACCGACGGCCAAACATGAGAGAGCGACGTCTGGGGGTCGCCGTGTGGGTGAAAAACACGCGTGCCGCCAAAAATTTACGCAAATTTGGCACCATTCATTACATCTCCAAACGCTTAAATTACGTTTCGATGTATGTGGATGCCAATTTGTTGGATGAAACGATTCGCATTATGGAAAAGCTGCACTTCGTAACAAAAATTGAACGTTCCCATCGCCATGAGATCCCGGTAGAGTACAACAATGCCAGACCGGATAAGGCAAAGGAATACGATTATAAACAAGAGAAGAACCAGGTAATGGCACTAGCAGAGACCTTACAGACAGAAGAAAGCAGTCAAGCAACCGTTGGTTCGACATAAGTTGTTCATTAGCTGCCATTTTTCGGCAGCTTTTTTGCTTTTGTTAAACTGGCGTACATGGTATGCTAAAGTGGAAGAAAACGAGAAGCCACGCGTATGAATGCGTTTTCAAAAGATAGATTAGCGAAAGAAAGGTGAGCATACATGATTCATCTGGATATTAACTGCGATATGGCAGAGGGCTTCAGCAGAGGTCGACAATCAGAGGATTTGGGGATTATGAAATGGATCACCTCCGTTAATATTGCTTGCGGATTGCATGCAGGGGACCCCCATATTATTTGCAGAACAATCGAAGCTGCACTCAAGCATGACGTGAAAATCGGGGCACATCCTGGTTATGCAGATATTCAAGGCTTCGGACGTCGTTCGATGAATTTGTCTGTCAATGAAGTGTATGAACTGGTGCTGTATCAAATTGCAGCCTTGGCTGGGACTACAAAAGCACTTGGCGGGGAGCTGCACCATGTGAAATTGCATGGCGCACTTTATAACGAAGCGGCTGAACGCCCAGAGCTCGCTGAAGCGGTTGTCCAAGCCATTGCGGATATTGATGAAGAACTGATCCTCTATGCACTGTCTGGCAGCAAGCTTGTAGAGGCAGGCTTGGAACACGGGCTTCAGGTGGCAGAGGAAGTATTTGCAGAGCGGGCTTATTTGCCGAATGGTCGATTGGCCCCGCGTGAGTTGGAAGGAAGCGTGCTGATCAGTAAGGAAGAACGCATGGAGCAGACACGACAGCTCGTTTTAAAACAAAGAGTAATGACGGTCAATGGCGAGCACATTGACTTGGCGGCCGATACCCTTTGTGTCCATCACGAGAGCCATGACGTACTGCAATTCCTTGGCGAAGTACATAAGTGGGCAAAGCAAAACGATGTGAAAATTGAACCAATCACAGCTCGATAGTAAAAAGCCATCCAGCAATGCCATCCCATTATCGGGAAATGGACGTTGCTGAATGGCTTTTTTCATGTTTCCGTTCTTTGATTGTGCCGTTATCGATCAGCAAAATGACATCTGCGAGCTTCTCGGCCTCTTCACGATCATGGGTGACCAGCAGAAACGGGATGTTCCACATGGCGTGAAGGCGCAGCAACTCATCCTGGCATTGTTTACGCGTATCCGCGTCCAGCGCCGATAAAGGCTCATCAAGTAGCAGGATGTCTGGTTCAGTAGCCAGTGCACGTACGAGTGCCACCCGTTGTTTTTGTCCTCCGGATAACTGGTGAGGATATTTTTGCAGTAGATGATCGATGCCCACTGTGGACAACAATGGGGCTAAATTGAGCTCATGTCCTTTTTTCAAGCCGTATCGAACATTTTGCTCGACCGTCATGTGAGGGAACAGCGCATAATCTTGAAATAAATACCCGATGTTGCGTTTTTGTACGGGAAGCGGCTTCTGTCCTTCGCGATAGAAAACGTTCTCATTTAATTGGATCACGCCCGTATCAGGATGTACCAGACCTGCAATACTGTTCAATATCGTTGTTTTACCAGAGCCGGATGGTCCGAACAATACGACAATTTCCTTCTGTACCGAAAAGGACACATCCAAAATAAAATCAGGCAAACGCTTCTGTATGTTGACAAAGAGCATTTACCAATCACCTGCCTTACTTTTGATTGGCGTACCTGCGCACGTTGCGACGACTCCACCAATTCAGCCAGAGAGTCGTGCCCATACCCAAGGAAACAATAATGATGACCCAAAACAATGCCTTATCCATTTGACCAGCCTCAACAGCAAAATAAATGGCGACGGGAATCGTATCGGTTTTCCCAGGGATGTAGCCTGCGAGCATCAGCGTAGCACCAAACTCCCCTAAACCACGGGCAAAAGAAAGAACAAAGCCAGCCAACAGGCCAGGCCAAGCCAACGGAAAGGTAACGGTCCAGAATAATCGCCATTCGGAAGCGCCCATCGTGCGTGCCGCATTCTCCAAACGACGATCCACTCCCGTGAAGGCAGCGACTGCACTCTGATACATCAACGGAAAGGAAACGACAATCGAGGCAATAACGGCTCCTGAAAGCGTAAAGACGACGGTAATATTGAACCATTCATGCAGAAGCTGGCCGAGAAAACCGTTTTTTCCGAAAAGCATCAACAAGCCGAAGCCAACAACAGTAGGAGGGAGAACAAGCGGAAGCAAAAAGAAGGACTCCAGCACATTCTTCCCCCAAAAATCCTTTTGTGTCATCCACCTTGCAGAAAGCATCCCAAGGACAAATACAAAGGAGGTGGAGAGCGCAGCTACTTTAAGGGATAGCATCAGAGGAGTAAGATTGGTTTCGATCACGCTTGCCACCTCCAATTCGATTCGGTTGGTTTATTGAAAACCGTACTTCTGTAAGATCGCTTTTCCTTTGTCGCTTGTCAAGTAGGATAGGAAAGCTTTTGCTGCATCTTGGTTCTTCGATGCGCTGACGACCGCACCAGGATAAACGATCGGCTTGTGCCATTCAGGCTTGGCTGTCGCCAATACCTTTACATTTTTCGAAGCTGCGGCATCACTGGAATAGACAATGCCGACTTCGGCGTTACCGGATTCAACGAAGGTCAAAACTTGGCGAACATCGCTGCCAAATACCATTTGTGCCGAAAGAGAATCCCACATTTTCAATGTATCCAATGTTTCTTTTGCATAACGTCCTGCCGGGACTGTCTCAGGCTCACCGACGGCAATATGCTTGATCGCAGCGTTGTTCAGCTCTTCAAAAGAAGAGATAGGGACAGCGCTTGTGTTACCTGCAATGAGAACAAGCGAGTTTTTGGTGAAGTCTTGGCGTGTGTCTTTGGCGATGAGTTGCTGTTCCTCTAGACCGTCCATGTCTTTTTTACTAGCCGACAAAAATACATCAGACGGAGCGCCTTGCGTAATTTGTGTGGCGAGTTTGCCAGAGCCTCCGAAGTTAAAGGTGAGGGTCGTTCCTGGGTGTTCCGTTTCATATTGCGTTTTCAACTCATTCAAAGCATCCGTCAAGCTAGCAGCAGCAGAAATCATCAGTTCTACCTTTGCTGTCTCGGTTTTGGCTGGCTCACTTGCTTGTGGGGCTGTTTGCGTTGTGGAGCAAGCAGTGAGCATCAAGCAAAATGCCGTCAATAAGGCTAACCAGTGCTTCTTCATAAAAATAGACCTCCATAATTATATTTAGTTATAATTAATTATAACTGGACATAACTAGATTATATGGATTCGTAATGAATAATCAATTGCGATTTTACGACACTTGTTTGAAAATAGAGCAAAGGATATAACGGAGGCGGGACATGAGTCAACAAAATTCTTATACCACCGAAGAAATAGCAAAGATTCTACGCATTTCCAAGCTGACAGTCTACGATTTGATTAAAAAAGGCGAGCTGCCCGCATATCGCGTCGGCCGGCAAATGCGCGTCGACGAAAGCGATCTGGAAGCGTACAAGGCGAAGGCAAAAGGAGAATACAGACAAGCATCAGCCGTTAGCATCCCGCAGACAGGACAAGCTCAGCACTTGTCACGACATGAGCAGGCTGGTACAGGCCGCAATATCATTATCAGCGGGCAGGATGTGAGCTTGGACCTATTGGCTGGGCATTTGGAGAAAAAGGATGCGGCATACCGACCGCTCCGCTCGTATGTGGGCTCTCTTAACAGCCTCGTGGCGATGTATACGGGTAAGGCTGATATCGTCAGCACGCACTTGTACGATGGGGATACCAACGAATACAATGTCCCATATATTCGTCGGATTTTATGTGGGCATCGTTTTGTTGTTATCAATATGTTGTCACGTTGGGCCGGATTCTACGTCCAGGCTGGCAATCCGAAACAGATCAAGGCATGGAGCGATTTTACGAAGCCGGGCATTCGAATGGTCAATCGGGAAAAAGGGTCCGGTGCACGCACGCTGATTGAAGAACAGTTTCGACTGGCAAAAATAGCGGGAAGTGATGTGATTGGCTATGAACGGGAAGAGTCCAATCACCTGGCAGTCGCAGGGGTAGTAGCACGGCGCGAGGCAGACGTAGGGGTGGGTATTGAAAAGGCAGCTTCACTCGTCGGAGTCGAGTTTGTCCCAACTGTGCGTGAGCGATATGACCTCGTCTTGTTGAAAAATAAGGACAACGAACAACTCATTCAGACCGTTCTTGATGTTCTCGGGTCGCGACCGTTTCAAATGGAATTGGAAGCAGTCGGGGGCTATGACCTTAGCCAAACCGGAAAAATTATGTACGAAACCTGGTAAAGACTAAAGAAAGCTGCCAATCATTACGATACAATGAGTGGCGGCTTTTTTATTTCACCAGGAAGCCCATCGTCAAATAAGGCGTTTTCTCTACAGAATCTCCTGAATTTCTACTCAGTTTGACATATATTTGCTACAATGAAACAAAAACATTTAGAAGCCTGCCGCCGGGCGGTTTATTATATGGGGGCTGTCATGAAATCACTACATAAAACGAGCTTGCTAGTATGTGTGACGATCCTCGTATTTTTTGGCTCAGTTGGGGTCGTTGCGTATTGGCCAGCCATTTCTCAAATCATTGCCATGAATCAATCACCTGGGGAGGAGCAGACGTTCGTCGATCCATTTTCTTATGATCCGCCTCTGCCGTCTTATGTAAAGGATTTGAACCCTGTATATAAGATTCAAGCTGAATTACATACGTCCGAAGCAAAAATAACCGGAAACATGACCTTGGAGTTCGACAACCCGAAAACTCCAGATGTACGGCTGTATATTTACGACTACCTTTGGAACAAAATGACGGTGAAGTCGATTCGCTACAAGGACAAGCCGCTTTCTTTTGAACGTGGTCAATCGCTGGTGAAGATGGCAAATCCTCTCGGTAAGGAGCTTCGTGGCGCTCTAACCATTGAATTCGAGAACCCGGTTCCACGTAGGGGGACACGTTTTGGGGTCAAAGACGATATATGGACGTTGACGACATGGTACCCGATGCTCGGGGCCCAAAATCAAAAAGGTGTTTGGTACGACCCGCCGCAACGCGTTGATTTTGGTGATCCATTCGTTTACCACTATGGAGATTACGATGTGTCGTTTACCTCACCACAAGGCTACAAATGGGTTAGTTCATGGGGCAGAGGACAAACGAAATCAATCGGTGGCAGTAAGCAGCAAGTCCATTATCAAGCAAAAAATCTGTTGAACTTTGGACTGGTGGGAAGTCCGCTTTATCACATTGAAACGATTCAATTTTCTCCGAATTTAACGGTTGACATTGCTTCCGTTGATAAAGGAAACATAGAAAGAATCAAGAACATTGCTCAATCGGTATTTCCTACTTTCATCGATATGTACGGGCCGTTGCCGTATCCGCACGTGGCGATTGCAGAAACAAGTACAGGAACGACGTACGCCATGGAATACGCGAATCTCGCCGTATTCAAAAGAGACATGCATTACAACAATCTGATCGATCATTGGCTGCCGCATGAGGTAGGGCATCTTTGGTGGTACAACAGTGTGGCTACATTGGAATCCTCGCATGGGTGGCTTGATGAGGGGCTGGTGGAGCTCGGCGTGTCTCATTACTTGCAGAAGCGTTATGGTGCCCAATCAGCTACGACTTTGTTAGATGAGTACAACCGGGATGTCAAACGTTTGCAAGAGCGTTATCCAAATGGAAAGCTGGACAAGCCATTGCAGAAGTTCGCCACCGAAGAAGAGTTTAAGCTGACCTGGTATTCCCGGGGAGCACTCTTGTTTGACAATCTCCGCCGCAAAATCGGTGATGATGCCTATAAGCGATTCTTGCAGCGCGTCCAGCAAAATTATCATGGCAGTGTCATTGGTGCAGAGCATCTCGATCAGGCGCTTGGGCAAACTTTGCAAGGGGAAGCGAAATATTTCACCCTGTATACCAACAGTACAAATAAGAATGGCTTTGGTGCAGTGCAATTGGAGCCCTATATCACAACGATCATTAATAACATGAGCTTTTATCCTTCGATCCCAGCTCGGGTCACCCAAAATACGGTGTATATTCCGTTGCGTGAGCTCGGTGAGAAAATGGGATTGGCGATTAGCTGGGACGACAAGAAACAAATGATCCGCGTAAAAGGAAATGGGCGCGAAGTATTTATAAAGGAACGGGAGCGCTTTGCTGACGTAGATGGGAAGCGAATAGATTTAGGCAGCCCGTTAATCGAAATCAAAGAACGTACGATGGTTCCACTATCCTTTTTTGAAAAAGCATTGGGATATGAGACAGCGTACAATCAACAGCAAAAAACGGTGAAGATCAATACATACCGAACGATTGGAAAGGCGGCAGAAACAAAATGAAAAACCTGGTGTTAGTCGGATTTATGGGAACAGGAAAAACCACGGTTGGTGCCGCACTCGCTACCTGTTTGGGAATGAAGCATACAGACTTGGATGATGCGATTGTGGAAAGGGAAGGCCGCAGCATTCCAGAGATCTTCACGGATCATGGAGAAGTGTATTTCCGAGACGTCGAGACGAAATGTCTTGCGCAATTACTGGCAGTAGGATCTCAGGTCGTAACAACTGGGGGAGGAGCTGTATTACGGAAACAAAACGTAGAGATGATGATGGAGCAAGGCATCGTAATCGCGCTGCATGCCACGGAAGAGGAGCTCATCAAGCGTTTGGAAAAGGATACAGGACGGCCCTTATTGGCAGGAGGAGTAGCGACAAGGGTAAAGACCTTAATGGCAGAGCGCGCAAGTGTATACGATTTTGCTCCGATTCAGGTGGATACGACAGGTAAGAGCCTTTCCGATATTGTGATGGAAATTACGAACCAAGTGGTTGAAAGAACGCAGGACGGGGAACAATAGAGGGGACAGCGCTTGCGCCGCGGTGTTGAATCCGCGAGTAAGAAGGAGGTCAAGTGCGATGTCCTTTCAGGAATATTTAAAGTACCTGACGAAACTGTTTGTCCAGTACATGGATACCCCAAAAGATGAACGCCGTTTGCGTAAGACTCCACGCGAGTCCTGGTCATCACGCTGGTTTGGTGCCATTCCCATGTCCATTCGACTGTTGTGGCGCAAATAAAATTCGTAAACCTATGAACGAAGACGGAGGGTGCATATGGCGAGAGTAGCGGTAGAAAATTCCCTGTCTGAAGTGTGCAAGATGCTGCGTCAAAATGGTTACGAAGTTGTTGATTTAGGCAACTGGCAGCAGGTGGTAGATGCGATTGTCATTACTGGACAGGATATCAACGTTCTGGGTAATCAAAACAAAACGATTACAGGAGCTCCCGTTATTAATGCAGAGGGAATGACGGTCAATGAAATTTTTCATGCCGTTCATGAACGTCTCTCTCCTACAGAACATCGGTGAATAGAAAACGTAAAAAAACAAGCTCTCCAACCGGTTATTCGGCAGGAGAGCTTGTTTCATTTACGAAAAATCGTCCGACGCGATGGGCATACGAATAGGGGACAAAGCGCAGGCCCTCATCCCATACGCCTACATAAGCATTTTGGTCATTCCATAAATGCAGGGACCCCACGACAAAGGGTGCCAAAACCTGTGACTGATGAATCGGGACGGCTAATGTTACTGGCGAGGTATAATCTTGCTGCCACAATTGGTTCCAGGACACATCTGCGTTCGTTTTACTCATTTGGCTGACCCACCCGATATGATCAAAAGGATCAGCCTCGGCTGCGCTTAAAATTCTCATTTGAGTCAGGCGTTGTCCATTTTGTATGAGCTGCTCTCCTGCAAAAGCACCGACGGCGGGCTCACTAATTTGAAAGGAAGCGGGATACATTTCTCCCGTTTTGGCATTGACCATTTGGGTATCTGACTTCTGGGTGATCAGCCAGTAGGAAGCAAACCCGTCATAAACTGGTTCTGCCGCGATTTCTTTCGGAGCAAATGCGTCATCGAACAAGATGTACTCCCCGACACCATATTCCAGCAGAACAAATTTCTCATGGGAAGTAGAATCAGGTGCTTCTCCTATCACCAAATACCCTACTTGCTTATCCGCTTTTTTTATACTTACCAGCCATTGATGCTGCCCTGCACCAAGTGTTTGTACGTCTGTTTTTGCGTCCTGCCATTGCTTGAATTGAGGGTCTCGGGTTGCGATTGCATCCATCCATTCTCGAATTTGTGCTTGGAATTGCTGGTCCCAGCTTGCTTCGTCTTGCGCCAAAGCTGGTAAGGAAAGCAGCATCAGAGACAAAAGAGCAGCGATAACAGGAAGAAATCGTCTGGTCACAACTATGCACCACCTTTTGTAAAGGCTTAACCTATTCCTATTGTAACCAGCTATGACAAAAAGATTTGTTGCAACGTGTCTTTTCTGTTTCACATTTTCTCGTTGATCTTTTACATGATTCGCCCTGATGCGGGGAGATGTCGCATGCTTTTTGCTTTCGATGACCGCATGAGTGGAGGAACGGAAGATAAATAGAACAAGCCACCGTTGATGAACGAAACCTCGATCCGCGGCTCGTATTGCCATGCCAGCTCGTCTTTTCGGCGTTGTCTCTCCTCATCTGGCGTGCTTTTTTTCCATTCTGCCTGATGAATCTCTTCACGTGGAGTTGTTTGGATTCCATTTGCACGCAAAAAGTCGAGGATTCGTCCGCCAGAAGTCCGGTATTCGTCAAAAGATAGGGGCTGTTCGACAGAAGGTGGTCCAGCTGAATCAGGTTCGGGGTGCAGGGCTTCTCGCTCGAGTAACGACTGGGCTTCCGGCTGTTCTGATTCTTCTTCGGTTTCGTTTGCGTTTGTCTGCTCATTTTCTGGTTCTCGCCGTGCCAGCTCTTCATAATACGCTTCCAAGATGGCCATTTCTTCGCTCAGACGTGTACGCGCTTCCTCTGCCCATTGCTGATCTTCTTGTTCCAGTGTATGCTCGACTTCCTGTTGTGCCATTTGGAGGGCTTCCTGTATGGTTACCTTTCGATCCAACGTGTAATAGTAATCGGGGATCGCAGGGGTCAAGGAAAGTGAAAATAAAAACGAAGTGAAATCCGTCACTATCCGTGGCTGATGCAAATTTATCCCCAGGTACAATAAAATGTCACGTCGCTTGTCACAAAGCAGAGATACCTTCAAGTTCATCCCGAGCCAAGGTACGAGAGGGGTTGACCGACGTTTGCCGGCATTGCCCAAGAGGCCCCCTTGTTGCTCGTACATACAGACAAAGCTGCCATGCTTTTTGGCTGAAGCGAAAATTTGTTGCATGCGTGCAGCTCCTAGATGCAGATGCTCGGATCGCAAACCTTCAGGCATGCATTCCGGATGAAAACTAAAGGTGAGCACCAATGGCTGATAAGCCAAATTCATCTTATCCACCCAGCTCCAGTAAAAAGGACGATTGCCGATATCTTTGTCCACCTCGACAGGAAGTTTGACGGTGAAATAATCCGGGTGAGACTCAACGATATGGGCAGAAAAAGTCGCCAAATAGCGCTCGACAAATTGTCTGACCTGTTGTTGCTGCATCAGGAGACCTCATTTCTTTTTCGTTTCCAACAAGAGTTATTGGTCAGCCGCCTCAGAAAGTGGAACAGCGTCTTTTGTTATTTTGCTTGCCCGAATCGCGTGTCCAATGTTATCGAGCTTCAACGCCATTTCTTTGGAGGAGCGGGAATCCATAATGATTTGAATCAGATTGTCTTCCAAGGAGTGACTTAAATTCAGGCGTTCCACAATATCATCGAGTTCGCCGATGACCATTTCAAATAGGTCGATTTTTTCATACAGCAGCTTGAGAATATGCTCTTCGATCGTTCCGGTTGTCGATAAATTGTAAATGTGTACATCCCTTTTTTGTCCGAGACGATGGACGCGACCGATTCGTTGCTCCACTCGCATGGGATTCCAAGGCATGTCGTAATTGATCACCTGATTGCAGAACTGCAAATTGATGCCTTCGCCGCCTGCTTCCGTAGCGATCAGGACTTGTGCACGATTTTGGAAAAGATCAGTCATCCAGTCCTTTTTGCTGCGTTTAAAGCCACCGCGGAAGGGGACGGAAGTAATGCCGTGGTCGTGCAAATACTTTTGCAGATAGTTTTGAGTTGCTCGGTACTCTGTAAAAATGATCACTTTATCGTTGATTTGTTGAATGAGCTCAACGGTTTTGGCAGCCTTGGAATGCGTTTCAATTTGTTTGATCAACTCGACTAGCTCAAGAATTTGTGCGCGTAAAGGAGAGTCCTCGCCCGTCCGCTGGTGCATGTTATACAGCGTCATGAACGCAGCTTCCTTACTGGAGCAGACCTCACGCTGCAAGGTGATCAGAGCGAGCGAGTTGAAGCCGCCCATCCCAAATCCTGTTCGGTATTGCTCACGGACAAAGTGGGTCACACCTTCGTACAAGGTCATTTCCTCAGGGGAAAGGTCAATCGGAATCGACTGAACGCGGCGACTGGTGAATTGAATACCGCCATCACTTCGTTTGTTGCGAATCATGACCTTTTCAATTTCTTCCCGCAATTTCTCGCTGTTTTTGGATTGGCGTTTGCCCTCTACGTAATTGGTAGAGAAGGTGGAAGTATGGCCGAGGTGACCTGGTTTTAACAAATTGATGAGGTTGTACAGCTCGTCCATCTCGTTTTGAATAGGAGTTGCGGTAAGGAGCAAGCAATATTTTTTGCGGATTTCTTTGACGAACTGATAGTTTCGTGTCCGTTTATTTTTGAGTTTATGGGCCTCGTCGATGATGAGCATGTCGTAATCGATGTCGAGGACGTGACGCCTGTGAGGATCTCGTTTTGCTGTGTCTATGGATGCGACCACGACTTCGTGTTGCCGCCACATATATTCTTTTTTTTGCGCGACTGCTGCAATGCCGAATTTTTGATGAAGCTCTTTTGTCCATTGAATCACGAGAGAGGCTGGAACCAGAACGAGAATTTTTTTAGCCAAGCCGCGAACCATATATTCCTTCATGATCAAGCCTGCTTCGATCGTCTTTCCCAGACCGACCTCATCAGCGAGAATGGCTCGGCCGCGCATCTCTAATAGGACACGTTTCGCTGTTTCCAACTGGTGAGGAAAAGGCGACAAGAGTGGAAGATATTTCAGACATTGCAGCTGGTCAAATTCGCTAACAGCCATCGCTTCCTCGGCTTCCAATGAGAGCTTGAACAGCTCCCACTTATCCCAGGGTCCATCTTCTTGCATACGTTCTGTAAGCGGATTGATCCAACTCGTATCAAATGAAATAGGAACATTCGGCATATAAGATACTCCTTTACATAGCTCTGCCATAACTTTCATGATTAACATTAAAAAACTGAACGTTTATCTATTGTCAATGTGTTTTGTTAAGTTTTTCTGAATCTGGCTGTTAATTTGTATATTTTCAACTTTGGTCTCTCATGGTAGGATAAAGAGGTAGTACATCCATTAGTATGGAAATGATAGCAAAAACTTATGTATGACCATGAAACAACCGCGAATGAAGGTAGTAGGGAGAGACTGCTTGAACGTTTGGCAGCGCCGAAGGAGCAAGCCGGTAACGGTGAATCTCTCAGGCAAAAGTACCTCTACTGGACGCAACTCTGGAGAGAGCTCACACGAGCCACCAAAGGGGAAACTTGCAAGTGGGGAAAGTAATTCCCATGTGATTCGCAAGGTAACTCTCAGGTACCAAGGACAGAGGAGGAGAAATGGGCGCCATTATTTTGGTGTACCCGTTTTTCCCCCTCTGTTTTGTTTTGGTCGATAAGACTCCTATCGACATAAGTGCAACTAAGGCCTCGCCAAAGGCTCAGCGAAGCCAAGTTTTCTAAGATCTTATTGTTCACAGGAGGTGCCACATGTCCAATTTGAAACGTACGCCACTATTTGATTCTTATGCAAAGTATGGCGCGAAAACCATCGACTTCGGTGGTTGGGATCTGCCAGTGCAGTTTACAAGCATTGGTCAAGAGCATGAAGCCGTTCGGACAAAAGCTGGTCTATTTGATGTTTCCCATATGGGAGAAGTGGACGTAAAAGGGGAAAACGCTCTTTCTTATCTCCAGCGTGTGACTACGAATGACGTGTCCAAGCTGGCAGTCGGGCAGGCGCAGTACAGTGTGCTTTGCTACCCAGATGGGGGGACGGTAGACGATCTGCTTGTTTACAAATATGCAGATGATCATTACCTGCTCGTCATCAACGCGGGGAATATCGACAAAGACTATGCGTGGCTAGAAGAACATCTGATTCCAGGCGTAACGATTGAGAATATTTCGCCACAAACAGCACAAATCGCGATTCAAGGTCCTTTGGCAGAATCCATTCTGCAAAAGCTGACGACTACAGACTTATCTCAAATCGGCTTTTTCCGTTTTGAGCGTGATGTGCAAGTGAGCGGTATTCCGGGTTTGGTCTCCCGCACTGGCTATACTGGCGAAGATGGCTTCGAGATTTATTTGGATGCCGATCGTGCAGCAGAGCTGTGGGACATCTTGCTGGATGCGGGAAAAGAAGAAGGTCTTTTGCCGTGCGGTCTCGGTGCGCGCGATACGCTTCGTTTTGAAGCCAAGCTGCCACTGTACGGACAAGAGCTCAGCAAAGACATCACTCCGATCGAAGCGGGCATTGGCTTTGCTGTCAAGGTAGACAAAGAAGTGCCGTTCATCGGTCAAGAAGTGCTGAAGGCACAAAAAGAAAACGGTGCTCCCCGCAAGCTGGTAGGGATCGAAATGATCGACCGTGGGATTCCGCGCACGCATTACCCCGTCTATGTGGGGGAAGAGCTCATTGGCGAAGTGACGACGGGAACACAATCTCCAACCTTGAAGAAGAACGTCGGTCTCGCTCTCGTAAAAACCGAGCATGCCGCGTTAGGTACACAAGTAGAAGTAGAAATTCGCTTAAAACGTCTGAAAGCAGAAGTCGTTGCCGCTCCATTTTATAAACGCCCAAAAAACTAAGCGATACACCACATACATCCTTTTAGAGGAGGACAACGTCCGTGAAATACCGCTACCTGCCCCAAACTGATCAGGACAAGCGCGAAATGCTGGAAACCCTCGGCATTTCGAGTATAGAAGAATTGTTTGCTGATATTCCGGAAGAAGTACGTTTCAAAGGTGCTTTGAATATTCCAGAAGCACTTTCCGAGCCAGATTTGGTGAAGTATTTTACACGCCTCGCAAATAAAAACGTAAACTTCAGCACGCATGTTAACTTTCTGGGTGCGGGTGTTTATCAACATTACACGCCGAGCACAGTCAATCACATGCTGCTCCGCGGGGAATTCTTTACTGCTTATACACCTTATCAGCCAGAAATCAGCCAAGGTGAGCTGCAAGCTATTTTTGAGTTCCAAACGATGGTATGTGAGCTGACTGGCATGGAGGTAGCTAACTCCTCGATGTATGACGGCGCGACTTCTTTGGCAGAGGCAGCGATGATGGCTGCAGGTCACACTGGCAAAAAACGCGTAATCGTTTCCCGCGCTGTACATCCGGAAGCGCGTGGTGTTTTGAAAACATATGCGTATGGACAAAACGTTGAGCTGGTTGAAGTAGGTATCAACAGCGATGGCGTTACAGATACAGCGGCTTTGGAAGCGCTTGTTGATGAAAACACAGCAGCGGTCATCGTGCAGTATCCGAACTTCTTCGGAAATGTAGAGGACTTGGGAGCGATTGAACCTATTGCGCACGGAAAAGGCGCACTGTTGATCACATCCTCCAATCCGCTTGCTCTGGGTGTATTGGAGGCGCCGGGCAAATTGGGCGCAGATATCGTAGTTGGCGACATGCAGCCATTCGGTATTCCAGCATCCTTTGGCGGACCACATTGCGGATATTTTGCTACCACAACCAAACTGATGCGCAAAATGCCAGGTCGTATCGTCGGTCAAACGAAGGACGAAAATGGCAAACGTGGCTTCGTATTGACGCTGCAAGCGCGTGAACAACATATTCGTCGTGAAAAAGCGACTTCTAATATCTGCTCGAACCAAGCGCTGCTCGCATTGGCTGCTTCCATTGCCATGACAGCACTCGGCAAGCAGGGTGTACAAGAAATGGCGATGATGAACCTGCAAAAAGCTCATTACGCCAAAAATGCCCTGGAAGCAAAAGGCTTGGAGATCGTATTCACTTCTCCATTCTTCAACGAGTTTGTCGTGAAGCTGAACAAACCAGTTGCAGAAGTGAACAAAGGTCTGTTGGCTGCTGGAATGATCGGGGGTTATGATCTCGGTCTCGACTATCCAGAGTTTGCGAATCATACCTTGCTTGCAGTAACCGAGCTACGTACCAAAGAAGAAATCGACACATTGGCGGCTGAATTGGAGGCGATCACACGTGCGTAACGACCAGGAGAAAGCACTGATCTTTGAAATGAGCAAACCAGGCCGTGTGGGCTACAATTTGCCGGCATTGGATGTTCCAGAAGTAGAAGTAGCAAGCCTTTTGCCAAAGCACCTCATACGCGAAACGCCGGCTGAGCTGCCAGAAGTATCTGAGCTGCAATTGGTTCGTCACTATACCGAACTGTCTCGTCGCAACCACGGGGTAGACAATGGGTTCTATCCGCTTGGTTCCTGCACGATGAAATACAACCCAAAAATCAACGAAGATGTCGCCCGTTACGCAGGCTTCGCGCAGACACATCCGTACCAACCAGAAGAAACCGTACAGGGCGCATTGGAGCTGTTGTATAACCTGCAAGAAGAACTGGGTGAAATTACAGGCATGGACGCAGTTACCCTGCAACCAGCGGCTGGTGCTGCGGGCGAGTGGACAGGTCTGATGATGATCCGTGCCTACCACGAGAGCCGAGGGGAAGGACATCGTACCAAAGTAATCGTGCCGAACTCCGCACATGGTACGAATCCGGCATCTGCTGCTGTAGCTGGTTTGGATACTGTAACCATCGCATCTGACGAGCGTGGTTTGGTTGACATTCAAGCGTTGCGTGATGCAGTAGGACCTGACACGGCTGCTTTGATGCTGACGAACCCGAACACACTCGGATTGTTTGAAGAAGATATTGTGGAAATGGCGAAAATCGTTCATGAAGCTGGCGGCCTCTTGTATTACGATGGTGCGAATGCGAACGCGATTTTGGGAATTGCCCGTCCGGGAGACATGGGCTTCGACGTGGTGCATCTGAACTTGCACAAAACGTTTACAGGGCCTCACGGCGGTGGTGGTCCAGGTGCAGGTCCGGTCGGCGTGAAAAAAATTCTCGAGCCATTCCTGCCTACACCAATCGTAGCGAAAAAGGAAGACGGAAGCTTCTACTGGGACAGCAATCGTCCGGCTTCCATCGGTCGCGTAAAAGGCTACAACGGAAACTTCGGTATTCTCGTTCGTGCGTACAGCTACATCCGTACCATGGGTCCAGAAGGCTTGCTGCAAGTTTCTCAAAATGCGGTGCTCTCCGCCAACTACATGATGCGTCGTCTGGCAACGGCTTATCATCTGCCATTTGATCGCGTCTGCAAGCATGAGTTCGTCCTGTCTGGTGTAATCCAGAAGAAGCTGGGCGTACGCACGCTCGACATTGCAAAACGCTTGCTCGACTTCGGCTATCACCCGCCAACGATCTACTTCCCATTGATCGTCGACGAGTGCCTCATGATCGAACCGACCGAAACCGAGACAAAAGAAACGCTCGATGAGTTCATCGACGTGATGCTGCAAATCGCCCGCGAGTGCGAGGAAACACCAGAAATCGTTCAGGAAGCTCCTCATACTACTGTAGTCAAACGTTTGGATGAAGCGACAGCGGCAAGAAAGCCAATCCTGCGTTATCAACCGCAAGCATAATTCTAGATTCCAGGAAAAGTCGCCTGTTGTTACGGGCGGCTTTTCTTTCGGATTGGTGCTATCATGAGGGAAGAAGAGGCAGGGGAGGGTTCGAGCCGAATGACGAAAAGGATTGTGTTTACCGGTGGTGGTTCGGCAGGACATGTCACTGTGAATCTTGCACTCATCCCCCACTTTATCAAGCTGGGTTGGGAAGTCGCCTACATTGGTTCTGCGACAGGGATCGAACGAGAGCTGGTCGCCAGCCATCCGGATGTCCGCTATGTTGGCATTTCTTCAGGAAAACTGCGACGTTACTTTGATTGGAAAAACATGAGTGACCCGCTGCGAGTCCTCAAAGGCATTTGGCAAGCTTCTCGCTTTCTCGGCAAGTGGAAGCCGGATGTGATTTTTTCCAAAGGGGGCTTCGTCTCCGTGCCAGTCGTATTTGGGGGGTGGCTAAACCGTCTTCCTGTTGTTATCCATGAATCCGATCTGACACCCGGTCTCGCAAACAAGCTGGCTGTCCCTTTTTCCAGCAAGGTGTGCGTAACATTTCCAGATACGCTTTCGAAAGTGCCGAAAAACAAAGGGATTCACGTAGGTGCAGTTGTGCGAGATGAGCTGAAGCAGGGTAGAAGAGAAGCGGGCCTGGTATCCTGCTCCTTTTCTGCAAAGAAACCTGTCCTGCTTGTCATGGGTGGAAGCTTGGGAGCACGAAGAATAAACGAGGCGGTACGCCATTCGCTTACTGCTTTGCTTGAGCATTTTTCAATTGTACATATTTGTGGCAAAAATCAAGTAGATGAAACGATTCAGGTGGCAGGCTACAAGCAATTCGAGTATGTCCAGGAGGAATTACCCGATTTGTTGGCGATGGCTGATCTTGTCGTGTCACGAGCAGGCTCCAATGCGATTTATGAGTTTTTAGCCCTGCAAAAGCCAATGCTTTTGATACCGTTGTCCCGTGAAGCAAGTCGGGGCGATCAGATTTTAAATGCACAGTCCTTTGAAAGGCAGGGCTTGTGTCATGTTCTGCTAGAAGAAGAGCTAACGGATGATCGCTTTTTTCAAGCGGTGAATGACTTGCAAAAGAGCAGGGAGTCCCTCTTACGGCGAATGCGCGAAGAGAATGAGAAGAAAACAGATGCATTGGCGCAGGTCTTGGCCATTTTGCAGGAAACAGCCCACGCAAAATAGCCCATCAAAAGCTTGCCGTCCTTCATGCCAGAAGCGTACAATGAAGGCGTTGTGAATGAGGAGGTACATAGATGGAACAGTGGCGCTATATCGTGACGGAAGCAATGTCACCCGCGATGAATATGGCAGTAGATGAAGCAATTTTGCAGTTGCACAGTGAGGGCAAGGTTCCCCCGACCGTTCGTTTTTACACGTGGGACCCGGCGACACTGTCAATTGGTTATTTCCAGAAGGCCATCAAGGAAATCAACCTGGAGGAAGTTCAAAATAGAGGACTGGGCTTTGTTCGCAGAGCGACAGGAGGGCGTGCTGTTCTCCACGATCAGGAGCTGACATACAGTGTCATCGTATCCGAAGACCATCCGAAAATGCCTTCGAGTGTGACGGAAGCCTACAAAATCATCAGTCTGGGACTGCTGCACGGATTCCAAAACCTTGGACTCTCGGCGGAAATGGTCTCCTTGGCAAGTGAAGAGGAGAAGGAAAAGTACAATTCGCCAGGATCATCCGCCTGCTTCGATTCGCCCTCTTGGTATGAGCTCGTGGTAGAGGGGAAAAAAGTAGCGGGCAGCGCTCAGACCAGACAAAAGGGTGTTATTCTTCAGCACGGCTCTATTCTGCTTGATATGGACGTAGATTTGCTATTCTCGCTCTTGCATTTCCCATCGGAGCGGGTAAAACAACGGATGATCGATAGTTTCCGACAAAAAGCAGTGACGATCAACGAAGTAAGCCCTCGGCCAATCAGTCTCCAAGAATCCATCGAGGCGTTCTCGAAAGGCTTTGCATCCGGATTGGAAGTGGAGCTGATCCCTTCAAAGCTTACCGATGAAGAACTCGCGTTGGCAGAAGAACTCGTTAAGACGCGCTATGCCACAGACGAATGGAATCTGCGTCGTTAAACCATAAAGAAAAGCTCTCTCGGATGTATATGCTGCATACCGAGAGAGCTTTTTTTCATTACACGAGTACACTTGTGTTGATATGCTGTTCAAACAAATCTTGTAGCGTAAGAACGACTGGTCCCGGCTTTCCGTTGCCCACAGCAACGCCATCTACCGAGATGAGCGGCATGATTTCCGCGGTCGTGCTGGTGAGGAATACTTCATCGGCTTGCTTCAAGAAAGCAATGTCGAATGCTTCTTCATGAACAGTGATGCCATTGTCCCGAGCCAAATCAATGACCACTTGGCGGGTAATTCCGTGCAGGATCAGATTGTCAGCTTGATGCGTATACAGCTTGCCATTTTTCACGACGAACAAATTGGAAGAGCTGCACTCTGTGATAACGCCGTTGCGGTGCAAAATCGATTCTTGGGCACCTGCATCCTTTGCGTATTGTTTGACAAGAACAGCCCCTAGCAGATTGAGCGTTTTAATATCGCAACGCAGCCAGCGGATATCTTCGATGAGCTGAGCGGACCAGCCTTTTTTCATATCGGCGACAGGGCGGTCCTTGTGACGGACAAAGCCCATGATCACAGGCTTGATACCAGACGGAATATCGTGTACACGCGGAGAGGTGCCACGAGATACTTGCAAGTAAAGGCTGGCGTCATCATTTTCCGTGATGTTGTTTTTGGACATGAGCTGATTCGCTAAGTCTGTCAGCTCTTCTTCGCTCCAAGGAAGCTCCATTTTTATTTCTTTGGCACTTCGAAACAAACGGGTAAGATGTCCATCCCATTGATACATGCGCCCCTTATAAATGCGTACTACCTCATATATGCCATCCCCAAAGTTATAACCGCGGTCTTCTGGATGAACTGCGACTTGCCCTTCTTCTACCCATTTGCCATCTACATAGAGCATGGTACTTCCCCCTCAAGATTCCAATCCGTTTCTTTCAAACGGTATTTTGTTGATTCCACCTTAGCAAAAGGCAAGGACATCGGTCAATTTGAAAGTCGCCTTTTCTTTATCAATAATTTTACGGAGTAAAGCCCCTTTCTATTAAGAATTCATATGGAAGGGAGTCACGCGAAATATCGACGTTTTGGGCAAAAGAAAGCGAAAGCTGTCCAGGGATGGCGCAGGATGAAGTTATTTGACTAACTATTCTGACTAGACTCGGTTTGTCGTAACCGCCCATAATAAATGCAAAGAGCGAAGGAAAGGGAGAATGCCATGCGATCCGTCCGTCATTATGCGCTATGTGCCTTGCTTGTCTGTGGAACGATATTGCCGTTACCTTTCCTTTCACATCGTGCTCATGCTGTGGAAGCTCAAGATTGGATCGATAGTGAACGCTTGTACAGCCATGTCGAGCAACTGGCGAGAACGGCCCGTCCACCTGCTACTGAAACGGAATTTGCGGCAGCTGTCTATGTGGAAAATACACTTCGATCTTACGGGTACAAGACTAAGCTCGATCCGTTTTCTTATTATACGTACCGAAAGCCTACTACTCTATCACTGACGATAGAAGAATGGCCAGGTCAAAACTGGACAGTAAGCGGATTTACTTTTGGGATCAATGGAACCGCGACAGCAGAAGTAGTGAATGCAGGCTTGGGAAGAGCGGTTGATTTTGCGAATGAGGCATCCCGGGGGAAGATTGCCTTGGTCAAGCGAGGTGAGATTCCGTTCGGAGAAAAAGTTCGCCAAGCAGCGGCTGCCGGAGCCGTTGCTCTTATCATCTGGAATGATCGAGAGGAAGGGTGGAATGCTTCACTGGGCGAACCCTTGGATATCGCTGTTCCTGTAATTGCTTTGTCCAAGGCGGATGGCACGAAACTCCAAAAACGCATCATGGACAAACGACCCGTAAAGGGAACCGTCAAGGTAGAAGGAGCCGCAACCATTAAGCAAACCTCGTATAATATCGTGGCAAGCCGAAAGCCCAATCAAAACGACACCGGTCAGGTCGTCCTGGTATCTGCTCACCATGATTCCGCTGGATTATCAGTTGGGGCAAATGACAATGGCTCCGGTGTAGCAGCCTTGCTAGAGATAGCGCGTAATATGGCTGACAAGCCGATTGATACGGAAGTGAGGTTCGTAAGCTTTGGCGCGGTTACATCGGGAAGCAGAGGCCCGATAGCTTATGCGAATGCCTTATCAGCCAAGGACCGACAAGCCATGATAGCAGCCTTCTATGTCGATGGGGTGGGGAGTCAAAAGGCAGAGCTCGTTGCTACCAATTCACTGGGCAACGAAAATTTGCCTATCCAACTGCTGAGAGCAGCGGGGGTGTCTCCTCCTGATAAGGATGGGACGCGTGAACGAAACGGTGCCGCGGGCTTTTTGGCAGCCGCAGGCATTCCTACGGCACTTTTGACGAGTGCAGGGACGGTACAGGCAACAGATGACTCCTTGGCGCAATTGGATTGGGAACAAATCGCCACGGCGACGAAAGCGGTACTTTCAGCGATTCACAAAATTACGGATCAAACAACGCCAGCTTACCCGATGGGTTCTCCAAATGGTGGACAGCTGAGAGCGGAAAGTGAGGCTTTACAGTAAGCGTCTCCTTCGGGGGACGTTTTTCGTTTGTGGTAAAATGAGGGGAAGCAACCATATAGAGGAGGACTACGTGACGATGAGTCCATTAAATATTTTGGTGTTTATCCTTGTACTTTTAGTACTGATTGGTATATTGAATGCGATCCTATAATGCGAAAAAAAGTGGCCAAGATTTGTCTTGACCACAGGAGCTACGAGTATACCATCAGGTCAATTCTGATGCTTCCAAACGTACCAGCCCATTAAGAACATGCCGCAATAGGTCGCTGCACTGGCGATTGCAGACATACTCCACGGAACAAGGAGTGTGAGGAGAGCGAATACAAATACGGTAAGCAGCATGACGACAATCAGTGGCAGTGTTTGTAGATTTTGACGTGTCACAATGGGATGTGTCAGCGAGTAGAGTAGGGCTGCGACAATGACTCCACCATGTACAAGCGAGAGGATAGCGAGAAGCCAATCGCCACCGGTCATCATTTGAACCATAATTTGTTTGATAGGCAGTACAGAGGCGTGGGCATCGTGCCAGTGGGCAAGAAGGATAGCTTGACCTAACATTGTGAACAAAAGGAAGATTCCAGCTCCGATAATGGCCCCCGTTCGAACAGTTCGCTCGTGGGACGCACGTACTGCAAGAGGTAGAGTCGTAGCCAAGCTGATAAGAAAATGCAAGGCAAGGAAAAATACGGCGTGAATCAGCCAGTTCACATTCAATTGATAACCCAAGCTTGGCATTGGGACATGGGATTGTGCACTGAAAATCAATCCGAATAATAATAAACCGATGGATAGAGATATGGCTGTTGCAGTGACAATCCATCTCCAACGATTTATGATAAAGAAGATGGCTACAATGGTCAAAAGGATGAACCATAGAGGAGAGAGCTCCTCCAAAAGGAAATCCGCCTGTTGGCCAAGCATGACTCCTGTATAGCCCAATAGCAGAATGTGGGTGATGACAGATAGGCTGGAAGCGAATGCTTCGCCACACAATACGTAGTACAGCTCGTAGAGGGAGCCAATTTGCTTGCGATGGCAAAAGGTCAACAACTGGACGCCGAACCAGCCGAGGCCAAGAGCCGCAAGTGCTATGCCGATTGTCCCCCAGGAACCGAAATAAGTAAAAAAGCGTAGCCACTCATATCCACCCAAGTAGAATCCGCCTAACGCAGACCCTGCAAAAAGCACGGCGATATGCCAAGCGACTTTGTCCATAGGCATCATCCTCACTTGCAACTTGGTACAAGTGTATGAGACAAACAGGTCTGTTCAGAACAGATGATATTAAATAAACATAAATGTTTACAAAATATACTTATTGGAATATAATGATGATCATACCAGTATTTAGATTATTGATGGGGTGAAACCATGAAAATTGTAGGAATAGCCGGAAGCATGAATGCCAATTCTACGACAAAACAAGCGGTTCATATTGTACTCGAAGCAGCGAAGGCTGCAGGTGCCGATGTTGAAATGATTCATCTCGCGGACTGGAAGCTGCCGCTGTATGATGATCGTGATGATACCAGTACGTACCCTGAAATTGTCCATCAATTTGTCAAAGCGGTTTCTGAAGCGGATGGACTTGTGATCGGTTCGCCTGAATACCATGGCACAATGACAGGTGCTTTGAAAAATGCCATTGACTTCCTGGAAGGGCGCATTTTGCGTGATAAGCAGGTTGCCATCATTGGCGTATCTGGGGGAAGCATGGGTGCTACGAACACGGTCAACACGTTGCAGTTAATCATGCGCAATCTGCATGCATGGCCGTTGCCATCTAGTCCTTCCATCCCGAGTGCTTACAATGCCTTTACACCAGAAGGCAAGCTAAAGGATGAGCGTCTGCAAGCGCGCATGGAGCAGTTGGGTCAACAACTCGTCCAATATGTCCAAATGATGAACCAAACACCAGAAAAACAGCTGCGATAGGTACTTTTCTCTTGCAAATGCTTCTCATTACACGGTATCATATTTCTACGTGCCTTTTTTGGCTAGATGAAATAACGGTTTGGAAATGAGGGGTTCACAATGCCGCCGACGCCGAGTATGGAAGACTATTTGGAACGCATTTACAACTTAATTGAAGAAAAGGGCTATGCTCGTGTCTCCGATATTGCTGAAGCGTTGGAAGTACATCCCTCTTCGGTCACGAAAATGGTTCAGAAGCTAGACAAAGACAAGTATCTCGTTTATGAAAAATACCGTGGGCTTGTATTGACGCCAAAAGGGAAGAAAATCGGAAAACGCCTAGTGGATCGTCACAGTCTTCTGGAAGAATTTATGCGGATCATTGGCTTGGATGAAGAGCATATTTATCAGGATGTGGAAGGAATCGAGCACCATCTGAGCTGGGAATCGATTACATGCCTGGAGTATCTGGTTCAGTACTTCGAGGCAGATCCAAAACGTATAGAAGAGCTTCGTAACATTCGTTTGTTAGATGAGCAAAAAGAGGAATAGTCTATATCGTTATCGTATTATAGCGCAAGCCGACCAGGCTTGCGTTTTTCTTTGTGGTAACGGAAAAGCTGTCGTCTTATACATGGAAATGGGGAGGAATTTTAGGGAGGGGAAACAAGGTGAAAGCGGATGCGGTCTTTGAAGGTGGCGGCGTAAAAGGAATCGCTTTTATCGGTGCCTTGCGAGTCATGGAGGAGAATGGATACACATGGGAAAGGCTCGCTGGTACCTCGGCAGGCTCTATTGTTGCAGCTTTGCTCGGCGCAGGCTATTCCAGCCATGAATTGAAACCGATCTTTGAAGAGCTGGATTACCTTCACTTTCTCAAACGCTCAGGGCTGGGCAGGCTCCCTCTCATCGGACCAATCTATGAACTAGTCGTGCGGGAAGGGATTTATCGAGCAGATCGAATCGAGTTGTTCATAGAGGAGTTGTTACTACGAAAAGGAGTACGAACATTCGGAGATCTTCCTCCTGGTAAGCTGAAAGTTGTCGCATCTGATGTCACGGACGGAAAAATGCTTATTTTACCCGACGATTTGACCCGGTATGGTGTGGAACCCGATCATTTTCCTGTGGCACGGGCCGTTCGTATGTCTTCCTCGATTCCATTCTTTTTTCAGCCTGCAAAGCTGACAAGTGCTGGACATGTGCACTACATCGTCGATGGTGCTTTATTGAGCAATTACCCCGTGTGGTTATTTGATGTACCGGGGACTCCCCGGTGGCCGACGATTGGTTTTCGCCTGAGTGATGATCAGGACA
This sequence comes from Brevibacillus brevis, assembly GCF_001039275.2. Taxonomy (NCBI): domain Bacteria; kingdom Bacillati; phylum Bacillota; class Bacilli; order Caryophanales; family Paenibacillaceae; genus Brevibacillus; species Brevibacillus brevis. Next base: position 2,424,078 of record NZ_CP030117.1, read on the forward strand.
AGAGAGAAGCGACTAGCATCAAGGGTCTTTTTTCCTTCTCTCGGGGATTGCTGGCGACCATGCTTGATGCCCATGACCGTCTGTTTGTGGAAAAGGCAAAAGCCGTTCGGACGATTTTCATTCATACATTAGGGGTGAGGACTACTCAGTTTCAACTGTCAAAAGAAATGCGGCAACAATTGTTTGAGTCAGGGGAGGCAGCCGCTCACAAATTTTTGGCACAATGGGATTTTGAAGATTACGTCAAGGTGTTTCGCAATAGCTCTCCGAAAATGCTGGTCTAATAAAAAAACAGGTCGCCATTTCAGGCAACCTGTTTTTGTTTTTAGTGAGAGATATTATTTTGCGATTTTTCGTCTTGTTTCTCTTTTGGCTTCCCTTTGCTGCCTTCGATCACACGAAACGGATGATCCTTTCGCGGGGTAGTCGACTGCTTTTTCACTGCTTGCCGAGCAATGGAGGACTTTGGCTTCACCTTGACCTTTGGTTGTCTAGGTTTGCCCGCCCCAGCGCCTAGTGAAAAGAAGGAGCCAGTTTGTAAATAGTTGCGCACGACCAAGAAAAGTACAACGGATAATCCCAAGATGATAATCGTACTGACAGGATCTTGGATGAGTGTTATCAAAAATCCGTAAATCGCCAATACGATCACTATCATAATCACTGGTGGAATACGGCGTAACATAGGGCTTCACCTCTATGGGAATAAAAATGCCTCACGTTATCCGGTCGTAACCATTCTTTCCTGCACGTGCTTCTGATCAAGCTCCCGCATCTTTTGGAAGGAAGCGATGGCTACCTCGACTTGGCTGTCATCTGGTTCACGAGTCGTGATCTTTTGCAACCACAATCCTGGATAACCAAGGTAACGTAGGACTGGTACATCACGGAGCTTGTTTGTCCACTGCAAAACCTCATAAGAGACGCCGATTACCAGTGGCAAAAGAACAATGCGCTGTACGACCCTCTCCGTCAGGGAGTCATAACTGAACAGTGAGTAAATCACGACACCGACAAACACTGAGAAAATGAGAAAACTGCTCCCACAACGATAATGCAGAGCGGAAAATTTTTGTACATTCGCTACTGTTAATTCTACCCCGGATTCGAATGCGTTAATCACTTTATGCTCGGCTCCGTGGTATTGAAAGAGCCTTTTAATCAACGGTGCTTGTGCAATCGCTGTAATGTAGCCGAGAAGGAGCAAGATTTTAAATCCGCCTTCAGCCAACGTTTGTGGAACGCCATCCGGTACCCATTTTCCGAGTAAAAAGTCTGCCAGGAAAACGGGAACGAGTGTAAATACGAATTTCCCGAACAGGAAGGAAAGTACCCCGACAACAGCAACACCTAAAATCATGGTGAGCTTCGATGGACTTTCAGAAACCTCTTCTCCAGACTCTATACTGTATTGTTCAGAGGCGAAGTTGAGATGTTTGGCCCCATTGGCGCTGGCTTCGACCAAACCAACAATCCCACGCAAAAACGGAATTTTTTTCAGCGTAGTAATCCATTTATATTCCGATCTTGGGGATTCAAAATACTCAATTTCATGATTTTTTTTGCGAACAGCCGTAACAGTCATGGTTTTGCCACCGAACATAACACCTTCGATGACGGCCTGACCGCCGTAGCTAGGTACGTTTTGTTGCGCCAATACTATCACCATCCTTACCACTATATTAACGGAAATGGCGACTTGAAGCTACAAGGAGTTCGCATTTTTCCAACAAATGTAAAGCGAAAGTGAAAAGCTTAGAGGAAGAGCATACTAGAGAACAGAGGTGATAGAAATGGAAATAAGCAAAACAGGGCGGAAGCACAAGCAAGCGCGCGTATCCCATACAGAAGAAGGCAGGCAAGGGAGTAAAAGAATCTCCACTTCGAAGATTTTGGAGGTCGCCTTCTGGGGAACGATTATTTGGGGGTTTGTTCGTTTGATGGCTCACTTTTTGAACATGACTCCATATGGAGTTGGAGCCTTTGCACGTCCCTTTATCCGCATCGAGGACGAAAATACGTTTGCGAGCGTGTGCTTTGGCGGTATCGTGTTGTTCGTGGAAACAGCCGTTGCTTCATTTGTGTTCAGCTTGCTTTTTAGCCGGATCCGTGCGTGGTGGTTGGGACTCGTCTACGGGGCAGTCATGTTTGTGATAGCGGGTTTCTTCTTCCATATTAAAAATTGGGAGGTGGCCACTTTAAGTGCGGAAGCCGCTTGGTATTTGACGTTTGGCTTGTTCATTGGGATGACCATCATACTCGAGCAATCAGACGAGAATCATACATGGAATGAGTCCACAAGGTAGGAGGATTTCTCCATTCCTTGTCAAAATGGATGTAACAATATTCGAAATGTTGTATAGATGAATGCCCACTATGGAACCAGGACGGCTTGTGGTAAAATGTTTCATTAGTAAAAAAACTTTTTTCGAAGACTGTAAAATATGGGGGAGGAATGGTCGATGACTTCCGTCTTGTTACTGAATGGGCCCAATCTGAATTTATTGGGGACAAGAGAGCCGGATGTTTACGGAAGGGAAACGCTGGAGGATGTGGTGACAATCCTGACGGGTGTCATGGATGAGTTGGGCGGAAAGCTTGAGCATCTCCAATCGAATCATGAAGGTGTCCTCATCGACGCGATTCATCAGGCGAGAGGTGTCCATGACGGCATCTTGATCAATCCAGGGGCATTCACACATTACAGCTATGCGATCCGAGACGCATTGGCCAGTGTGGCTCTGCCAACGATTGAAGTACATATTTCCAATATTCATGAACGGGAACCATTTCGCCATCACTCCGTCATCGCTCCTATCGCGATTGGACAAGTTGTCGGATTGGGGATCGATGGATATGAATGGGCACTAAGAGCGCTTGTCCGTAAAATCGAAAAAAAATAATAGCATTCAAAAAGGGGAAAAAGCTGCCATGAAACAACGTCTGCATAAATTGCGTGAGGCACTTACAAAAGTTGGAGCAGAGGCGTTTATTACCGAAAAAACAGAGAATCGCTTCTACTTGAGTGGTTTCACCGGATCAACGGGATGGGTGATTGTCACCGAAACAGAGGCGTTTCTCGTCACAGACTTCCGCTATGTGGAACAAGCGCAAGAACAAGCACCTGATTTTACGGTGGTAAATAACGAGAGAAAAGCTGTTGAAGCGATGGCAAAGCTCCTGCAAGAAAAAGGGATTAAGCGTTTGGCATTCGAGAGCAGCGTGTCCTTTAGCACCTATCAGGAATGGAACAAAGGATTTGACGGAGTAGAACTGGTGCCAACAAGTGGTCTGCTTGAAAAAATCCGCATGTTTAAAGACGAATCCGAGATGGTTATTATTCGTGAAGCGGTTCGTATCGCGGAAGCGGCATTTACGCATATTCAAGGCTACATCAAGCCAGGTGTGCGTGAATCCGATGTTGCTTTGGAATTGGAATACTTCATGCGCAAACAAGGAGCGACAGGCTCTGCCTTTGATATGATCGTAGCGTCAGGTGTGCGCGGTGCTCTGCCACATGGACGAGCTTCCGAGAAAGTGATTCAGGCAGGGGAAATGGTTACGCTCGACTTTGGTGCTGCTTATCAAGGCTACAATTCCGATATCACACGCACGTTGTCCGTGGGAGAGCCAGACCCGAAAATGCGTGAAATCTACGAAATCGTTTTGCGTGCCCAACTCGCGGGTTTAGAAGCACTGAAGCCAGGTGTATCTGCAAAAGACGCTGACGCAGCAACGAGAGATATCATCACAGCAGCAGGCTATGGCGATGCCTATGGACATAGCGCAGGTCACGGTCTCGGACTGGAAGTTCACGAGCTGCCAGGGCTGTCGACTGTAAGTACCTTCGTATTGGAGCCAGGTATGCTCGTAACGATGGAGCCAGGTATTTACGTAACCGGACTTGGTGGCGTTCGGATCGAAGACGATGTGTGGATTACAGCCAATGGTCATGAGAACCTGAACAAGTCCACGAAAGAGTTGCTCATTTTGCCTGTGTAATTTATACTTATTCTGTTATTGATTGATTTGGGAGGACTACCATGATCTCTGTAAACGATTTTCGTACCGGTTTGACAATCGAAGTGGATGGCAATATTTATACCGTGCTAGAATTCCAACACGTAAAACCAGGTAAAGGTGCGGCTTTCGTTCGCTCCAAACTGCGCAACCTGCGCAATGGCAACACGACGGAAATGACTTTCCGTGGCGGTGAAAAAGTTAACCCTGCCCGCATCGAATCCAGCACCATGCAATACCTGTATGCGAGCGGAGACGAGTACACTTTCATGAATACGGAAACATACGAGCAAATGACGTTCACTCACAATCAAATCGAGCGTGAACTGCGTTTCCTCAAGGAAAACATGAACGTGCAAATCATGCAGTACAACGGAGAAACAATCGGTATTCAATTGCCGAATACGGTTGAACTCGTTGTAACAGAATGTGAGCCAGGTGTAAAAGGTGACACTGCTTCTAACGTAACAAAGAAAGCAACCTTGGAAACTGGTTTCGTAGTAAACGTTCCTCTCTTCGTAGAAGAAGGAGAGCGTCTGATCATCGATACTCGTACGGAAGCATACGTTTCCCGCGCGTAAAAGTACGGATTGCTAGAAAAAGCTGTGCCCAAATGGGTGCAGCTTTTTTTATGTGCTTCTCTTATTGATACCATATTGTAAAAATTATGTAATTGCACTACATTAAGTGATACGGAGAAATAGTAGGGTGGAGGGGGATGGCTTTGAGAACGGAACAAGAAATGATGAGCATGCTGATCGATTTCGCCAGGAAGGATGATCGAATCCGCTTGGTAACTTTGGAAGGGTCACGTACGAACAAAAATATACCCGCTGATCCATTCCAAGATTATGATATTTCGTATTTTGTGACTGAGATGGATTCTTTCAAGGAAAATGATCAATGGCTCGATGTTTTTGGGAATCGAATCATGATGCAAAAACCGGAGGATATGGAGCTTTTTCCGTCCGAGTTAGGGAATTGGTTTTCCTATCTCATGCTATTTGAGGATGGAAATAAAGTAGATCTGACGCTGATTCCGTTAGATGAGACAGAGCCGTATTTTGCAGATAGCGACGGCCTGGTAGAGGTTTTGCTGGATAAGGACGAGCGTATCAAACACGAGGTGCTCCCTTCCGATCATCAATATTGGACCCGGAAGCCAACTGCTAGAGAGTTTGATGACTGCTGTAATGAATTTTGGATGGTCTCTACGTACGTTGTCAAAGGTCTGGCGAGAAAAGAAATCCTGTTTGCGATCGACCATCTCAACGAAATTGCCCGACCGAATTTGCTCCGCATGATGGCTTGGCAAATCGGATGTGAGAAAGGGTTTACGTTTAGTGTCGGGAAAAATTATAAATTTATCGATCACCATCTTCCAAAAGAAGATTGGGATTCCTTACTATCCAGTTATCGCGAAAATAGCTACGCAGACATGTGGGAATCGTTATTCACTTGCTATGAGCTCTTTCGAAAGTACTCAAAAGCGGTGGCAGAAAGTCTCGGATATCCGTACCCAGCTTACGATGAAGCCATTACCAAGTATGCGGGAAATATCTACCATTCTTGGAAGTAATGGATGGAACTCGACCGCCTTTATCAAGGGCGGTTTTCTTTTTGGATGGTATCAATCGACCAAAAAAGCTGGCGAGAAGAAAAAGCACAGAGCTCGTAGACCTTGACAACGCCTACCCAGTCGGAACTTAAAAAAGGGGACTACGCTTGTCGAACACTTCTTCTTTGAGATTCTTCCGCCCGTAGGGTGGCTTTGGCTCGACGGTCCCCTTTTTTAAGTGTAGACGGCCAGTGACCCCCCATGCTGGCGTGTCAGAGTCGAAGAGAACTGTGCTTTTTCTTCTCCTCCACCATGTTGGCTCAAACTTTTTTAAAAAAAAGTAATCATTTTTGGAAAGAAAATACAAGTTGATCCGTTAATCCATACGAGCCTGCCAAAACGAACGCTGCGCAGCGAACTTTTTTGAAATGGGAGGACTTCCTTTGCAGGATGATTGGTTGCTCATACAACAGGTACAAAAAGGGAATCGGGATGCCTACGCGTACCTGGTCGACAAGTACAAAGAACGATTATACAGCTATCTTTATCGAATGACGGGGCAGCAGCAGGATGCCCAAGACCTGACACAAGAGGCTTTCATCAAAGCGTACTGTCAACTGGATAAATATAAGCCGACAGATGCTTTTTTGGCCTGGCTGTATCGGATTGCGTCCAACCTGTGTATAGACGCGTGGCGCAAGAACAAGCATTACGCCAAAACATCTTTGGAAGAGACAAGACTGATTGAATCCGATACACCCGAAAAAGCATATTTGGAAAAAGAAAAGCAAGATACCTTGCAGCAGCAAATCATGGCGTTGGGTGAAGAATACCGGGTTGTGTTTTTGCTGAAATACTTGGAACAGATGAGCTACAAAGAGATTAGCGAAATTTTGCATGTTCCGGTTACAACTGTACAAATGCGTATCCATCACGCCAAGAAAAAGCTCCGGGCTAGTATCGCGCAAGAAATGTCAGGAGGTGCTGCTATCTATGAATTGCTCCAAAACTGAAGAGTTGCGCAAGTATTTGACTGATGAGCTATCTGCAGGTGAATCTAGACTGCTGGAACGACATGTCGAAGAGTGCCTGCTCTGTCAGAATCGATTGATGGAGGAAGAGGATAGCAGCGAGGAGTTCCCGAGCCTGCACGTTCCAAGTGCGTTGCCCGCAGATTTTACTTCAAAGGTGATGACAGCGTTAGAGCAAGTGAAATTGCCAAAACCAAAGCCAAACTGGAAAAAAAGGAGTGTAAACATTTTGAAGAAAACAGCGTTAGCAGTAGCGAGTGTCACGGCAATCATTACGTTTGGGTCCATGGTGTCTCCGACTTTTGCGAGCTACGTAAACAGTGTCATACAATCCATACAAGGCATCGACCAAGGAATGAAGCAGGCAGCAGAGAAGGGTTATGTCCAAGAAATCAATAAAAAGGTGACGGATCAAGGAATTACATTGAATGTGAAAGAAGTAGTTGCTGATCCGGTGCGAATGGCTATCTTCGCTCAAGTCGTCGATCAAAATGGCAAGCGGATCCCGTTTGAACCGGGTAAAATCGATGTGAACCTCACGTATAAAACGAAGTCAGGTGAAGAGCTCAATCCAGATGGAGGGGGCTATAGCATCGGGGAGGAAGGCGAATATCTTGTCATTAGTCATGATATCTTCCAATTCCTAAAAGAAAGTAAGACGCAACTGGATGAAATGGTTGTTGGCGTCGACGCAACGATGCTGGATGGAAAAGAAGGCAACTGGAAGATGGAGTTTCCAGTGGATTTGAAAAAGGCGAGAGCGGCAGCAAATGAAACTACGATCGGGAAAGATTTCATGACCCCGCATGGAATTAAGGTAGCGTTGCAAAACATTAAGACTGTGCCTAGTGTTAGTTTGATTGAATTGGAGACAACGTGGACGGAAGAGCGAGCGAAGCAGGTTCAAAAAATAAAAGAAGAAAATGGTTGGGTCGTAAAGGAAAACGCACCAGATGGGTTCACGGATGCAGAGCGCGTGGAGAGATATTTCGTAGACATCGGATTGGCCTATGAGATCTTGGATGAAAAAGGAAAAGTGGTAGCGGGATGGGATGATGCCCTTGCCGGGGATGAAATCAATCAAATTCGCAAAAACACGGTATCTCCCGGTTACCGAGGACAGCTGCATGACGAGGGGAAACGATATACGAAGTTGAATGGCATCGCGCCTTTGGCTGACGACCAAACGTATACTTTCAGGCTGCACTCCCTGTACCTGTTTGAGCCGGCGAAGTTTCAAGCAAGCATACCTGTTGAGAAGCTGGGCAAGGAAAAGGTAACCGTAACGAGTCATGACAGCACGTACACCTTTTCAGGCGTTACGTTGAAAACGACGGAGGGCGAGGAAAAAATAGGGGAACATACGTACAAGGGGAAAGGTGCGATTATCCCGTACACGGCTGTTCTTCCAGAGGGCGTCATCAGGGCAATTGAATGGAAAGCGCAAGGTGATGCCAAGCAAGCTTACAAATTGCTCGTCAGACAATCATTCAAGAGAGACAAGGACGGGCGTGTACATGTCAGCGGTACGTTCTTTATCCGTGACATAGAAAAGCTGCCGAAAACTCTGAATCTGGAGCATTTGATGCAATTGCGTCAGTATCAGGGAATGAATTGGGAAGTCCCATTCCAAACGACTGGCAAACGCTAAATCAAAACGAAAACAAATCCCCCTCCTATGCCAAAAAGAGGGGGATTTCACATGTTATCTGCTTCCAAACCACTCCCACAGCTTCAACACAAACGCTGTAATCCCGGCAGCCATCAAAGGTCCGACGGGAATGCCTCGGAAAAACACAATACCGATGATCGACCCAATCACCAGACCGACAACCATTTGCGGTTCAGACCTCAAGAGGTCAAGTCCTTTCCCATTCATCCAGGTGGCAATCGCTCCACCAGCTAGTGCTGTCAGTCCGACTACCGTCGTGAATAGTGGGGTGACGTCCTTCCACGATATTTTTTCGCTGGCGAATGGAACCAGTACGGAAATCGTCAAGAAAAGCAGGCCTAGCTCCAGCCCACGACGTTCCACCGTCGGGAAAAAACGTTCCAGTGCCGTTAGCTTCAACACCAACAATATACTCGCGGCAGTGGCAATAATCGGTGAACGCCCAATAAGACCGATAACGATCAGGATGACGAGCATCACTTCTCCAGACATCATTGGCATCATAACCCCTGTCCCTGTTCTCCTTTCACATTATGAGACAAGGTGTGGGAGTATGCGTTTCTCCTTGATATAGGGAACGATTTGATACTGATCGACTTGAGCACAGTACCGTATATCGCTTGCCAGATGATGCTGGACGAGCCTTTTTCCTGTTGTTGTGTGGGGTAATAGCTCGCTCAGTTTTCCTGCGTAGTAAAGGTAGCTCGCTTTTAGGACTTCACCCAAATCACAAATTTGGATGCTCGGTAACGATTGTTGTGCCTGGGCAATCATCAAGCCAGCAGCCAGACCGTCTTCCAGAGCGAATTCCGACCGGGTACCTGCACAGTACAGTGTAATATCGAGATGATACGAAAGAGCGTGCCGCATGCATGCAGTGGCATTCAAGAAGCAGCCAATCAAGAGAGCAGAGGCACGTTCTGCTTTTTGGATCGCGCGTGTCCCGTTCGTCGTGGTGAGAATAAGCTGGCTTCCCGTTTTCCCCAGAGCTGCAATTTCGGTTGGTGAGTTGTTGCAGTCGAATTCCGGGATTTTCTTACAGTGACGTTCACCAGCCAAAACACAGTCGCCCGTGCGGAGGGAGTTCGCTTGCCCAATTGTTTCGACCGGGATGACGCTACGAAATCCATTGCCTAATGCGGTGACAATCGTACTGGAGGCACGAAGCACATCGATGACAACGACAACATGATTGCTGATCTGTTCAAAACGAATTTCTTCCACGGTCGGCACCACTTCTATTCGCACGGATAAAACCTCCCTCTGTCCATGAGTAGGGCTGTATCGCCGCGCAATCCTCGTCGTAGCGTCTCCACAGAGAATACATCCGTATAGGCAATATTTCCGAGATTAACGTCGCTGCCAATGGCTTTGATGAAGCAGACCTGTTGATCTTTTTGTGGGGCTTCCCAGATCAAGCGGGAGGCTTTTTCTTTGGCCGCCGCGACAATGTCTAAGACGAAGGAATCGTCAATATTGCCGTCCCCGTCACAAACGCCGACGGTCCCACTCTCTCTCGCTTCCACAATAACGTGACTGGCACCATTGTGCAGGTCGAAGCTAAGCGTCTCCAGTAATTCTTCTCGACAAGTGCGATAATCGGCAGCTTTTTTCCCGACTTCCGTGTAGACCACCAGATCATTGTCTAACGCGTAATTGATGGCTTCCTGACGTTGTGCGAAGGATAAAGGGAACGTTCCATCGGATATTTCGACCGCCGTAAAACCGAGGGAGCGAATCAGCTTCATATAATCGGCAATCGTATTATGACGGATGGCAATTTCAAAAAAAGTTCCTCCTGGCATGATTTGTACGCCATTTTGTTTTGCTAGGGTCAATTTTTGGTTGAGTAATTCGAGGGGATACAGAGCGATGGTGCCAAAACCGAGTTTGTATAGATCGATATAGGGAGCAGCCAGCGCTAACAAGTCGGAATAAGCGGTAAGTCCAAGGCCTTTGTCAATGACCATGGTTAAGCCCTTCGCCCGGGGCTTCTCTCGGATTTGCCCGGACGGGTTTGCCCAGCTGTCAGGCAAAAACGATTGATCACACTCTACCATCGGCAAGTTCCTCATTTCTTCTAGGCGTATGGTTCAGTGTATGCCCAGTGGAGGAGAGGAGTGAGGGCAAAAGCCTATAGAGGTTATGCAAAAAGTGCTGAAATGATGTGGTACAGGCATAGAGTGAAAGGAGGGGAGGACGAGACGGTATGTTGGAAAAAGCAATTATGGGTATGGCGGCGCTTAGGGTCTTCTCAGGCAGTATCGAGATCATTGCAGCTTTGCTCATTTTGAAAGTGAACCAGGTCGAAAAAGCACTGCTCATTAATTCGGGTCTTGCGATTGTCGGGCCAATCATTTTGATCACCACTACGACAATCGGTTTATTGGGCATGTCGGATCGGGTTAGCTTTGCCAAAATTGCCTGGATTCTGGTGGGGATCTCCTGCATCTTGATTGGCGTCCGCAAGTAGTTAACCATTTCCTTCCATTGGTAAATGCAAGCACGATGGGGAACGATATGTGGAGAGATTGGATGGGAGGGAATGTGGATGCCAGAATCATTGGCGAATCGAATCGCATACTTGCAAGGGCTAGCAGATGGGTTGGAAGTGGGGGAGAAGAGCCCCGAAGGAAAAATTATGGTAGAGATGATTGAGATTCTAAATGAGGTGCAGGGTCAGCTACGAGAGCTTCACGCGCGAGTGGAAGAGACAGAGGATTATGTGGAGGCCTTGGATGAAGATTTAGAGGACATTGAGCTCTACCTTTTTGAAGATGATGATGACTTGTACGAAACCGTTGTCGATTGTGAGGATGATGACGACGAGTACGCGGCTTTCTACGATTTGGATGATGATGAAGATGCCCAACTGTTTGAAGGACAAGTAGATCCCCATCTCGATACAACCTATGAGTTCGCATGCCCTAGCTGCCAGAAAGAAATCTATCTGCACGAGGGCAAAGATGAGGAAGGTTTCAGACACTATATAATAGAGCCGGTGGATAACAAGAAAACGGATAATTGCTGATCCCAATAGGAAAAGCTTGCACTCGCGTCTAGCACGAGAGCAAGCTATTTTTTTTGCATAAATCTCGTCCACCTCTGCATAGGATGGAGGTAAGTCAAAGTGGACAGAGGCAGAATGCGCTGCAAAAGGAGGGTACCTGATGAATGAGATCTTGACGATATTGCCAGTAACTTTACGCACGATTTTGACGGCCCTTCCTATCGCGGTAAGAGAGAATCTGGAAGAGATTCGGCTTCGGCAAAACCAGCCGCTAGAAGTCCGGTTTGGCCAACAATCTAGCTATGTGACACGGTCGGGGCAAATCACCTCGATCTCCGCGCAAGGTTGGCAATTTTCAGCAGAAGAGGCTGCAAAGCTCTTAAACCAGGTCAGCCAGCATTCTCTCTATGCCTTGGAAGAAGAGTTGAAAAGGGGTTACATCACGGTGGTTGGCGGTCATCGTATTGGCATTGCGGGGAAAGTGGTGCTGGACAAAGGTGAAGTGAAGGGAATCAGAGATGTGACCAGCTTCAACATCCGGATTGCCCGCGAGAAAAAAGGCGCGGCCAGGAAGGTCATGCCGTATTTGTTTGAGGATGGAAAATTGCAAAACACACTGCTCATCTCCCCACCCCAGTGCGGGAAGACAACCTTGTTGCGTGATATGGCGCGAACCATCAGCTACGGAAGCGAGTGGTCTTCAAGTCGCAAGGTAGGAATTGTGGACGAGCGTTCTGAGTTGGCGGGATGCTTGCAAGGAGTTCCTCAACGAGACGTCGGTCCGCGAACGGATGTGCTGGACGCTTGCCCAAAAGCAGTAGGGATGATGATGTTGATTCGCTCCATGTCTCCTGATGTGCTGATTGTGGACGAGGTGGGAAGAGCGGAGGATGGCGACGCAGTCTGGGAAGCGATTCATGCAGGTGTAGCCGTCATTTGCTCGGCGCATGGAGCGAGCGTCAAGGAGGTAGCTGAACGCCCCATGCTAGGCAAGCTGATTCGATATGGAGCTTTTTCCCGCTATATCGTACTCAGCCGGGCACAAGGTGTCGGAAGTATCCAGGCCATCTACGATCAAAGCATGAACCTGGTTGAAAGGGAGAAGGCTGCATGGTCAAGCTGATGGGAGCCGTACTCATCCTGTTTTCGGCGTCGATGGTTGGTTGGCAGATCGGTAAGTATTATGCGAATCGTCCTGTTCAGCTCCGGGCTCTGCTCGTAGCTCTGCAAATGCTCGAAACGGAAATCGTGTTCGGGATGACCCCATTACAGCGGGCGTTTGTGAAGGTGGGTCATCGCGTGTCCGAAGAGGTAGGGAAAGTATTTATTCTGGCGGCTGAATTCTTGCAGACAGAAAAGGTGCACTCGGCTGAGGAAGCCTTGCAACAAGCCATGAATAGACTCTGGACCCAAACCGCCTTGCGCAAACAAGAGCGAGAGGTGCTTGAGAGTCTAGGTCAGGTACTTGGATCATCCGATCGGGAAGACCAGCAAAAGCATTTGCGCCTAGCTGTAACCCACCTGCGAGGGCTGGAAGAGGAGGCTCGTGCAGAACAGGAAAAGTACGAAAAAATGTACAAGAGTTTGGGCTTTTTAGGTGGACTCTTGGTCGTCATCCTGATGTTCTAAAGGCGAGGTGTTCACAGTGGATTTTGATTTGACACCTGTTTTCCAGATAGGAGCAGTTGGGTTCATAACAGCCATCCTGCATACAGTCCTGAAGCAGGCGGGCAAGGAAGATATTGCGCATTGGGCAACTCTGGTCGGATTCATCATTGTCCTGTACATGGTGTCCCATTACATCGGTGATCTGTTCTCCGAGGTAAAACGCGTCTTCCTGTTCAACTGAGGAGGGGCTCCAGATGGAGATTGTACAAATTGTCGGACTAGGACTGGTGGCTACAATTCTCGCGCTAGTCATTAAGGAACAGAAGCCGATGTTCGCCTTTTTGCTGGCGATCGCGAGCGGAGTCATCATCTTTTACTTTCTCGTCGGAAAAATAGCAGATGTCATTCGGATTTTGGAAAGATTGGCGGTTCAAGCAGATTTGAATCTTGTGTTTCTGGAAACGATTCTAAAAATCATCGGAATTGCCTACATTGCTGAATTCGGTGCACAGATGACCCGAGATGCTGGACAAGGTGCGATTGCTTCGAAAATCGAGCTCGCTGGAAAAGTCCTCATACTGGTTATGGCTGTACCGATCATCCAAATCATTATCGAAACAGTGATCGATTTGTTGCCGGCATAAGGGAGGTGGGATGTCCATGGCACACACTTGCAAGCTGATCCTGTTCTTGTTCCTGCTTCTTGCCTTGTTTCCAGTTGCCGTGTCTGCTGCTATGACACCCTCTGTTGCACCCGCAGCCGGTCCGATCAATCAAATCGTGCAGCAACAGGTCGATCACTTGCAGCTAGACCGAGTCGAACAGTATTGGCATCAATTGCAGCGCGATTATAAAGGGTACTTGCCCGACTTGAAATCGGAAGGCTTTATCCAAATCCTCATGCAGCAAGGTGACTTCAGTATTTCAGGCGTCCTGCAAGGTATGGGCAAATTCATCTTTCATGAGATTTTGATGAATGGCAAGCTGCTCAGCTCCATCATTATCATTACAGTCTTCGCGATGATTCTCGAAACGATGCAGAACGCCTTTGAACGCAATGCGGTATCGACAGTGGCGTACTCGATTACTTATCTCGTCTTGATGGTACTTGCGATCAACAGCTTTCATGTCGCCATTACCTATGCAAAAGATGCAATTGCGAACATGTCTGATTTCATGCTGGCCATGATCCCGCTCGTCATCGCGCTGCTCGCTTCGGTAGGCAATCTGGCATCCGCCACGATGTTTCACCCGCTGATTATTTTCATGATCAACACCAGTGGCATGATGATCTCTTACGTCGTGTTTCCGCTACTGTTTCTTTCTGCGATGCTCTCTATCGTCAGCCTGTTTTCAGAGAGGTACAAAGTCACACAGTTAGCGACCTTGCTTCGCAATATTGCAATGGGTGTCCTTGGCTCATTTCTGACGATCTTTCTCGCTATCATTTCCATACAGGGAGCGACTTCAGCCGTTGCGGACGGGGTCACGCTCCGAACAGCGAAATACATCACGGGCAATTTCATCCCGATAGTAGGTCGTGTGTTCTCCGATGCGGCAGATACCGTACTCAATGCCTCGCTACTGGTCAAAAATGCCGTGGGCTTGGCAGGAGTTTTAATCCTGATCATGCTATGCGCGTTTCCGGCTTTGAAGATACTGGTACTGGCTCTGATCTACAATCTGTCATCTGCCGTACTCCAACCGCTTGGAAACAGCCCAATCATCAGTGCGTTAGGTACGATTGGGAAAAGCCTTTTGTTTGTCTTCGCTGCTTTGGCAACGGTTGGCTTGATGTTCTTTCTGGCGATTACGATCATTATTGCGGCGGGCAACATCTCCATGATGGTTCGGTAGGTGATGAGATGACGTGGTTAACACTGTGGTTGAAAAAAATTATCCTGCTCGTCCTTTTGGCTGCCTTCCTCGATCTGATCCTGCCCAATACGACACTGCAACGCTACGTAAAAATGGTGATGGGCTTGATTCTCTTGCTGACGATCATTTCCCCTGTGTTCAGTCTGTTCAGCCTCTCGCAGGAAGATTTGGCCTTTCGTTTGGATCGCTACCAACAAGAGCTGAACAAGCCTGCCTCGGCAGAGTGGAAACGCATCACCGACAAGCTGCTCGGTCAACAAAACCAACAAATGACTGCTTACGTCCAGTCACAGGTAGCGTCCTCGGTAAAAGCCAGTGTCAAAGAGCAGTACGGCGTAACAGTCGAAGATGTCACGATTACCGTCAATCAGCAAAATCCGGAACAGCCAACCCTTGAGCGAATCGAGTTGGTAGTCGGTGACGCGAAGAAGGAAGAGCAAAAAGGGCAGAGCACGATTGAACCGATTAAACCTGTCCAGCCTGTTGAGATTACGATTGGCGACCCCATTGAAGTACAACCTGATCCCAAATCAGATATTGCAGCAACTGCTCAACATGACAACCCACTTTACGCGCAAATCACTAACGATGTCGCTAAAGAGTGGGGGCTTCCGAAGAGTCAGGTCGTCATCAAAGACGAATCGAGAGAAAGAGAGAAACAGTAGCGGATACAGTCAGTGAAGCGAGGTGAAAACAATGAACCAAATGAACCAATTGTGGGAAAAGCTGAAAAATCTGTTCATGAAGCAACAAGGCGAGAAGATGCAGGAAGAAAAGAAAATCGTAGTGGGGAGCAAAGGCAAAAGCCAAAAACTAAAGCCGCTGCATTATTTCATCGTCATATTGGGAATAGGCGTAGCCATCATGATTTTGACGGATTTCCTCAGAGTGGAAAAAGATCAGCCACTCGGATTTGGAGATATAGGGAATGAGGCGCCAGGTCCTCCTGGAGGCGATTCAACTTCCCAGGTGCTAGGAGGATCACCGACTACTGATATCATTGCCGAATATGAAAACATTTACGAGACGCAGCTTCGCGATATCCTCGCTTCTGTTGTGGGCGTCGGTGAAGTAGAGGTCATGGTCAATCTGGAATCAACACCAGAGCTGGTTGTGGAAAAAAACCGCAACATTCGTTCCTCAACCAATCAGGAAATGGACAAAGAAAAGGCAACCCGCAATCAAAATGACCAGTCACGAGATGAGCAGGTCGTCATCGTGCAAGGTGGCAAGCAAGATGCCCCCGTTATTGTGAAGACGCTGAAGCCGAAAGTCCGCGGGGTCCTGGTAGTGGCTAAAGGGGCCGATAACATCCAGGTTAAAGCGTGGATCACTGAAGCCGTTCAAAAGGTTTTGGATGTTCCCGCTTATAAAATATCCATTTTGCCCAAAAAAGGGTAGGAGGTAATGGCGAATGATTCTGCGAAAGCAAACGGTATGGTTGTTGACAATGCTTGCTGTCATGGTTGTGCTCTCCGGCTATTACTTGGTGAAGGGGCCGCAAGAACAAGTCCCAACATCAGGACAAGAGCAAGCCGTCCAGAAACAAGAGCAAATTTCCGGCGTGGTGGTTGAATCCAAGCAAGTAGATCACGCCCCACAAGCAACTCCTGTCGATCAAGCTCCAAAGGCAACTCCGGTAGACGAGAAAACGGGCACGAAGGAAGCCAAAACTCCTGCTGCACCAGAAGCGAAGCCAGCGGCAACAAACACGGTCGTTCCAGTAGCAGAAACGGCGAGTGAAATCTTCCAAGGCTACAAAATGAAACGCGAAGCCATGCTGCAGCAACAAAAAGACGAACAGCTCGCAATCGTAAACAGCACGGATTCCTCTCCGCAGGCAGTAGCAGAAGCGATGGCTAAGTTTGAAGAACTGTCCAACATGGAAAGTGCTACGATGACTGCAGAAGAAATGCTCAAGGCGAGTGGCTATCAGGATGCGGTCGTTACTGTCCAAAATGAAAAGGCGACAGTCATTGTACAAAAAGATAAATTGAGCGCAAACGAGGTCGTGGAAATCATTGCAAACGTGAAGCAGCACTTGAATATCCCGGCGACTAACATTAACGTACAATACAAGTCATCCTAATAAAAGCTGCGGTACATTCTCGTTATAAGGGATAGGAGAAACGGGCATGATGGTAAGGATTTTCTCGCTTCTGTTGGAAAAGAAGCGGGGAAATCCTTTCTTGACGTGGTATAGGCAACAGGCTACCATGGATTTATGGTTTGCCAAAAGGATACATAATGGACTCCACGAACCTCTATTGAAAGAAAAGAAGGAGTGCTTGTTCGTAATGAAAATGCATGAAATCCGCGAAATCATTAAGTTAATTGATCAATCATCCATTCAAGAATTTAACTTGGAAACAGAAGGTGCCAAGGTGTCTCTGAAAAAATCCAATGGTACAGAAACGATTGTCGTCACGCAACCAGCGGTTCAAGCTCCTGTTGCAGCACCAGTAGCACATATCCCGGCTCAGCCAGTTGTTGCGGCAGCGCCAGTCGTAGCAGAAGCTCCGAAAGCAGCAGCCGTACAAGCTTCGGATGACGCAAATCTCCACAAGATTGTATCTCCAATGGTAGGGACTTTCTATAGCGCACCAGAACCAGGAAAGCCGCCTTACGTACAAGCTGGTGACAAAGTAAATGCGAGCAAAGTTGTTTGCATCGTGGAAGCTATGAAGCTCTTTAACGAAATCGAAGCAGAAGTAAGCGGCGAGATCGTGAAAGTTCTCGTAGAAGACGGTCAATTGGTTGAGTATGGCCAAGCATTGTTTTTGGTGAAGCCAGAATAAGGTGGGGGAGAGCGGAATGTTTCAAAAAGTATTGATTGCCAATCGCGGGGAGATTGCCGTGCGTATTATCCGGGCATGCCGCGAGCTGGGCATTCGTACGGTCGCCGTCTACTCCGAAGCGGATCGTGAAGCGCTTCATGTGAAGCTGGCCGACGAAGCCTACTGTATTGGTCCAAAGGCATCCAAGGAAAGCTATTTGAATATAGCAAACATCATGAGTGTAGCGACCAAGGTCGGGGCAGACGCTATCCATCCTGGATATGGCTTCTTGGCAGAAAACGCCGACTTTGCCGAGATTTGTACCGCCTGCAACATTACCTTTATTGGTCCAGACCCAGAAGCCATCGTGAAGATGGGGGACAAGTCCACAGCGAAGGATACGATGAAAACGGCAGGTGTACCTACTGTACCAGGTACGGAAGGACTGATCGAAGATGTGGCGGACGCTGTAGTCACCGCAAACGAGATTGGCTATCCTGTCATGGTCAAAGCGACAGCGGGTGGCGGCGGACGCGGAATGCGCGTAGCCGTTGACGACGAAGATTTGGAAAAAGCGATCCGTCAGGCGCAAAACGAGGCGAAAACGGCTTTTGGCAATCCAGGGGTTTACTTGGAGAAGTTCGTAGAAGGCCCGCGCCATGTGGAAATTCAAATCATGGCAGACAAGCATGGCAATGCCGTATACCTGGGTGAGCGCGATTGCTCCATCCAACGTCGACACCAAAAGCTGATCGAGGAAGCGCCATCTCCTGCATTGAGTGAAGAACTGCGCCGACAAATGGGTGAAGCTGCTGTTGCGGCGGCAAAAGCCGTTTCCTATCACGGTGCGGGCACTGTCGAGTTTTTGCTGGACAAACACGGAAAGTTCTACTTCATGGAAATGAATACGCGTATTCAGGTAGAGCATCCTGTAACCGAGCTGGTGACTGGCTTTGACCTGATCAAGGAGCAACTGACTGTAGCGGCAGGCGAACCATTGTCCTTTACGCAAGAGGATATCCAAATGGATGGCTGGGCTATTGAATGCCGCATTAATGCGGAGAATCCTGCGAAAAACTTCATGCCTTCGCCAGGTCGTATCACGGAATATTTGGCGCCAGGCGGCTTTGGTGTGCGCGTAGACAGTGCAGCGTATGCGGGATATTCCATTCCGCCATATTACGACTCTATGATCGCAAAGCTGATTGTGTGGGGCAAGGATCGTAACGAAGCGATTGACCGTATGAAGCGGGCCTTGAGTGAATTTGTCGTCGAGGGTATTACGACAACGATTCCATTCCATTTGAAGGTATTGGATCACGAAGTATTTGTCAGCGGTAATTTCGATACGAAATTCTTGGAAACCTACGACTTGAACCTGGATGAAGAGTAAGTAGGCTGATTTGTAAAAATACAGTGTGCTTGGTATAATGAATTACAAATTAGAGGGAGGTGCGAAGCATGGAAGAGTTTACTCCAGATTTAGATAGAACAGAACTTGGTAAGGTCCAGATCGCTCCCGAAGTATTGGAAGTGATCGCCGGCATGGCTGCGTCCGAAGTAGAAGGTGTGGCGCAAATGAGCGGCGGTTTCGTAGGTGAAATAGCTGAACGTTTAGGCCGTAAAAATATAGCACGTGGTGTGCGTGTAGAAGTTGGCTCCCGCGAAGCAGCGGTGGATGTTTCGATTATTGTCAAATACGGACATCGCATCCCGGAGGTCGCTCGAAATATTCAAGATAGTGTACGCAATACGATTGAGAGCATGACAGGTCTTTCGGTAGTTGAAGTAAACGTACATATCGTAGATGTTGAGTTGAAAGCTGAAGAAAAAGCACCGGCACCAGTACCGGTTGAAGAACACCAGCGCGTGCGCTAACAAGCAGCGGATGGATGCCCCCTACGAACAGGGGGCATTTTCCTCATTTGAAAACGTGATTTTGTTTAGGCTTTCAGCGTAAATTCATGGAGTTTTCCGGAGCGTGCCGTGTTTGTCTCCTTTTTTCAAACATGGCTGAAAGGAGAGGTGCTTGTGAACTTGTTTGACCGCTTTATCTTGACGATTTATAGCTTTGCGCTCATTGTTTTGTCCTGCATCGCGATAGCAGCGACCAGCGGATTGATCCCTCAAGAATTTTTCCGACCATATGTGGATCAGATGCTGACGGGTACGAACATCACCTATCTCATTGTCGCGATCATTTTCCTCGTAGTCAGCCTTCGCTTCTTTTTCAGTTCTTTCCGCTCTAACAAGCCTAAAGTAGAACGGGGAATCCGTCAGCGCAGTGATTTGGGTGAGGTCAACATTACGATTCAGACGATCCAGACCATTGCAGAGCGTGCAGCCCGCCGAGTGAAAGGAGTGCGCGATATGAAAACGACAGTCAAAGCACTCGAGAGCGGCAATATTATCACCCTGCGTGTTTCGGTAGATGGAGAAACGCCATTACCTGAGCTGACACAGAAGCTACAGGCTGACGTGAAGGAGCAAGTCGAGGGAATTGCTGGTGTTGTCATTTCCGAGGTGGCGATTGTCGTGACGGAAGTAGCTCAGCAGGAAAACTACGCGGCTCGTAAACGGGTGGAATAGAAGGTGAAGTCCATGGTGTGGGAGTTATTGTGGGAACACAAGGGGAAGCTAATGGGGATTTTGGCCGGACTTTTTTTCGGTATCATCTACCTTCTCGTCGGATTTTGGGATACACTGGTTTTTGTTGTGTTTGTCGGGACTGGATATTATATCGGTAGAAAGCTCGACCATAAAGAAGACCTGCGTGAGATACTCGATAAGATCTTGCCAGGCAAGTTTCGGTAACAAATGTTTTGGGGCAAAAGCTCATTTTAATTAGTAGGTGAATGGAATGAAACGAAGAACAGCACGAGAAAAAGTAGTCCAATGTCTTTTCCAAATTGATATGGCAGAGGTTCCGCTAACGGATGCGGTTGCCCTCGTCATGGAGGAATCCGAGGAAAATGCACAGTATTTGCGTTATCTCCTCGATGGTGTATTGAAAAACTTGACTGAGATTGATGCGGAAATTAAGAAGTTTTTGCGTGGATGGCAATTGGAACGCATCGCCAATGTAGATCGCGCTATTCTTCGTCTGGCATTTTACGAGATCATGTTCGAGCAAGACACTCCTGACAAAGTCGTAATGAACGAAGCGATTGAGATTGCTAAGCTCTTTAGCGACGAGCAGTCCCACCGATACATTAACGGTGTGTTGTCGAGCTTCTTGCAATCGCGTGAAACCAAGCAGGCGTAATAGGTAGGAGATACAAGCATGAGTAAGGTAATGTTGGGAATCGACACGAGCAATTACCGGACATCACTGTGCTTGGCTGAGGAAGACGGCCGAATTGTGGCAGAAGCAAAACGCCTTCTGAAAGTAAAGGAGGGCAAGCGCGGACTGCAACAATCCGAAGCCGTCTTTCAGCATGTGATGAACCTGCCGGAATTAAGTGAAGAGATGAAGTGGAAGGATTACGAGATTGCAGCGATTTGCGTGAGCGAGAAGCCGCGTCCGCAAGACGGATCGTATATGCCTGTATTTAAGGTAGGAGAGGGCTTGGCGAAATCGTTGGCGACTTATTTGCGGGTTCCCCTTCACTTGACGACTCATCAAGAGGGACATATAGCGGCGGGGGAATATACCGCTGAGGTGCGTCCGACAGAGGATCGCTTTTTGGCTGTGCATTTGTCTGGAGGCACCAGCGAGTTGTTGTTGTGCGAGCGCCATGCAGCCGGTTATACCATTGAGAAAATCGGTGGGACGATCGATCTGCACGCTGGGCAACTAGTCGATCGGATTGGTGTGGCACTCGGTCTGTCCTTTCCTGCCGGTCCCGCGTTGGAGCAGTTAGCCAAGGACTCAACAGGTACGTTTCGGATTTCTTCGGCAGTTGAAGGGCTTTCCTTTAGTTTTTCTGGTCCAGAAGCATCGCTTTTGCGTGAGGTGGAAAAGGGGAGTACGAGCCCTGCTGAGATTGCACGGGCGACAGAGCAATGTATTGCCAATACACTAGAAAAGTCCTTACGCCATGCAGTAGAGCAAGGCTACCCAAAGGACATCTTGATTGTTGGAGGAGTAGCTGCTAATTATTACATTCGTGAGCGGCTAATCAAACGTCTGGAACACCCTGCTGTGAAGGCGAAGCTGTACTTCTGTGACCCCGTTTACTCCGGTGATAATGCCTATGGAGTCGCTATGCTGGGGTGGATGAAGCAAAAGACGAACATTAAATAAATGCGAACTTTTTATAATTCGGCTTTACAGCTGAGGGGGAAATCGGTACACTTAACGTATCATACGTTGATAAAGGAGGCATTTTCTCAATGGCTGCAACCATTCTCCAGGGAAAAGAAGTAGCACAGAGTATTCGGGCCGAATTGGCGAACGAAGTAGCTGAATTGAAAAAGCAAGGGATCGTACCAGGATTAACCGTTGTTATTGTGGGAGACGACCCGGCTTCTCACTCCTATGTGCGTGGTAAAGCAAAAGGCTGCGAGGAAGTCGGTATTTCATCCGAGATCATCATGAAGGACGCTGACATCACAGAGGAAGAGTTGTTGGTTATCATTCAACAGTTGAACGAAAATCCGAACGTTAATGGGATTTTGGTTCAGCTTCCTCTTCCTGCTCATATTTCAGAACATGCGGTAATCGAAGCCATTGCTCCTGAAAAAGATGTGGACGGCTTCCATCCGATTAGCGTAGGAAACATGGTATTGGGAAATGATACGATGCTCCCTTGCACGCCGCACGGAATTATTGAATTGATCAAGCGCACAGGAACCCCAATGGCAGGCAAACATGCCGTGGTGATCGGACGCAGCAACATCGTCGGGAAGCCGGTCTCATTGCTACTGCAACAGGAAAATGCTACGGTAACCATGTGTCATTCTCGCACGCAAAATCTCGAGGAATTCACGCAAAAGGCAGACATCCTCGTCGTTGCAACTGGTAGGGCTCATATGATCGGCAAGGAGTATGTCAAACCGGGCGCTGTCGTCATTGACGTTGGTGTGAACCGCATCGAAACGGGTAAGCTGGTTGGAGATGTCAAGTTCGACGAGGTCAAAGAAGTGGCTAGCTTTTTAACCCCGGTTCCAGGCGGTGTTGGCCCGATGACGATTACCATGCTGTTGAAAAATACCGTTGCGGCAGCGAAAAAGCAAGCAAAACAATAGAAGAAAATCGGCAATTTATTATAGAATGGATAAGGCATAAGCTTTATCCATTCTTTTGCATAGTCCTTGTTACATGCACGGCAAAGCCAAGTTGTTTGTAAAGGAGGGGCCGCATGGCATTACAAGATATCTTATCTGTCAGTGATCTCAATCGTTATATTAAGCTGGTGCTGGAAAAGGAACCCTACCTACAAGATATATGGGTGAGAGGAGAAATCTCCAATTTTACCCACCATTCCAGTGGTCATATGTATTTCACGCTAAAGGACAAGCAGTCACGCATCAAAGTCGTCATGTTTGCAAGTCATAACCGCTTCCTGCGTTTCTTGCCCAAAGATGGAGCAAAAGCGATTGTACGCGGGTCTATTTCTGCATACGAACGAGATGGCGCGTATCAGTTGTACGCCAAAGAGATGCAGCCAGATGGTCTCGGCTCGCTTTATTTAGCATTCGAGCAGCTAAAAGAAAAATTGGCTCAAGAAGGACTGTTTGCAGCAGAGAGGAAGCGGTTGCTCCCGCGTTTTCCCAAACGTGTCGGTGTCGTCACTTCTCCCACAGGAGCAGCCATCCGAGATATTTGCACGACGATTCGCAGACGGTATCCGCAAGCAGAGATCGTACTTTCACCAGCCGTTGTCCAAGGTGCGGATGCACCTGCATCGATTGTCTCCGCTATTCGCATTATGAACGATCAGCCTGACATTGATGTTCTCATTGTAGGGCGCGGTGGAGGTTCCATTGAGGAGCTGTGGGCGTTTAATGATGAAAACGTAGCGAGGGCAATAGCTGCATCACTCATCCCTGTCATCTCCGCTGTTGGGCACGAGACGGATGTGACGATCGCCGATTTCGTAGCAGATGTCCGGGCAGCTACGCCGACAGCCGCAGCTGAATTAGCTGTACCGCATTATTTGGAATGGGTCGAGAGAGTGCGGCAGCTCGAAATACGGATGCATCGAGCAGTGCGTGGGACCATGACTGAGCAGAGAAACCGTTTGACACGCTTGAGCAATTCGTATGCGATGCGCCAACCGGAGCGGAGGCTGGAGGAAGCCGCAGAACGATTGGATCGGGCACATTTGCGAATGCGTCAATCCATGAAGCATTTGCTGGAAAGAAGACGCGAGCGCTATACGCGATTAGACGAACAAATCAAGCGCTATCGCCTCGCCGATCAAATCGGGGATAAAAGAAAAAATCTGTCTAAACTCCGTGCCACCTTGGACGAACGAATGCTGGGGCGTCTCAACCAAAAAAGAATGGCATTCGCAGCTCGCATAGCTACGTTGGAAGCATTGAGTCCGCTGAAGGTCATGCAACGTGGATTCTCACTCGTATACACCAATGACAGGCTCGTAAAATCAGTGGAACAGTTTGCTCCTGGCGACGAGATCATGGTACGATTAAGTGATGGCAGTGCGACTGCGCGTGTGGAAAAAGTGAACCGGGAGGAGGAGAAGAAGAGTGGCTCGCAAGAAAACAGAACAAGAGACTGATATGCAGTTTGAAGACGCAATGAAGCGTCTGGAAGAAGTCGTCAATCGACTCGAGGAAGGAGATATTCCCCTCGAAGAAGCGATTACGTTATATCAGGAAGGGGTAACTCTTTCCAGAATTTGTGGTCAAAAGCTGGATGCAATCGAAGCGAAGATTACCCAGTTGGTAGAAGAAGACGGACAGGTAAAGCAGAAGGCTTTTCGCGTGGAAGGAGAATCATGATCGGCGTGCATACATTCGAGAGTTATTTGGTGGAAAAGACCGCCTATATAGAACAAAGACTCCTGCCAGCCCTTGAGCAGCAAGGAGTTCCGGAAAACTTGTACGAATCCATGAAGTATTCGCTCATGGCAGGCGGAAAAAGGTTGCGTCCCATGCTGGTGTTGGCGGTCCTCGAAGCACTGGACAAGCCGCTTGAACGGGGTGTGGCATTTGCGGCTGCCTTGGAAATGATACATACGTACTCCTTGATTCACGATGACCTCCCTGCGATGGACGACGATGATCTTCGTCGCGGAAAACCGACCAATCACAAAGTATTCGGTGAAGCAACAGCCATTCTCGCAGGAGATGCCTTGCTGACGAGAGCGTTCGCATACATTGCAGAAGCTTACATGGATCGAGCGGATGTTTCAGCGGCTACTACGGTGAAACTGATTGCGGAGCTAGGAAAACGTGCGGGAGCAACTGGCATGGTCGGCGGACAGATGGCTGATATCGAAGGGGAGAGCAAGCGCCTTAACCTGGATCAGCTCGAATTTATCCATCGTCACAAAACGGGTGATCTCTTGATCGCAGCCTTGCGCGGGGGAGGCTACCTCGCAGAAGCATCCGAAGGACAAATGGAAGCATTGACACGTTATGGTGTTTGCATTGGTCTTGCTTTTCAAATTCAGGATGACATCTTGAATGTGGAAGGGGATGCCCAAGAGCTAGGGAAAGCAGTTGGCAGTGATGCGGATCGGGAAAAGGCGACGTACCCATCGCTTCTTGGTCTAGCCGAATCGAAGGCGCGTCTTGACGAATTGATTGCGGAGGCAAAAGCAGCGCTTGCCGATGCGGGAATCGAGAATTCTGCACTCAGCCCTTTGGCCGACTATGTACGTGATCGCAATAAATAAGTGAAAGCTGGCAACCCATACGGGAAATGCCAGCTTTTTTGTATACTACATATTACAATCTTTTATCGTCAATGCTGTTTAAAAATTGCTCAATCTCGCCAATCACCGATGGTATACAGTCTTCCTCAAATGGTGAATACAGCTTCGCCACTTGTACCAGCTCGAGGAACGATTTGCTTCCGCCTTCGCGGCAAAGCGTCAAATAATCCTCCCAAGCTTGCTTCGGCTCAGATTGAGACCTTTTCCAAAATTGGAACGCGCAAATCTGGGCCAGTGTGTAGTCGATGTAATAGAAGGGGCTTTGAAAAATATGCGTTTGCTGCTGCCAGAACCCGCCCTCCTCCAGATACTCATTCTGTGCGTAATTGCGATGCGGGAGATACTTGCGCTCAATTTGACGCCATGCACGTTTACGCTCTGCCGGGGTCATATCTGGGTTCTCGTAGACAACATGCTGGAACTCATCAACAGACACGCCGTACGGAATGAACAGGAGTCCGCTGCTCAGATGAGAGAATTTGTATTTGTCGGTATCTTCCTTGAAAAAATGCTCCATCCATGGCCACGTCAAAAACTCCATGCTCATCGAATGTATTTCACACGCCTCGTAGGTTGGGAAATGATATTCAGGAACTTCAAAATCTCTACTTACATACACCTGAAACGCATGTCCTGCCTCGTGCGTTAGTACGTCGATATCACCAGAGGTACCGTTAAAATTCGCAAAAATAAATGGGAGCCTATACTGGCTGATGTATTCACAGTAGCCGCCTGTAGCCTTTCCTTTTTTGCTCAATAAATCTAAACAGTCATTGTCCAGCATGAAGTTGTAAAATTCGTCTGTTTCAGGTGACAACTCGGCATACATCTTTTTCCCGTTTTCCACAATCCACTCTGGCGGGCCTTTCGGGCTTGGATTTCCTGTAGCGAAATCAAAGGAAAGATCGTAATACTCAAGTGTATCGACACCAATGCGTTGGCGCTGACGTTCGACCAGCTTTGACGCTACTGGAACGATGTGCTCCAGCACTTGTTGGCGGAAACTGGCTACCATTTCTGCGTTGTAATCAGAACGGTTCATACGTGCATAGCCTAGCTCCACAAAGCTATTGAAGCCGAGTTTTTTGGCAATGCGTGTGCGTACCTTGACGAGAGTATCGTAAATGCGATCAAATTCATCCGTATGTTGCTGCATATACGCATACTTCGCTTCATTGGCACGTTTGCGCATGTCTCTATCTTTCGCAATTGTAAAAGGAACCATCTCTGAAAGGTTACGCTCTTCTCCTTCAAACATGATCTTGGCAGAAGCTTTCAGTGCGACATATTGACTGGCCAAACGGTTTTCTTCCTGCAAATCAGTGATAACTTCCGGAGAAAATGTACGGAGTGTGCTCTCCGCGATGCGAAACAGCTGTGCGCCCCATTTTTCTTCCAGGTCAGCGCGGAAGGGAGAATCGACGATCGCCTGATAGTAGCGGGAAACGATTCCGGTATACAAAGGCGTTGCTTCATCCCAATAGTCCTGCTCTGCTTTGTAGAAGGGATCTTCTGTATTGATCGTGTGGCGGATTTGTGCGACATTCCGCGCAGATTCCACTTCTTGTCGCAGTTTGTTCAATTGAGCCATGATCGTATCTTGCTCGGAGAAGCTTGTAGCCTGTTGAAACGCTTCCAATAATTGCGTGAATTGTCCTTCAACTTTATCCATTTCCATGCGCTCATACTGAATTTGTGAGAACTTCACGGACGTCCACCTCTTTTGTTCGGAGTATGTATTCAAAATCATCTTACCAGAAAATGCAAGATATCGCCCTCATATTCGTCTATGTTGATGAAAAGTGGTGTTTTTATTAAGAAACCGTTATAATGAATCAAGCTGAAAATAAGCGGAATCGGCTATAGCAATAAGGAAAGCCGGGTTTTCTAGTGGCTTGATTGATATGCAGCATGCACAATCGCCGGAGAACGAACAGTGGAAAGTGAGGAATACCAATGCTGCTTACTACTATAAATGATCCTCAAGACTTGAAAAAGTGCACGCAACCGCAGCTACATACATTAGCATCCGAGATCCGTCAGTTTCTGATCGAAACGCTCTCGAAAACAGGCGGTCATCTCGCGCCGAATCTGGGAGTTGTCGAGCTGACGCTAGCGCTGCACTATGTTTTTGACAGTCCCAAGGACAAGCTGATCTGGGATGTCGGACATCAGGCATACGTACATAAAATGCTGACAGGCCGCCGAGAGATGTTTCCGACCTTGCGTCAGTACAAAGGTCTGTGTGGATTCCCAAAAATGGTGGAAAGCCCGCATGACGTCTGGGAAACCGGACATAGCAGTACGTCGTTGTCTGCTGCAATGGGGATGGCGACTGCGCGGGATTTGAAAAAAGAAAAGAATCATGTCGTTGCTGTGATCGGAGATGGTGCGCTGACAGGCGGGATGGCTCTGGAGGCCTTGAACCACATCGGTCATGAGCGTAAGAATGTCATCGTTGTGTTAAATGATAACGAAATGTCCATCGCGCCAAATGTTGGGGCCTTGCACAACTACTTGGGGAAAATTCGCTCGACGGAGAACTATCAATGGGCGAAGGATGAAGTCGAAGGATTGTTGAAATCCATTCCGGCTGTAGGGGGCAAATTGGCTCATATGGCTGAACGCTTCAAAGACAGCATGAAGTATTTGCTCGTATCTGGCGTTCTCTTCGAGGAGCTAGGCTTTACGTATATTGGCCCAATCGACGGACATAACATGGAGCTGTTGCTCGATACTTTGAAGACAGCCAAACATACAAAAGGCCCTGTTTTGATTCATGCCATCACGAAAAAAGGATTAGGCTATGCGCCTGCTGAAGCTGACTCAGTCAAGTGGCATGGTATCGGGACGTATAAAATCGAGTCAGGTGATACACCGAAATCTGCACCAACGTATACGTCTGTTTTTGCAGATACGATGATGAAGCTCGCAGATGAAGACAATTCGATCGTGGCTGTTACCCCTGCGATGCCAGCGGGCTCAGGCTTGATCCCATTTGGACAGAAGTACCCTGACAGACTTTTTGACGTTGGGATTGCAGAGCAGCACGCATGTACATTTGCGGCAGGATTAGCTACACAAGGCTTGAAGCCGGTCTTTGCGATTTATTCGACCTTTTTGCAAAGAGCCTATGATCAGTTGATCCACGATGTCGCACGCCAAAAGCTGAATGTGATTTTCGCCGTTGACCGTGCTGGGCTCGTCGGAGCAGACGGGGAGACACACCAAGGTATGTACGATGTGGCATTCATGCGCATCATTCCGAATATGGTCATTATGGCACCGAAGGATGAAAATGAACTGCGTCACATGATGAAGACAGCAGTGGAATATAAAGAAGGTCCAATCTCTTATCGTTATCCGCGATTGCCGATTCGTGGCGTCAAAATGGATGACGAACTGCAAGTACTGCCAATCGGAAAAGCGGAGATCGTACGCGAAGGCAAACACGTGGCGATCCTCTCGTTCGGTCACGTATTCGAAATAGCTGAGGCGGCTGTGAACCAGCTTCAAGAAGAAGGCATCAAGCCGATGTTGGTCAATGCACGTTTTTGCAAGCCTTTGGACGAAGAGCTTTTGTTCCGTCTGGCAAAAGAAGGCTATGACATCGTTACGGTCGAAGAGGGCAGTGAAATGGGCGGATTCGGCAGTGCTGTCATTGAATGCTACAATCGTGCAGGCTATCACGGCATGAATGTACAGGTTGTCGCGGTACCTGATTATTTTGTTGAGCATGGAAGTGTGAAAGAACAGCGGCAAGAGGTAGGACTCACAGCTGATCATATCGCTGCACGTGTCCGATCCTTGATGCCCATTTCGAAGGGCGTAGTGGAAGCATGAGTGTAAGAAAAGAACGGGTTGATGTTCTCTTGGTCGAAAGAGGCCATTATGAGACCAGAGAAAAAGCAAAAGCAGCCGTAATGGCAGGTCTTGTGCAAGTAGCTGGCGAGCGCTGTGACAAGCCAGGAACCAAATTTGCCGAGGATGTTGCAATTACGGTGAAGGGCGAGGTACATCCGTATGTGAGTCGGGGTGGCCTCAAGCTGGAAAAGGCATTGCGTGTCTTTGAAATCGACATGAAGGATCGTGTCATGATGGACATCGGGGCCTCCACGGGCGGATTTACGGACTGTGCGCTGCAAAACGGTGCGCGACTTGTATATGCTATTGATGTCGGGTACGGACAGCTTGCGTGGAGCTTGCGACAGGATGAGCGAGTGGTTGTCATGGAACGGACGAATTTCCGTCATATGGACCCGGAAGCTTTTGAACATGAACGCCCAAACGCGGCATCGATTGACGTATCGTTTATTTCGCTGCGATTGATTTTGCCGGTTTTGTATCGTTTTCTGAAGGATGGCGGAGACGTCGTTGCGCTGGTCAAGCCTCAATTTGAAGCCGGCAAGGATAGAGTCGGAAAGAATGGAATCGTCCGTGATCCAGAAGTACACGAGAGCGTGCTGACTGACATCGGTCAATTTGCCAGCGGATTGGGTTTCGCTCTAAAGGGTTTGGACTACTCTCCAATTACAGGGGGAGAAGGTAACATTGAATTTGTTATGCATGTCCAGAAAAGTGAGGGCGGCATGGATTCGGAAGCTTGGTTGCAATGCGTAACAGAGGTAGTTGCGTCTGCTCATGCGAATTTGAAATAGGATAAAAAACCAAAGCCTCGGGAGTTTTGTCACAATCGAGGCTTTTTATTTATGCATGTGAAGTTGTATACTTGTATATGAGGTTGTTCAAGAAGGATTTCCAACCAACCAGTTTTGGGGTGGACCACGTGAAGAAAATTGGAATCATAGCGAACAAAGGAAAGCCCGAAGCACGTATCGTTGCACGGGAACTGTTGTATTTACTTGAAGACAGAGGGGCGCAGGTATTCCTGGATGAACATGTCGCATCAGATGTAGGGCATCCAGAACTGGGCGCATCTGTAGAAGAGATGGGGATGCAGGCGGATCTGGTTTGTGTATTAGGGGGCGATGGCACGCTACTCAGAATTGCTCGCCAGCTTGCGGGTCACTCTATCCCGATCTTTGGAATTAATTTAGGCACACTGGGCTTTTTGTCGGAAGCGGAACCGGAGCATCTGCCTCAAGCTGTAGATAATCTCCTTTCTGGAAAGTACGACATTGAAAAGAGAGCGATGCTGGAAGCTTGTTTAGTGCGAAAAGGGACCGTACTGGGGACATACACGGCCATGAATGATATTGGGATTGCAAAAGGGTCATTTTGCCGGATCATTCAATGTGCCGTCTTTCTGGATGATGAGTACGTCGCGACGTTCAGCGGGGATGGTGTCATTGTTTCTACGCCAACAGGATCAACGGCATACTCACTCTCTGCAGGCGGTCCCATAGTGGCTCCGAATGTGGACATGCTATTACTGACGCCAGTGGCTCCTCATTCCTTGACAGCTCGGCCTATGGTACTGTCAGGCAATCAGACAATCCGGGTTGAAGTGGATGCCATTCATCAAGAGATGGGACTGTCTATTGACGGTCAGTTTGGTTATCGACTCGAGGGCGGCGATCAGATTTACATTAAAAAGTCACCATGTGTTACCCCGCTGATCAAGTGGAAAAAAGGTGGCTTTTTCGAAGCAATACGAACGAAATTACAAGGAGAATGGGAGTAATCCATATGAACAAAGGGCAACGACATATTCGTATTCGGGATATCATCAGCAATCAAGAGGTGGAAACACAGGATGAGCTGGTGGACCGCTTGCGGACTGCTGGCTTTAACGTGACGCAAGCAACTGTATCCCGAGACATCAAGGAACTACACTTGGTAAAAGTGCCGCTCCCGGATGGACGATATAAGTATTCAATGCCTGCTGAACAAAAATTCAATCCACTGCAAAAGCTAAAACGCATGCTCGTGGATTCCTTTATTAGCATTGACCAAGCTGATCATTTTATTGTACTGAAGACACTTTCAGGACATGCGAATGCGGTAGCCGAACTGATTGACAACCTTCCATGGGAAGAAATCATGGGGACAATCAGTGGCGACAACACCATCCTGATTATTTGCCGTTCCAAAGAAAATACCAACGAAGTGACGAAACGCTTAATGGAAATGTTGTAGAAGGTGGTCGCTTGCGATGCTAGTGGAACTCTCGATCCGAAATTTTGCCATCATTAAATCAGTGACGGTCTCTTTCCAAAAAGGCTTAAACATCCTGACAGGGGAGACTGGTGCCGGTAAATCCATCATTATCGATGCACTAGGATTATTGTTAGGAGGCCGGGCTTCGGCTGATTTTGTCCGTTACGGTGAGCCTCGTGCAGAAGTGGAAGGACTATTTGAATTGCCGCCTGGTCATCCTGGACTTGCCGTTTGTAAAAATGTCGGCGTTCAGATTGAGCAAGACGGAATGCTTGTTGTACGCCGAGATATATCGAATCAAGGGAAGAGTATCATTCGAATCAATGGCCAGCTCGTTACTCTCGCTATGCTGCGTGAGTTGGGGCCATGGCTGGTTACGGTGCATGGACAACACGATACGCATATGCTGATGCAGTCAGACAAGCATATCAATTGGCTCGATGCATATGGGGAAAGTGCGTTAGGAGCTGCGAAGCAAGAGTACGGCACCCTGTATGGGGCTTACCGCAAAACAAAGCAAGATCTGGAGCGTATGGCACGAAATGATCGGGAGCTCGTACAGCGTATGGATCTATTGCAATATCAGCTCGATGAAATTGAGGCGGCAACCCTCACACCTGGTGAAGACGAGAAGCTCATGCAGCAACGGAAAAAGTGGATGAACATTGAAAAAGTTTATTCAACGATTCAAGATGCATACCGCGCTTTACATGGTGACCAAAAGGGCATGGATTGGTTAGGACATGCGATGGGAGAGCTCGAGCGTGGTGTGAACTACGAAGAACAGCTCGTTCCGATTTTGGAGATGGTCCAATCGGCATACTATCAGATAGAAGATGTGGTACATAACCTTCGCCAATTGTCGTACCAAATGGATTTTGAACCGGAGCAGTTGGCGGAAGTAGAACGTCGTCTTGATCAAATCCAGTCGCTAAAGCGCAAGTATGGCAAAAGTGTAGACGATATTTTGGAATACGCTGCCACGATTCAGGATGAATTGGATGACATGCATCACTACGAAGACCGCCTCCAGCAGGTGGAAAAGCAATTGCAGGAGCTTGCAGCCGATTTGGCAGTGGAGGCATTGGAGTTGTCGGTCATTCGTTCCGAATGTGCAGGAAAACTCGCACAAGAAATCGAGCAGCAGCTAAAAGAACTGCACATGGAGCGTGCTCGTTTTGCCATCGACGTTAGACAGACGCCGGATGATGACGGAGTAGAAATCGACGGAATCAAGCGCTTTGTAGATGCGAACGGCATGGATCAGATCGAGTTTTTAATCTCACCTAACCCTGGTGAGCCATTGCGTCCGTTGGCGAAGATTGCTTCCGGCGGGGAGCTGTCACGCGTCATGCTGGCCATTAAAACGATTTTGGCGGGCACTGATCAAGTGGAGACCCTTATTTTTGATGAAGTCGACACGGGTGTAAGCGGAAGGGCGGCTCAAGCGATAGCAGAAAAGCTCGCCCGGGTTGCTGGGCAACGTCAGGTCCTGTGCATTACGCACTTGCCACAGGTCGCATCCATGGCAGACGCGCATTTTCTGATCAAAAAGGAAATGAGCGAGAATGAAACAGAGACGCGGGTCAATCGTTTGTCTGATGATGAACGGGTATCCGAGCTGGCTCGCATGCTAAGCGGGGCAGAGGTAACAGCGAAAACAGAAGAACATGCGCGCGAGATGATCCTTCTCGGCCGTGAAAGAAAGACTGTCAGCTAATTTGGCTGGCAGTCTTTTTTTGTTGATCAGTGCAACGATGGTCTCGTCAAGGGTGGTGCAGCCTGGGTTTCTAATGTTCAGAGTGGGTTATTTTCCTGACATAATCCGCTTGGCTGGTGGCAACATTAAAGGTACACAAGGTGGAGGTGTCCCTCATGACCGCTTGCGGTCAAACAAAACGGACTTAACCGTTTTGTTTTGTAGGTGTAGGTAGGGAACGGTAGGAGTGATTACTGGTGATCCGACAAAACAAAAGAAAATGGATGGGAAGTCTCCTTCTCCTCATCACGGCGCTTGTCGTGAGTTCCACCCCGTTCCGCGATCTGTCCTCCTTTCCCCGTGAATTGCGTTTGATGGAAGGGTCCCTCGAACAACTGCGGGTCTCTGTGCCGGTAATGGGCACGCTAATCAATAGCAATCCTGATATTTTGCACGTTAACGGGACAGAGGCGCGAGAGGTATCCGTTGATTTGAGCAGGCCTATGTCCGTTGAACCGCGTAGGGCTGGGGAAGCCCAATTGCAGGTGAAGTGGCATAACATTCCGCTGACTGCTGTAAAAGTAAATGTATTGCCAGATCTGCGGTTGTACCCTGGTGGACAGTCAATCGGGGTGAAGCTGCAAACAGCGGGTGTTTTGGTTGTCGGTCATCATTTAGTTGACGATGGTAAAAACAAGTTTTCTCCAGGTGAACAGGCAGGTATACACGTCGGTGACATGATTATCAAAATGAACGACATGTACATCAATGACATGAACGACGTAAAGAAATTGATTAACGAAACAGGGAAAAAGAATCATGCCGTTCAATTGCTTGTCGTTCGTGGCAAGGAAAAGCTTTCGCTCACTTTGCATCCGGCGAAAGACAAAAAAGACAGTGAGTACCGTATGGGTCTCTATATTCGGGATTCAGCGGCAGGAGTAGGGACACTGACCTTTTTTGATCCGAATTCCAAAGCGTACGGGGCATTAGGGCACGTCATTTCCGACGTTGATACTGGTCAAGCCATTGTCGTAGGAGATGGCCAGATCGTGCAAGCAAGCGTCACATCGATTGAAAAAGGACAAAGTGGCAACCCAGGGGAGAAATTTGCGCGTTTCTACAATGAAAGTGAAGTTCTCGGAAATATAACCAAAAACACTCCTTTTGGCATTTTCGGTAAAATGAAGGACGAGCCCAAACGCAGCTATTATCAGACGCCGTTGCCAATCGCTCTTGCGGAGCAGGTAGAGGAAGGGCCAGCCAAAATTCTTACTGTCGTAGAAGGTCAGAAGGTAGAAGAGTTCGATATTGAGATCGCAAACGTGGTCAAGCAGCATTTTCCTGCAACCAAAGGGATGATTATTAAAGTCACGGACAAACGCCTTTTGGAAAAGACAGGTGGTATCGTACAGGGGATGAGCGGCAGTCCCATCATTCAAAAAGGCAAGATCGTGGGTGCCGTCACGCATGTCTTTGTCAATGATCCTACTTCGGGATACGGCTGCTACATTGAGTGGATGCTTCAGGATGCTGGTGTGAATGTGCGAGGTACTGCCGAACCTCGAACCAATACAACCAAAGCTGCCTGAATGAAGTGCCGTCACGCGAACGAAGCGAGGCGGCTTTTTCGGTTTTTGCAGTCCTTTGACGAATCGATTAGAAATGAAAGGATTCTTTGTCGAAATATCAGTTAAATCATTCAATCTTTCGTCATTGGCAGGAATGGAATTTGCTTTGTCGAATAATTTTTGTAGAGAAAAGATGGTATGGACTAATCCTTGTAGATTTGTTAACCTCTAGAACGCCACCTTCTTTCCAAAAGACCGTCCATTGTTAGGAGGAACGACCTTGAGCAAGATTGAAGTGTTGTTGGCAGATGATAACCGTGAATTTGTAAATCTGTTGGAAGAGTACATCAGTAGCCAGTATGACATGAATGTTGTGGGTGTTGCTTACAACGGCAATGAGGTAGTTCGACTGCTGCAGGAACGTGTACCCGATGTATTAATTTTGGATATCATCATGCCACATCTGGATGGCTTGGCTGTTTTGGAGCAAATTCAGGCCATGCGCTTAAGTCCTCAACCTAAAATTATTATGCTGACTGCTTTCGGGCAGGAAGAAATTACGAAGAAAGCAGTAGAGCTGGGAGCAGCATACTACATTTTGAAACCGTTTGATATGGAGGTGCTGGCTCAGCGCATCCGTCAAATCATTACAACCAAGCCTGCCTCTTCTTTTGTTTCTTCTGTGAAACCGCAAGCTACCTTGCAAATTCGCGGACGCAATTTGGACGCGAGCATCACCAGCATCATTCACGAGATTGGAGTTCCTGCTCATATCAAAGGTTATTTGTATCTGCGGGAAGCGATTACAATGGTATACAACGATGTCGAGCTGCTCGGTTCGATTACCAAAGTCCTGTACCCGGACATTGCTAAGAAATTCAATACAACCGCAAGTCGTGTAGAACGTGCCATCCGTCATGCGATTGAAGTAGCGTGGTCCCGTGGTAATCTGGACTCCATCTCCAGCTTGTTTGGTTATACGATTTCCAACACCAAGGCGAAGCCGACCAACAGTGAGTTTATTGCCATGGTGGCGGACAAGCTGCGGATTGAGGCGAAGATTAGCTAGGATGTAGATACTGAGTTACACGATTCGTAACCAAAACAAAAGGACATTAGCGCTTGCCTGCTAGTGTCTTTTTGTTTTGGTAGGACTTAGCAGAGTTTGACTCAAAGTTTCCCATATATTCCAGTTTTCTTAGAATAAATTAACAAAAAATGGTTTGTGTCATTTATAATAATATTCTAAACAGAGTAAAAGCGAGGTGCAAAATGGAAAATCAAAAAGTGCAGTGTCCAAAATGTGGATGTAAAGAGATTGGGAAAGGAAGGCAAGCTGGGGATGCGGGAGTGTTTCCCTTCGGCAAGTTTGTTCCTCTTAGTTCGGCGATCATTCATCATATCTGCACAAATTGTGGCTATTTGATCGAAAGTTATGTTGAAAACCCATCTAAATTTAAAGGTTAATACTTCAGAGATTAAAATAAATGAGCAAACTACTGTTCTATAAAGAAATTAGAATTAGTTCTTCTCATCACCTATTAAGTAAAAGCGGGCTGGTTATCGTCAGCGGTATCTATCATTGAGGGAAAAGAGATAGCCAATACAGGTATAGATTGTGAAACCTGTCTTTTTTATGCCGACGTTTTAGGAATGGATTTGAAAAACTCAACAAAAAGCGATTACCCTGTTATCCTTTTTATCGATTGATGAGTCATTCGCAAATAAGGACCAAGTAGAAAAACTTTCCCAAGTTTTAACCTGATGTATTGCAATGACATACTCTTTCCGGAGGAACTAAACCAATGTGTCTGGAACTATTCGTCATGATAAAAGAAACACCGGGATTTGAACCTAAACCGCCACTCTCCCCTTATATTTTCACAGGAAAATTGTCACGGGAAAGATGCCCTCATCTTTTCAAGCATTTTCCGAAAAAACAGGCATGGCTGGTGAAAACCGAAGAGGGGTGCGCTTGCAGATTTAGCATTTCCAAGCATCCTGATAAAGTAAAACTAGGGGTGTTACCAGAAGAGGAGAGGCCACGTTATTATCAAGAATGTGTAGAGGACTATCAAAAAAGCATCGCAAGAATGATGCATCTACGTGCTTGGTGCGAGGAGCTGCTTGATCACGACAAGACGCAGGTTGACCTGTATGGTCTATGGATAGGTGAGAAATTCACGAAAAGAGAACCCATTTACTCGACGATCGAGGACCTCTTTACACCAAAAAAATTTCGTTTAGACGAACAACATTACATCCTGACAAAATGAACCAATTGATAAGAAACTGCCACAGTCCCTTGCGAGATTTTGATCCTCCTATGTAAAATAGAAAAGCATACGATAGAAATACATACTACTAAGAGCGAGGCAGGTGCTGTGAAAGTGCGCAATCTAGATGAAATTCTCGCATTTAACCGTGAATTTGTGGCGAACCAAGAATACGAAAAGTACCAAACCACCAAGTTTCCTGATAAACGATTGGTCGTGCTGTCTTGTATGGATACCCGTTTGGTTGAACTGCTGCCAAAAGCCATGAACATGCGCAATGGGGATATCAAGCACGTAAAAAGCGCCGGGGCAATCGTGTCCCATCCTTTTGGGAGTATCATGCGCAGTATTCTTATTGCGATCTACGAATTGAATGCCGAAGAAGTGATGGTCGTCGGGCATTATGACTGCGGGATGAGTGCGATCGACAGCAAACGCACGATGGAGAAGATGCTGGAGCGAGGAGTTTCGGCGCAAACGTTTTCCACGCTTCAACATGCAGGGATTAACTTACATAAATGGCTGCACGGATTCGATCGTGTAGAAGAAAGTGTGAAAAATAGCGTAGAAACGATTAAAAATCACCCGCTCCTCCCACCGAATGTGGAAGTACACGGCTTACTCATTGACCCGGTGACGGGAAGATTAGACGTTGTCGTGAATGGGTATGAGCGAACGAAAGACAGTGAATGATCCTAACCTTGCTCCCATTTCAAGGAAAACATTTCTCCACAAAGTCACGAAATGGGTAGGGGGATTGATTGGTCTTGGTATAGCGACTGGCATGTACGGTCATGTATGGGAACGAAAAGCGCTTGATATCGTGCGATTGTCCATCACGATACCGGGATTGCCAAAAAGTTTTAAGGGGACAAAGCTCATTCATTTCAGTGATGTTCATCTCGGACATTATTTTGAAGCGAAAGAGTTGGAGTCGGTTATTGCCGTGATTCAGAGCGAAAAACCGGATTTGATTTGCTTCACAGGGGATATCGTAGATGAAGTGACGCGACCTCTATTCGCCGCCGTTCCCCTTTTCAATCAGCTCCTAGCCCCATTAGGCAAATTCGCCGTTTTGGGCAACCACGATTATCGAGCTGGTGAACAACAAAAAGTTCGGGATGGATTAGTCGCGTCTGGATTTGAAGTGTTGGATAATCGGCACGTGGTCGTACACAAAGATGGCCAGCAGTTATACATGGCAGGAGTGGATGACCTTTTCTATGGTGTACCTGATCTTCCAAGGGCACTAGAAAATATCCCGCCGGAGGGCAGCGTTATCTTGTTGGTGCATGAGCCTGATTTTGCTGATAGTGCGTCAGAGCATCCCGTGCATCTCCAACTGTCCGGCCACAGCCATGGCGGACAAGTACGCTTGCCCTTCATTGGTCATCTTTTGGCGCCGCAATACGGGCGTAAATATGTGCAAGGACTTTATCAGGTAGGTGGCATGGCTGTGTACACCACCAGAGGGTTGGGTACGACGATCTTGCCAGTTCGTTTATTTTGCCGCCCGGAGCTTACGGTACTAACACTACAGTGAACTTTTGTTAATAATGTTCCTTGATCCATTGGACGAATTGCTGGAAAGCATCGTCCTCTTTTTTTGGATGAAGGTAGGCGATGAGTGTGGGGCGCACTAATTCACCGTTTGCAATATCGTAGGCGACCAATCTTCGGGTCGCTAGCTCTTGTTGTATGGTTCTTTCCGGCAGGATCGTAATCCCTAGCTGCCGTTCGACCATTTTTTTAACAGCATTGAAGCTGTCCAATTCCATAATAATATTCGGAAAAACTCCCTGCTGCGCCAGATAGCGGTCAATCCGTTGGCGATAAGGGGCGGAGTGATTCCCGAACACAATCATTTCCTCGGTTCCCCATGCCTGAAAACCTGGAAACCCGCTTGCCCAAGGATGGCTGGGCGCCATGACGAGCAGGAGTCGATCGCTGGGAAGGAATTCTTGATGGATGTGCGGATGATACATTTCACTCCCGAGGAAGGCAATATCAGCCGTTCCCGTTAGCAGAGCGCTGAGGGACTCCTCATACAGTGTAGAGCGAACGTAGCAGGTAAAGCCCGGATGAGCAACCCGGTACTCCCCGATCAGTCGCGGCAGTTCATAGGCGACAAAGGCTTTTCCTGCGACGATGTTCATCGATTGGCGCTGTTCATTCTCTTGGATAAAGGACCGCATTTGTTCTACGATATTTGTAGCAACCGGTAGTAGCCGACGTCCTTCGCCCGTAAGACTGACCCCTGAGGCAGTGCGAACAAACAGCGCACTCCCAATCTGGCGCTCTAATTGCTTCAAGCGATGCGTCAATGTTGATTGCGCCAAAAATAACGCCTGTGCAGCACGATTAATTGATCCATGACGAGCAATCGTCAAAAATACCTCAAGACTTTCTCGATCCATTGTGAGCTGCCTCCTATTCAAATTCTCGATAACTAGTTATCTGTATTCTATAACAAGGATGACAAACATTGGAATATGATGTAGGCAGGAGGTGTTCTCGATGAAGAATCCTGAAGAGATCAAACAAGCTGTTCAAGCGCAATTTGGAAAAAATGCAGAGCAATACGTGCAAAGCAAAACGCATGCTAAAGGCAGCGATCTGGAACTGATGGTGGAGTGGATGAAGCCAGCAGAGAAGTGGCGGGCACTGGATATCGCCACAGGAGGTGGGCACGTAGCGAGGACATTGGCTCCACATGTGAGCTTGGTCGTCGCCACGGATTTGACTCGACCAATGCTCATGGCGGCGTCTGCGGCCAATGAAACAGCACATGTCCATAATGTGATGTATGTTCAGGCTGATGCAGAGTCTCTCCCGTTTCTCGATGAATCATTTGAGCTGGTCACATGTCGAATCGCGGCTCATCATTTTCCAGATCCGGCGGCTTTTGTTCGTGAGGTGAGTCGCGTGCTGATCCCTGGTGGGTTGTTTCTCTTCATCGACAACGTTTCGCCTGAGGAGTCGTCACTCTCGGCATTCATGAATGAAGTAGAGAAAACACGCGATCCAAGTCATGTTCGTTGTCTTTCCGTAAGGGAATGGTGCGCTTTGTTTGAAGCGAACGGCCTGACTTTGCAAAAGCAGCAGGAACGTAAAAAAAGGTTTGAATTTTTATCTTGGGTTCAGCGCACTTCCGAATCACCTGAGCAGGAAGCGGCCGTCGAAAAAATGCTCCTGGACGCTACAGATGAACAAAAAGAATATCTAGGGCTTACCACAAACGAAGGCAGAGTAATGAGCCATCAGATTGACGAATGGATGGTTCTGTGCAAAAAAAGAGGAGGAAATGAAGCCGATGACAAAAAAGCATGAATGGATTGGACTCGATCATATACAATTAGCAGCACCAGCAGGAACGGAGGACGTAGCGCGCAAGTTTTTCGGTGAGCTTTTAGGAATGCCGGAGGTTCCAAAGCCAGAGAAGCTTCTCGTTCGGGGTGGTGTATGGTTCCAATGTGGCGCTCAAATGATTCATATTGGCGTAGAGGAAGGATTCATTCCCGCGAAAAAAGCACATCCAGCGTTCCTTGTGGGAAACATTGGTTCGCTAATGGAGCATCTGCAAGCAAATGGGGTATCATTTCGGATTGACGAAGAAATTCCTCACCTTATCCGCTTTTTCACAGAGGACCCATTTGGAAACCGGCTGGAGTTCATGGAGGCGAAACAGGAATGACCATTGATTTTCACGCTGAGAAAAATCAGTTGAGTTATACTGGAAGAACCGCTGACGATTCGTGGAGTCAGACGATCTTGTCACTCGTCAATCCTGTGGGCAAAAACGTCGTCGACATCGGTTGTGGCGGTGGAATTTACAGTAAGGCTTGGGCTGGGTTAGGAGCTGCTTCTGTCACGGGCATTGACTTCTCTCAGGTGATGGTAGAAGCGGCGATAGAGCAATGCGCTGACGATCCAAAGATTTCGTTTGTACAGGGGGATGCCCGGGCAACAGGCTTGCCGAGTCAGTGTGCGGATATTGTATTCGCTCGCGCCTTGATCCATCATTTCCCGGAGCAAGACTTGCAGAAGTTTTTTAAAGAAGTCATCAGGCTATTGACACCGGGGGGAATTTGCCTGATCCAAGATAGGACGATGGACGATGTCAAAATGCCAGCCTCGCCGACTCATTTTCGTGGTTATTTTTTTACCCGATACCCGCGCTTGCTCACGATAGAAGAGACACGAAGACCGGATGATACAACGGTGCAGAACAGCATGAAGCTCGCGGGGCTTGAACAGGTGAACAAGACGACGCTATGGGAGACAAGACGTGAATACGATAGCTGGTTTGAATTGGAAGCAGACTTGCTTTCAAGAAAAGGCCGCTCTATTCTGCATGAATTGACCGATGTGGAACTGAAGGACCTCGTTCACACCATCCATGATCATGTAGCCAGGGAAGAAAAATGGAATGAGCAAGATTGCTGGAGTATATGGATAGGCAGCGCAACATGTGGCACAATAAAAGGGAAATAATTGTGAAACTTTTTGTTCACAAATTTGGATATGCTTGTCTCATAATACGTGAAGCTATATAATGGAATTGCCATTGTATTCCGGTTTGCGTCATCATGGTGAAGGAGTTGTCGTTTATGAAAATCGTTTTATTTGACATCCTGATGTTTATCTTCACATTCTTTATCGCTTGGGGCTGTTTGAATTCCATCAAAGCGAAAAACACATTTGCAATCTTATTTGGCTTTGTATCTTTGATGGTTTTCCTGTTCGCAGATGGTTTGATCATT
Organism: Brevibacillus brevis; assembly: GCF_001039275.2. Classification (NCBI taxonomy): domain Bacteria; kingdom Bacillati; phylum Bacillota; class Bacilli; order Caryophanales; family Paenibacillaceae; genus Brevibacillus; species Brevibacillus brevis. Next base: position 2,465,908 of record NZ_CP030117.1, read on the forward strand.
TACTACCTGGTCAAGGGTGCGTAGATTAAACTGAAAACGCTTCGCTAAAAGAGGTTGTGCATTTGATGCACAGCCTCTTTTTTTGTGAAAAACATCTCGTTGGTTTTCATTAAACACGATGGGACCCGCTGGCGGTCTGCAAAAAACGCTCTGACCGTTTTTTGCATGTAGTTAGGAAATATTTAGCATACTAAAGGCGGAGGTGGGAAAGTGGGCAAACAAAAAGGTTCTGCAACACATTCATACACGGCTGTCGTAGCAGCTGATCTGAAGACGAAGCAGTTGTGCAAACGTCTCCACTCCCATCATATCGCCATCATTGATCATCCAGACGTTGATGAGATAGCAGCACAGTCCTTGCTGGAAAGAGGGGTAAAAGTCGCCCTCAATCTTTCGCCATTCATGACGGGGCAATATCCGGCTGAAGGAGCCCGCCAACTTTTAACAAACGGTGTCACACTCTATGAAGTACTGGATGTAGATGGGTCGGATTCGTTCATGGAATGGATCGAGGGCAAGTATGCAACGATACGCGAAGAAAATTTGTACATCCTATTAGAAGAGAAGTGGGTCCATATATGCAGGCTGCAGCAGGTGACGGTTCCCTCTATTTTGAACCGATGGCATGAAGCGCAGGATAAGTTGGATGATACACTCTCTTCGTTTATCGACAATACACTTTTGTACGCCAGCAAGGAAAAAGACCTTTTTTTAAAACCGCTTTGCCATGTGCGATTACATACAAAAATGGAACAGCGACACGTCGTTGTCGTCGTTCGCGGGAAACATTACAGAGAGGACTTGCTGACCCTGTCTTCCTACATTCAAGAATATCGACCTGTCTTGATCGGGGTCGATGGTGGTGCAGATGCCCTCATGGAAGCGGGGTATCGTCCAGACCTGATTGTGGGAGATATGGACAGCGTCTCGGACAGAGCACTCCAAAGCGGAGCGGAGGTCGTTGTTCATGCTTTTGTAGATGGGACAGCACCTGGAACGGCTCGCGTAAAAGCACTCGGTTTGCCTTATCATGTTTTGCCAGCGCCCGGTACGAGTGAAGATGTGGCGATGCTGTTAGCGTACGAAAAAGAGGCTAAACTGATCGTCACGATCGGTGCTCATACAAATATGATTGATTTTCTCGAAAAAGGCCGCAAAGGTATGGCGAGCACGTTATTGGTCCGCACAAAGATCGGGACAAAGCTAATTGATGCCAAAGGAGTCAGTCATCTCTATCGGCCGAGCGAGTCATGGAAGCTGTGGGGTTGGTGTATAGTCGCTATGCTTCTCCCTGTATCAGCCGCGCTCGTCATTAATCCGATCGCCCGTCATGCTGTACAGATGATTTGGACCCAGTGGCGGACTTGGACTTTATGAACAACGCACTTTCATGGAGGTAGACATGATACCCTTCCGCTATCATTTGATTTCACTGGCAGCCATATTTGTCGCACTTGGGGTAGGTATCTTGTTAGGAGGGACGGCAGGCCATTCATGGATAACGCAAGGAACAAACGGCATTCTTTCCAATATGGAAGCAAAGTATGATCGCGCGCTCAAAAGCAACCATGAATTAAGACAGCAAATGAATCGATTGCTCAAAGAAGTTGCTCGCAGCAACCAAGAAGTCGTCCAACTCATGAGCATACGCTATGTGGATGAACTTGCTGGAAGCAAGGTGTATGTTTGGCAGGAGGATGGCAACGTTGCTGAACAGGTTAAGCAACTGATGCATTCAGTAGGCATAGAAGTGGTTTCGTATCGCGAGGGAAATAGTTGGGAAGATGGAGTACTTTTGGTAGTAGCTAGGCAAGCGCCGCTTTGGCTACAGGAAAAACAGGTGAATTCCTGGATTCAGGTCGGAGAAGTGCCTGACTCTCCTGCAAAACAATGGGCACTTTTGGAGCAAGTGCAAAATAGATTGGCTGAGAGGAAGGGCTCGCGTGAAAAAAGTTAGCGTCGTCATCCCTGCGTTCAACGAACAGGCTTCCATCGGTGATACACTCCGTGCCATCCGTGAACGCTTTTTTTGTGATGAATTAATCGTCGTTGATGATGGCAGTAAAGATCAGACGGCACACATCGCAAGCAAGTGGGCGGATGTGGTGATTCGAGCGCCGCGCAATCAAGGGAAGGGTGCCGCTGTTCAACTGGGCTGGAAGTGCGCCAGTGGGGATGTGGTCATGCTTCTCGACGGTGATTTGCGAGACAGCGCAGCAGAAGCCGCACATTTGCTTACGCCGGTGTTACAAGATGTCTGTGATATGGCGGTAGCTGTTCTTCCCCCTCCGACAGTGAAAGCAGGTCTCGGATTAGCAAAAGGCTTGGCCCATCATGGCATCCGGATGTTGACAGGCTTTGAAGCAAAAGCCCCTTTATCGGGACAACGGGCAATACGTCGCGAGCTTCTTAATCGATTGGGGAGTCAGGATAAAGGATTTGGCATAGAGGTGGGTCTCACTGTCGATGCTTTGCGTGCAGGGTATCGTGTAGCAGAGGTCCCTGTCTTTTTTTCGCACCGTGAAACGAAAAACGATTGGGCAGGCTTCTGTCATCGCGGGAATGAGTTTGTCGCGATTAGCCGAACGCTATGCTGGAAATGGTGGGAGGGGCAGGAGTGGAAACGAAAATCATGATGCTCATCATGCTCATCGCGGTCGTTCTTCCGCTGGTGCTTGACCGCCCGCTGCATAAAATCGGCACACAAAAGCTCAAAGCACTGGGGATGAATCGATTCAATTACGAAGGAGAGTCCGTACTGACAGCAGGGGGGCTTATCCTCGTATGTTCGAGCGCTATAACTGGGCTAGTGCTGATCGGACTACTTCTTCTCAGAGGGGCCAAAAGCGAGCTTCTCCTGAACGGCTTATTGTTTCTAACAGGTATGATCACGATGGCTTTTTGGGGATGGCGTGATGATCGCACATCAGATCGGGATGCAAAAGGCTTTCGTGGACATTTCGGCGTGTTATGGCGAGAGAGGCGAATGACTAGTGGGATGTGGAAGCTGATAGGCGGGACAAGCACGGCTTTTTATCTTTCCTTCTCTCTTTCGAACTCGTTGTGGGCCGGTATTGTTTCCTTTGGTTTACTTGCACTCTCGCCTAATATTGTTAACTTGTTTGATTTGCGGCCTGCACGGGCGATCAAAGTGTTTTGGTGCCTGACAGCAATGGCAGCGGCTTTTGGTTTATGGACAATAGGAGCCAGTGGGGCGATGGCAAACTGGATTTTTTTGATCCCTGTTTTCATGGCAAGCGTGCGCATGTTTCCCCATGACGCTGGCGGCAAAATCATGCTCGGAGATACAGGGTCCAATGCCTTGGGTTTTGCAGCAGGCTTTTCCTTTGTCATCGGGACACCTATTTATGTACAGGCGAGTATGCTCGTGCTTTTCCTGTGTCTTCAGATTGCGGCAGAATTTTGCTCGTTTTCCCGCGTCATCGAACACGTCAGCTGGCTTCGTCGGCTCGATCAATGGGGGAGAGTTACAGAAGCTGAAAATAAAAAAAACCAGACTGGCTCGTCCGGTTTGGTCTAGTCCTCATCATCAGGCTCAGGAACCATGAAACGGGGCTGTACGCGATTTTTTTTGCGTTCGTGATGGAGAATAAATCCGGCAATAAACCATACAGGGATGGCGAAAGCCAGTATACCTAGAATGAGTTTTCCCCACAAAAATCCAACATCGGGAGAGGCAGAATAGAAGAATGCGTCTCGGATTAACTTGATTCCGTACATGGCGATTGCCGCCGGGATTACCATAATTAAGAGGGCAATGATTTTCTGAAATACCAAGGGTTTTTCACCCCTTTCTCGAATGCGTAAACGACTTCAATAACTACAGCACGGTCTTTTCATCATATCGGATGCGAACAGCCTTGTCCACCGTACCTGTTGCACATGAACGAGCGCACGTTAGGGAAGAACGCCTGTCCATCAACGGTTTGTTGGAGTACAATGGTATCGAGTAAGATCGTAAAGAGGTTGTTCAAAAAGTGAGGGGTCTCTCGCATGCACAAGCTGCTCATCGTTGGTGCGGGACGTGGTGGAACAGCACTCCTGCGGATGCTAAACCAGATGGACCGATTACAAGTCGTTGCTGTCGTCGATCAACGGCCGGACGCCCCAGGCATTCTGCTGGCCCAATCATTGGGGATTCCCGTCGATCAAGATTATCGGCCTTATCTGGATGAGGATCTGGATGTCATTTTAGAAGCTACAGGGGACCTGGGGGAGTATGAGCATCTCAGGCAATTAAAGAAAGATAAGACAGTGCTCATTCCAGGAACGTTTACGAGAATCGTCATGAAATTGATTCGGGAACGCGATAAGCTAATTGCGGTCTTGATGCAAAATCAGCGCGAGCGGGAAACGATGTTGAACTCCACGCATGACGCGATTATCGGTGTCAATCGTCAAGGAGTTATAACGTTGTTCAACAAAGCCGCAGAGCGATTGATGGGCATCGAGGCGAGTGAAGTGCTGGATACAAAAGTTTCAGAGCGTATACCGAACACTCGGTTACATATTGTATTAAAGACAGGCTCTCCCGAATTGAATCAGGAGCAAGTTTTGCCAAATCAGACGCGGATTATTACAAACCGTGTGCCCGTTCGCAATGATCGTGGAGAAGTTGTCGGAGCTGTTGCCATTTTCCGTGATATTACAGAAATCATGGCGTTGGCAGAAGAAGTGACGAACTTGAAAGATTTGCAGAGCATGCTACAAGCAATTATTCAATCATCGGACGAAGCAATATCAGTCGTTGACCAATACGGGAATGGACTTTTGATCAACCCGGCCTACACAAGGCTTACGGGTTTTTCGCAAGACGACATTATCGGGAAACCAGCGACGGTAGATATTTCCGAAGGCGATAGCATGCACATGCAAGTCTTGAAAACGAAGAAGGCAGTGAGAGGCGCCCCCATGAAATTGGGACCAAAGCGCAAGGACGTCGTAGTCAATGTTGCACCTGTTCTGGTCGATGGAGAGCTGAAAGGCAGCGTTGGCGTCATTCACGATGTCTCTGAATTCAAGCGCCTGTCAGAAGAGCTGGAGAGAGCTCGTCGTATCATCCGCAATCTGGAGGCAAAATATAGCTTTGCAGACATCATCGGCTATAGCGAGTCCATGCAGCAAGCGATCGAGCAAGCCAAAAAAGCGGCGTCAACACCAGCAACGGTCCTTCTTCGTGGAGAATCGGGAACGGGGAAAGAACTGTTTGCCCATGCCATACATAATGCAAGTGAACGAAAATACAACCAATTTATCCGGGTCAACTGTGCAGCGATCTCAGAGAGCCTGCTGGAGAGTGAGCTTTTCGGTTACGAAGAAGGTGCGTTTACAGGTGCGCGTCGAGGAGGAAAGCGGGGGCTGTTTGAGGAAGCGAGCGGTGGAACAATCTTTTTGGACGAGATCGGCGAGCTGTCCATGAGCATGCAGGTCATGCTTTTGCGAGTCTTGCAGGAGCGAGAGGTCGTACGAGTCGGTGGAACGAAGCCGATCAACATCGATGTTCGCGTCATTGCAGCTACCCATGTGAATCTGGAGGCAGCGATCGGAGCGGGACGTTTCCGTGAAGACCTGTATTATCGTCTCCACGTCGTACCGATTCATATCCCTCCACTCAGACAGCGTTTGGAAGATATTAAACCGATTGCTATGCACCTGCTGCGAAAAGCCAATTTGGAGTATGGTAGAAATGTAGAAGAGCTGCATGAAGAAACATTGCAGATGCTTCTGTCCTATCACTGGCCAGGCAATGTACGCGAGCTCGAGAATGTACTGGGCAGGGCGATGATTCATATGCGGATCAACGAGCGAATCATTATGCCGGAGCATTTACCCCCTCTGGAAAGAAGAATCGTTTCGACCAAAAAGGAAGAGGCCCAGCATGAGGATTCCACTGGTACCACATTAAAAGAAGCAGTAGAAAAGGCAGAACGTCAGCACATATTGCGGGAATTGGCAGCAGCCAAAGGCAATCGCACCCTTGCAGCCAAACGTCTTGGAATCGCGATTCGCAGTTTGTACTACAAGATGGAAAAATTGGGCATCATGGATGTGCAGGAAGAGTAACAAAGTAACTGTGCAAAATGTTGCACGCAAATCTTTGCGCGTATATGCAAAAAAATGCAGACTTGACGTCGGGATACTCATTCCACGTTCTTGTAAATAAAGCGCTTTCATGAGTTTGATTTTATTGGCATGACTTTTGCATATACCTCTTGGCGGGAAATTCTCCAAATGGAGCCCACTGTTACGCCAGCTTACTTAAGCGGAAAACGAAAGATACTAGGGAGGTTTCTTCAGTGAACATCTTTGACTACATGCAAAAGTACGATTACGAGCAATTGGTATTTTGCCAAGACGAAAATTCCGGTTTGAAAGCAATCATTTGCATTCATGATACGACATTAGGACCAGCACTCGGCGGTACGCGCATGTGGCCGTATAAAACAGAAGAAGAGGCGATTGTGGACGTATTGCGTCTCGGTCGTGGGATGACTTACAAAAACGCTGCGGCTGGACTGAACATCGGTGGTGGTAAAGCGGTCATTATCGGTGATCCGCGTGAGCATAAGAGTGAAGAGCTGTTCCGTGCTTTCGGTCGCTATATTCAAGGGCTCAATGGCCGTTACATCACGGCTGAGGATGTAGGAACGACGGTAGCAGATATGGATATGATCCACCTGGAAACAGATTTCGTCACAGGTGTTTCTCCGGCATTCGGTTCCAGTGGTAACCCATCTCCTGTTACAGCATACGGTGTTTACCGCGGAATGAAAGCTGCTGCTAAATTGGCGTTTGGTTCCGACTCCCTCTCCGGCCGAGTGATTGCTGTACAAGGTGTAGGTAACGTAGCGTACAATCTGTGCCGCCATCTGCATGAAGAAGGCGCGCATTTGATCGTAACGGACATCAATCAAGAAAACGTAGATCGCGCAGTGAACGATTTCGGTGCGAAAGCTGTAGGCGTTAACGAGATTTTTGGTGTTGAGTGCGATATCTTCTCTCCTTGCGCACTGGGTGCAATCATCAACGATGACACGATTCCACTCTTCAAAGCAAAAGTGATTGCAGGGGCAGCTAACAACCAGCTGAAAGAAGAGAGACACGGTGACCAAATTCACGAAATGGGTCTGATCTACGCGCCTGACTACGTGATCAATGCTGGTGGAGTAATCAATGTGGCAGATGAGCTGCAAGGCTACAACCGCGAGCGTGCACTGAAAAAAGTAGAAACAATCTATGACAGCATCCTGAAAATTTACGAAATCGCTGAACGTGATGGCATGGCTTCCTACAAAGCTGCTGACCGCATGGCAGAAGAGCGCATTGCAAGTGTTGCAAGATCACGTAATACTTTCCTGCAAAACGGCAAGACTGTTTACAAGCGCTAATCTCGTTTCTTCTATAAAGTTCATACTCCTGTCCGCTCTTCTATGGAGGAGCGGTCAGGAATACATAAACGGTTTTCTTTGAATATTCATATTCTCATAAAAACGCAGGCTAGCTTTCCGAATGAAAGGAGAGATCGTGGTGTCTCAAGAGTTTGATCTAGTCGTCCTCGGGGGAGGTACCGGCGGTTATGTAGCGGCAATCCGCGCTTCCCAGTTGGGAATGAAGGTAGCAATCGTGGAAAAAGAAAAGCTCGGTGGTACTTGCTTGCACCGTGGTTGCATCCCATCTAAAGCGCTATTGCGCAGTGCAGAAGTATTCTCCACCCTGAAGGAAGCTGACAAATACGGAGTCTCGGCAGGTACTGTAGGCTATGACTTCACAAAAATACAAGAGCGAAAGCAAGGCATTATCGACCAACTTCACAAAGGGATTCAATACTTGATGAAAAAAGGCAGCATTACTGTCTTTGAAGGCTTTGGTAGAGTCATGGGGCCTTCCATTTTTTCTCCGCAGGCAGGTGCTGTGCGCATTGAAAAGGAAAACGGGGATCAAGAAATGATCGTTCCACGGTTCCTTTTACTGGCAACAGGTTCTCGTCCACGCACACTTCCCGGTTTGGTTATCGACGGATCTTATGTGGTAACAAGCGATGAAGCATTGCAGTGGGAGCAATTGCCTGCTTCAGTTGTCATTGTGGGTGGCGGTGTTATCGGGATTGAGTGGGCTTCCATGCTCAATGATTTCGGTGTGGAAGTAACTGTTGTGGAGTACGCCGACCGTATTTTGCCGCTTGAGGATGAAGAAGTGAGCAAGGAATTGGCTCGTCTGTTGAAAAAGCGGAAAGTAAACATCGTGACGGGAGCAAAGGTGCTGCCTGAATCGTTGGAAAAAGGGGAAGGCAAAGTATCTATTCAGGCGGAAGTCAAGGATGGAGTCCAAACCTTTGAAGCCGAAAAGGTACTCGTATCAGTAGGACGCCAAGCAAATGTAGAAAACATCGGTTTGGAAGCAACAGAAATCAAAGTCGAGCGTGGCGTAGTCGTGGTTAATGAATTTTTCCAGACCGCAGAGTCTCATATTTATGCGATTGGAGACGTTATTGGCGGCTTGCAATTGGCGCATGTTGCCTCGCATGAAGGAATTCTTGCGGTAGAGCACATGGCTGGACAAAACCCGCACCCGATGGATTACACCAAGGTTCCGAAATGTACGTATAGCCGACCTGAAGTCGCAAATGTCGGACTCACTGAAAAAGAAGCAAAAGAACAAGGCTACGATGTGAAAATCGGCAAGTTCAGCTTTAAGCCGCTGGGCAAAGCACTGATTCACGGTGAGAATGACGGCTTTGTGAAGTTGGTCGTTGATGCCAAGACCAATGATTTGTTAGGGGTTCACATGATCGGTACACATGTGACAGATATGATTTCCGAAGCGGGCTTGGCCCGTGTGCTGGATGCGACTCCGTGGGAGATCGGTCAGACGATTCACCCGCATCCATCCTTATCCGAAGCAATCATGGAGGCAGCGCAGGCTGTCGACGGAAAAGCGATACACAATTAGCAAGGAGGGAATGTAACGATGACAACCAAGCGACATGAGCAAGTGGGATTGACCGATGCACAAGTCCTTGACATGTATTATTACATGCTATTGGCCAGAAAAATTGACGAGCGCCAATGGCTGTTGAATCGTGCGGGCAAAGTACCGTTCGTGATTTCCTGCCAGGGTCAGGAAGCAGCTCAGGTGGGGGCAGCTTTTGCGATGGAAAAAGACAGAGATTTCTTGTGCCCGTACTATCGCGATCTTGGTTTGGTGCTGGTCTTTGGCCAAACAGCCCGTGATTGCATGCTGTCCGCTTTTGCGAAAGCAGAAGATCCGAATAGCGGAGGAAGACAGATGCCAGGTCACTTCGGTGGCAAGAAGTACAATATTTTGACGGGCTCAAGCCCTGTGACTACCCAAGTGCCGCACGCAGTCGGTATGGCTTTGGCGGGTAGAATGAAGCAAAAAGATTTTGTTGTGTATGCGTCGTTCGGAGAAGGTTCCAGCAACCAGGGGGACTTCCACGAAGGTGCGAACTTTGCGGGTGTCCACAAGCTCCCGGTTATCTTCTTCTGCGAAAACAACAAATACGCGATCTCTGTACCACTGAAAAAGCAGTTGGCTTGTGAAAGTGTAGCAGACCGTGCGATCGGCTATGGCTTCCCGGGCATCAGTGTGGACGGAAACGATCCGATTGAAGTATACCGCGTCATGAAAGAAGCGGTTGAGCGTGCTCGCAGTGGTCAAGGGCCAACGCTGATCGAAGCCGTTATGTATCGCCTTGTTCCACACTCCAGTGACGATGACGATCGAGTGTATCGTACGAGAGAAGAAGTGGAAGAAGCGAAGAAAAAGGACCCGTTAATTGTTTTCGCTGCATATTTGAGAGAGATCGGACTCTTGGACGAACATAAGGAAGCGGATATGCTTGCTCGCGTACAACTGGAAGTGGATGAAGCCACTGAATATGCAGAAAACGCGCCATATCCAACACCAGAATCGACTATGACATACGTATACGGGGAATAAGGGGGGATCTTTTATGGCAGTCATTTCTTTTATTGATGCAATTACAATGGCGATGCGTGAAGAAATGCGTCGCGATTCCAATGTGTTTATCCTCGGAGAAGACGTTGGCGTACGCGGTGGAGTTTTCCGTGCGACAAACGGGTTGATTGAAGAGTTTGGCGAGGAGCGCGTGATTGATACGCCACTGGCTGAATCCGCTATTGTCGGTGTAGGGATTGGTGCGGCAGCTTACGGCATGCGTCCAATCGCTGAGATTCAGTTTGCGGACTTCATCATGCCAGCTGTGAACCAAATTGTCAGTGAGGCGGCGAAAATGCGCTATCGTTCGAACAACGACTGGCATTGCCCGATCACGATTCGTGCTCCATTCGGCGGCGGGGTTCACGGTGCACTGTACCATTCGCAATCTGTGGAAGCGATGTTCACGAACACCCCTGGTTTGAAAGTAGTAGCACCTTCGACACCTTATGATGCAAAAGGTCTTCTGAAAGCAGCCATTCGCGACGAGGATCCTGTGCTCTTTTTCGAGCACAAGCGCTGCTATCGTTTAATCAAAGGCGAAGTGCCTGAGGATGACTATGTGCTGCCGATTGGCAAAGCGGATGTCAAGCGAGAGGGTACAGACATCACGGTCATCTCCTACGGTTTGACTCTGCACTTCGCGCTGCAAGCTGCGGAAAAGCTCGCACAAGAAGGCATCAGCGCGCATATTCTTGATTTGCGCACACTGTATCCGTTGGACAAGGAAGCGATTGTAGAAGCGGCTTCGAAGACAGGCAAAGTATTGATCGTACACGAGGACAACAAAGAAGGCGGCGTTGGCGGTGAGGTAGCTGCCATTGTAGCGGAGCATTGCCTGTTCGATTTGGATGCACCGATTAAACGTCTTTGCGGTCCAGATGTACCGGCTATGCCATACAGCCCGCCGATGGAAAAATACTTTATGCTGAACCCGGAAAAAGTATTGGAAGCAATGCGCGAGCTGGCCAACTTTTAAGGCGAGGAGGACCAAGGATCATGGCAACGAAAGTACTTATGCCCCAGCTCGGAGAGAGCGTGACCGAGGGCACCATTAGCAAATGGCTGGTCAATGTAGGCGACACGGTCAAGAAATACGACTCGCTGGCTGAAGTGACGACGGATAAAGTAAACGCAGAGGTTCCTTCTACCGTTTCAGGACGCGTTACAGAGATCGTCGTGCCAGAAGGTGAGACAGTCGCTGTCGGTACGTTGATCCTATATATAGAAGAAAGTGGTGCGGAAGGTGCAACTGCAGCGCCTGCTGGCACGACGGAAACTACGGCCCCACAAACGCCTGCAACCGAGCAGCCAAAGGCAGCTACGCCGGCTGTATCTAATCAGCAAGTACCAGTCATGGATGGACCGAAACAACGTTATTCACCTGCTGTTGTCATGCTCTCACAGCAGCATGGCATTGATTTGTCCCGCGTTGTAGGGACTGGGGCAGGCGGTCGTATTACCCGCAAAGATGTCCAAGCGATTATCGACGCGGGCGGCCAAAAACCAACTGAGACCGTGAAAGAAACGGTCGCGCAGGCTCCAGTAGCAGTCGAACAAACTACTGTCGTTTCAACACCTGCACCGGTAGTACCAGCTTCGACTCCTGCTGTTTCCGTAGATATACCGGTTGCAAGCGGTGATCAAGTTGTCCCGGTAACATCTATTCGTCGTACGATTGCAAGCCGGATGGTACAGAGTAAGCATGAGGCTCCACATGCTTGGACGATGGTCGAAGTAGACGTGACCAATCTCGTTAACTTCCGCAATCAGGCAAAAGGTGAATTTGCGAAAAAGGAAGGGCTCAACCTCACGTTCCTGCCGTTCTTTATCAAAGCGGTTGTGGAAGCGTTAAAAGAGTACCCGATGATCAATTCCACATGGGCGCATGACAAAATCATCGTGAAAAAGGACATCAACATCTCCATCGCAGTAGCCACGGAAGATGCTCTCTATGTTCCTGTCATCAAGCATGCTGACCAAAAATCCATTCTTGGCATTGCTAAGGCAGTTGATGATCTGGCAGCACGCACCCGTGCAGGAAAATTGACGATGGATGACATGACAGGCGGGACCTTTACGGTTAACAACACAGGCTCCTTTGGCTCTGTTTTGTCCCAGCCGATTATCAATGCTCCACAAGCTGCGATTCTTAGTGTCGAGTCCATTGTGAAACGCCCTGTTGTTATTAACGACATGATCGCAGTGCGTTCCATGGTCAATCTGTGCATGTCGTTGGATCATCGCGTGCTGGATGGTCTGATTTGTGGACGATTCCTGCAAAGCGTGAAGCAAAAGCTTGAGAATGTAGGACCGGATACCAAGCTGTACTAGGGTGTGGAAAAACCAGGTCAGGTAAAGACCTGGTTTTTTTGATAAAAAATATCTAAAAAAATTTTCCAAATCGAACATTTCGTATGTAACTTTTTCCGAGACGTCTTCGTCTTAGCAATTGGAGCCAGTAAGTCTCATAAATGATATAGAAGAGATTCCCACCAGATAGCATTTGTGGTAGACTGGTAGCGTCCTGCTAGAGAGAATTTCCAGATAAAGGGTAAATATGGGAGGAAAAACATGGAAAAGAGTAAAAAAGCACTACCAATAGTGCTGGCATCAGCGCTGGCCGCTACACCTTTTGTGTCAGTACCGCAGCAAGCACATGCTATTGAAAAATTGTCGGTAACGGCTGACAACGATGGTGCAGGTAAAGAAAGTGACTACACCATTGAATTCAAGCTAGAAGAAGACCTGGATAGTGGAGAAACCATTACCATCGAATTCGATTCTGATTATGATATCGACGATGACATTGATACGGATGATATTGATGCTAGCTTCGATGTGAAGAAAGTAAGTGTTGATGGAGAAGAAATTACAATCAAGACAGATGAAGAATTAGAAAAAGGCGATAAAATTAAGATTAAAATTACGAGCGGTATCACGAATCCTGACGACAAAGGTTCATACAGCGTAAGTGTAGAAGCGGGCGACGAGGATTCGGAATCAGATGATGTAGATATCAAAAAAAGCAGCTCGAGCAGCAGTAGCAAGTCTAGCAATGATTACGCCGTATCGTTGAGCAGCAAAGCAGCAGGAGAAAAAGTCAGCCTCAAGCTTGGCAAAATTTCTCTCAAAGGAAGTGATGAGCTGGAGACTAACTCCACGATTACTGTCACTTTCCCAGAGAAAAACATGTTGCCATCAAGCATTGATGAAGAGGATGTAAAAGTAAACGGTTATACAGCGAAATCTGTCAGTGTCAGTGGCAGTACGGTTGATGTCAAAATTCCGAGTGGTGCAGACGCAGATGATTACATCACCTTGGAATTTGACAAGGATGCTGGAATCGAGAATCCTGATTCCAGTGGCAAGCATGTTTTTAAAGTGAAATATGATGGAACTACATACGAATCAGAAGATATTGAAATTACGAAGAACGGTTCCAGCTCTAGCAGCGCTTCCGACAGCTTTACAGTGAACCTGTCTGATCCGGGCGCAGGAGCTCGCTCCAGCTACACCTTTGATGCTGACTTTGGCAGCAAAGAATTGAAAGCGGATGGAGAACTGGTTCTCGAATTCCCATCATCTGACATGGTGCCGGGTATTTTGACTGCATCAGACTTTTTGCTCAATGGGAAACCAGCGAAAAAAGCAACAGCAGCTGGTAATAGAATCGCGTTGGTAGCCCCAACCGGCTTCAGTGCTAATAGCAGAGTGAAGGTTGAAGTTACTTATGGAGCGTGGATTTCCAATCCAAAAACGGCTGGCAGCTATACGTTGAAGGCTACTGTTTCCGGAAGAACCTTGGAATCCAAATCCTTCAGCGTTGGTGGCTCTTCTGTGAACCCGACGCCAACCAACCCAACCAATCCAACAACGCCAGTACCTGTACCAAATACAGCTACTAACAACAACACTGCAACTATCGCTTTGACACAAAATGCACTTGGCAAGCAGACGGGTGTGAACGTGGCAATCAAAGGATTAGGTGTTGGTCTGCAAAAGCAACGCGATTTTATCGAGATCGTATTCCCGGTAGGCTACAAGGTACCGGCTTACATCGCGCCAGCAAACATCTCTGTAAATGGTGTAGGAGCGAATTTCGTTGCGGTTCGTGGACAAAACGTACTGATTTATCCGTCTCAGGATATTCCTGCGGCAACAAACGCTAATATCGTGATCAATCCAGCAGCGAACATCGTAAACCCTGCTGTGAAAAACACATATAGCATCAGCGTATTTACTTCCGAAGAAAGAGGCTTGCTGTTTGCACGTGCTGTTGGTGTAGGAATGCCTTCCCCGGCTCAACCAAAGCCTGCAACGCCGACACCACAACAGCCGCAACAACCATCGACTGTTATTCCGGTGAACTCAGCTTCCTTTAAAGTAAATACAGCAAACTTCACCCTGCATGGCAAAAACTATCCTCTCTCTGTAGCTCCTTACATTGCAGATGGAAATACGACCATGGTTCCAGCCCAATTCTTTAAAGAAGCACTGGCACTGACTACGCAATGGAACAATACAAGTGTTGCTGTTATCAGTGGAACCAAGGTTGTGAAGTTTACAGTTGGTTCGAAAACAGCTAAAGTAGGCAAAACGGAAATCCAATTGCCAACACCTGTTGTCCTGAAAAACGGCATGCCAATGATCCCAATCCGTACGGTTACGGATAATCTTGGTTACAAAGTCGGCTGGGATGCGAAAACTTCCAGTGTATTCGTTCACAAATAAAAACTAGCTGGGACAAACGAAAAACCCCTTTCCGCTTTTCGGTCGGAAAGGGGTTTTTAAGTGTTTATCATCACTCGTTTATTGAAAGTAAAAAAACGTGGGAACGATGAGTGAGAGAATTAGAATGCCGATCAGGATTTTTGCAAAGAGCGATTGGTGTCTCATTCTAATCAAACCTCCTTTCAGGGTTGAGGAAATTATCAGGTGATTCTGTAAGTGGCTGTGCTAGAATGAAGAAAAGGATATCATTGGCTTTCTTTTTTTCGTCCATGCTGAAATTGTACCGAAATGTAGCCAATGAGACAACCACTTACAAAAGGATGATGATTCGTGAGCGCACCGAAAAAAATTGCCCATATCGGCATTGCGGTAAAAAGCTTGGAAAAGACGCTTCCCTTTTATACCGAGCAATTGGGATTGGAGTTGGTTGGAACTGAAATCGTAGAAAGCGAACAAGTTCAAGTGGCATTTTTAAAGATCGGGGAAAGTCATATTGAATTACTAGAACCGCTAAGTGATGAGAGTCCGATAGCGAAATTTATGGAAAAACGCGGAGAAGGCATTCACCACATTGCTTTTGATGTGGATGACGTTACGAGTCGTCTAGCCACATTAAAAGAGCAAGGAGTACCTCTCATTCACGAGGTCCCCAAAGCGGGTGCGCACGATGCGCTGATCGGATTTTTGCATCCGAAGGCTGCGAATGGCGTCTTGTATGAGCTATGCCAATATCCGAAAGAATCATAGCCGTTTACGTAGTAGAAAAATTTTTTTTGCGGTATACTGGAACTTGTGAATATGTACCAAAATCGGGCAGTACGATCAGGAGGTAACGAGTGTGAGTACGATCAACCAAGAGCGTTTGTTAAATGAATTTTTAGAGCTCGTCCAAATTGACAGTGAAACGAAGAACGAAGCAGAGATCAACAAGGTGCTCAAAGAAAAACTGATGGCGATGGGCTTTACCGTAGAAGAGGATGACGCAGCAGCGAAAACCGGACACGGTGCCAACAATCTGATCGCAACCTTGGAGGGAACTGGAAAAGGTCCAGTTATTCTGTTTAGCAGTCATATGGATACGGTTGTACCAGGAAACGGAATCAAGCCACAAATTCGCGATGGCTACATCTATTCCGATGGAACGACGATCCTCGGTGCGGATGACAAAGCAGGAATCGCCGCGATCTTTGAAGGTATTCGCAGCATGAAAGAGCAAAACTTGCCACATCCAACGATCCAAGTCGTATTGACTGTGGGAGAAGAGTCTGGACTTGTAGGCTCCCGCGCAATGGATTCCAGCCTGCTGAAAGCAGAAATGGGCTTCATCCTCGATTCGGAAGGTCCAGTTGGAAAAATTACAGTAGCTGGTGCTGGACAATATCGCATCGTAACCAAAATCCACGGTAAAGCAGCGCATGCAGGTGTGAATCCAGAGGATGGCATCAGTGCTATATCGGTTGCTAGTAAAGCAATTTCTCGTATGCCACTGGGCCGTATTGATGCGGACACAACTGCAAACATCGGGCGTTTTGAAGGCGGAAAAGCGTACAATATCGTAACGGATTATGTGGAAATTTGGTCCGAGGCTCGCAGCCTGGTTATGGACAAGCTGGAAGCACAAGTGAAGAAAATGACATCAGCATTTGAAGAAGTGGCAGCCGAGATGGGTGCGACTTGCGAAAATGACGTTATTTTTATGTACCACGGCTACAAATTCAACGAAGAAACGCCTGTTGTACAAAAAGCAATTGCGGCGGTTAAACGTGTTGACCGCAATCCTGAGCTGGTTGCAAGCGGCGGCGGAAGCGACGGTAACGTATTTAACGGCTACAACGTGCCAAGCGTAAACTTTGCCATCGGCTATGAAGAAATCCATACAAAAAACGAGCGCATGCCAATCGCTGAACTGAACAAAGCGGCTGAGCTGGTGCTTGCTGTCATTGCAGAAGTACAAGAGTAACCAAATGAGGTCGGAATCTCCTTGCGAGGGGTTCCGGCCTTTTTGTTCGTTCGCTCACTTGTTTGCATGATTGAGACAACCACTGTTCATCATAGACTGAATAGAAAGCTCGGGGACGAGGCAGGAATGAAAGGGGGGAAGCTGGGTGCTTCGTTTGGCGGTGGGGACGGTCCAAAAAGTTCTGGAAAAGCAAACGGGGATGCAGATACTCGAAGTCCGGACAGAATCGGTTACTGGATACAAAATGGAGAGAGTGCTGTCTTTTTTGCAGGAGGATTATAAAAGTGGCGATTTACTTTTGATCAATACAACCGCTGTTCGATTGGAATTGGGGACAGGCGGGTATCATTTTGTCGTAGGAAAGATTACTCAACCAGAGGAAACGGATGTTCTTCCAAATGAGTGGGGGCATGTGATGAAAATGCGCTATTCGCCATGGCAGCTCGCGGTAGATTCGGTAGAAGAACAGGCCAGCCCGTACCACCCTTTGTTTGTGCAAGAAGATTTATCCTTGGAAGGTACCCCTGTTTTGATTAGCGAGCTACACAGTCTTCTACCTGTTGCTGTCCTTGCTTTGCATATAAAAAATCCAAATGCCCGTATCGTATATGTCATGCCAGACGGCGCATCTTTGCCGATTGCCTTGAGTCAGCATGTCCATCAATTAAAAGTAAACGGGAGCTTGGCTGCGACAGTGACGACAGGTCATGCGTGGGGGGGAGATCGTGAGTCGTTGACAATTCATAGTGGCTTGCTGGCAGCACGCCATGTAGAGCATGCCGATATCATTGTTTGTATGCTCGGACCTGGGGTAGCGGGTACGGGTACACCTTATGGCTTCTCGGGAATTCAGTTAGCTGAGGTCATTCATGCCGTAGCCACTCTTGGAGGAACACCCTTTTTTATTCCTAGAATCAGCTTTGGGGACCCACGTACCAGGCATTACGGTGTCAGTCATCATACCGTGTCGA